>JAEUQN010000031.1 GCA_016789725.1 Blastocatellia bacterium | reverse complement strand
CAACATCGCCGTAATAAAACATCGCGATGCCAAAGCCTGCTTCCAGAAACGGCAGTATTTTCAAACTGCCGAAGCGCCCGTCTTTCGGCGCAGGCACACGTTTCTTGTCGCGGTTCCAGATCTCGCCGGGCTTGATGCCGGGATCGTTCACGGCATTGGAATTCGCCGTGAAACTTACGTTGAGCAGAAGCGGCACCGGCTTCGTTACATTCGCAGGCAGGTACACCAGCAAATCCATTTTCGGCCCGTCTTTCTTGGGCGAAAAATAAATCGTCACCTGACGACGGATCGCTTTGCCGTCAAACGCAGGCGTGCCTTTGTCAAAAACATCAAAGCTCAGGCCCGCCGGACGTCCGGGGCTTTTGCCATACTGATGTTCCTCGAACAACCGCACAATTTCTGGGCGTCGCTTTTGCATCCACGTCTTGGCATCGCGCACAGGCTTGCCATTCGCCAGCATCAGCGGATCAGGCAGTGTGTAGTTAACAATTTTGGCTTCGTCATAATTGACGGGAATGCCCGCAACTTCGGCGCGCGGGGCGTTTTGGGTTTGGGTGCTGACCGTGCGAGTTGTGAATACGAATACGCAAGCAATCAGCGCGAAAGCTAAACAAGTCTTGAGTAACATAACCGTGATCCTAATTTTGTACGGTCAACTTCACCGTTGTTCCATTTGGCAAGTCTTCAATTTGTTGGTGAATGGAAGCATAAAGGCTGTAATGTTCGACGATACTCAGCGTGGCAGTATTCTCGACTGAATATTGACCACCCAGCACAGGGGAAATCACAAAGCTGTAGCAACAGCCTTCTGAAAGCAAGTTGCCCGCTTCCACCAAACGATCAACTAGCGGAATCATAAGCCATTGATTGGCATTATTGCCCTCATCAATCTTCTGGCAGAAATCGTCTTTATCGTCTGCCAACCTTTCTATTGTTCCAGCACCAACATCAAGCAGGTGAATCGAACCGTCATCAAAGATCAAGAAAAGATCGCCATAACAATTCATCAGCCAAACTGTCAGTTCCTCAGGCAACAGCCAAGCCCAGTCTGCCAGGATTGTTCCCCAGTCAATGTTCTGGTGATCAATGATGTAATCGGCTAATAACATCTGAGGTGTTTTGCTCAGACCCGCATATTCTTCTATGTTACCAAACGTTTCTCCGCTACTGATTTTTTCGTTGCGAAAGTTGACGCGGGCTATCTTTGGGGTGCATCACAAACCCATAGAGCATATCGCCCGCGCCTGTGACGACATATTGCGCGCCGTCCAATTCATACGTGATGGGGCCGTTCGCAACGCCTGCGCCGAGATTCGCGTGCCACAACGCTTCGCCTGTGCGCGCGTCAAGCGCGACGAAGTTGTTCGAGCCGTCGCCCGTGAAAATCAGATTGCCCGCTGTACTCAACACGCCCGAACGCGAGCCGCCGCCTTCCCATGGATGTTTCCAGCGAATTTTGCCCGTCTTGTAATCAATGGCCTGCATCATCGCTTCCTGCCAACCGCCGCGATCCGTGCCGCCCCAGCCTTGCGGGTTATCCAAGTCCGGGTCGTAGATGTAATAGATGCTGAACGCGCGAAACGAATTCACGTAAAACAGTCCGGTGTCAGGGCTAAAACTCGGCGGCGGCCAATTCGTCGCGCCGTATTGATTGGGCGTCACGAGTGCGCCGTCTACTTGCGGGTCTTTCGCGGGATTCGGAATCGGCTGGCCTTTGGCATCAAGTCCTTTCGACCAGTTGGTTTTGACGAATTCCGTCGAAGAAATGTTTTTGCCCGTCGCGCGATCCAGCACAAAGAAAAATCCGTTGCGGCTCGCCTGCGCCAGCAGCTTGCGTTTTTGCCCGTTGATTTCGCCGTCAAACAACACGGGCACTTGCGTTGCGTCCCAATCGTGCGTGTCGTGCGGCGAACACTGAAAATACCAAACCATCTTGCCCGTGTCGGGATTGAGCGCGACGATGGATTCGGTGAACAGATTCGCACCCGCGCGATTCTTGTGCGCGATGACAGGTTGCGGATTGCCCGTCGCAACGTAAATCAAATTCAGTTCAGGATCATACGTGATTGGTTGCCACGTCATGCCGCCGCCGTGTTTCATGGCATCTTCGTTCGGCCAGGTTTCGCTGCCGGGTTCACCCATCTTTTGCGGCACGACGTACCAGCGCCATTGCATTTTGCCTGTGACCGGATCGTGCGATTGAATGTATCCAGCGCGGTCTAAGTCGTCGCCGCTGATGCCTGTGATGACGTGATTCTTGACGATGATTGGCGCGGTCGAGCCGAAGAAGAATTGATCCAAATCGCAAATCGTTTTGCGCCATTTTTCCTGACCGTCTTTCAGATTCAGCGCGAGCAAATAGCAATCGGTGGTTTCGACATACAGCGTGTCGCCCAAAATGCCTACGCCGCGATTGCCGATGGTGATGCCGCCTTCGGTTTTCCAGGTTTTATGCCAGATTTCGCGGCCCGAACGCGCATCAATCGCCCACACGTGACTGGGCACGGTGAAATACATCACACCGTTAACAACCAGCGGCGAAGATTTAATCGCGCCTTGATTCGTATTCGCGCGATAGACCCACGCCAGGCTCAGCGAGTTGATGTTTGTCGTATTGATTTTATTGAGCGTGCTGTACCGCCGCCCTGAATAATCGCCGTGATAGCTGGTCCACGAATCAGTCGGTGCTTGCCCAACTTTGGCAGGATCAAGACTGCCTTGCGCGAACAACGGCCCAGCCAAAAGAGCAATAAAAAGGAATGCCGTGATGTTTTTCATTTTAATGTCTCCAGATAAGCAACGATGTCGTGCATGTTTTTGTCAGTGATTTTGTCGAGCAGTTCGATGTGTGCTTTCAGTGGATCATTCTTGACGACTTTCAGTGAAGCTGTGCGCTTCCATGAGTGATATTCACCGTCGTCATCGCGCAGCGAAACGCTGAAATCATCAATGTGAACGGGCGTTCCAGTGATCGCCGCGCCATTCGCAGGCGTCACCGTGATCGTCAGTTTTTTCGTGCGCGGGCGCGGGAACATAAAACGTTGCTGAATGTTCACCGGATTGTTTCTGCCAAAGCCCGCCAAATCGCCCTTTGCTGAATGACACGAAGCGCATTGGCCTGCGCCATTGAAATACGCCGCGCCTTCTTTGACGTTGCCGGTCAGCACATTTTGCGGATTGAAAATCGGCGAACCGCGCAACGTGTCATAGAGCCGTTGATGAATAAAATGCGACAGGTCTTCGACCTGCGTTTTGCTGAGGGTGTTACTGGCAACGCCGCTTTGCGTCGGATGTCCCTTTTGCAAAAACGGCATCAGGTCACTGCCGTAACGGTCGCTCCACATCATATCCGAACGAATCAGGTTCGCGCCTTTATCCGTGCCGCGCGCGGTCGTGCCGTGGCAACCAATACATTGCATAGCCCAGACAGAACGGCCACGATCAGCGGCAGTATTGTCTACGATATGTTTGTCATTCGCGCCCGCACCTAATACGCCAACGGATTTGCCCGCAGGACGATTGACCGTTCCCGTACCAGCATCGCGTCCGTGATTGGTCGCCAGATAATTCAGCACGATTGTGTATTCTTCATCCGTAGCTTTCGCGCCCATCGAAATCATCTTGCTCATGACATCTTCCCATTGCGCACGGCTACGCGGCGATACAGTGGCGCGCTCCAGGGCGTGACAGGAAGAGCCGCAAACTTTTTGCGTGATTGCGCGGGCGTCTACTTGCGTAATATTCGTCGCCGCAACTTGTGGTTGCAAAACGATGCCCGCCGCGCCGAGCAATAATGATGCGCTGAGCAAGGTAAGACGAAAGAATCGTTTGGTCATGATTTTCTCCCTATTGAATTACCGGAACAGTACCGCGCACGGTAGCGAGCGGCTTAGCGATGAAAACGCTGTGGTCGCCAAGGCACGCTTGCTACCGCGCGCGGTACCGTTCCCGCTACGCCCGCATTTTCTTGTACGTTGCGAGACATTTTTCCGCCGTTTCCATCGAAGAGTAGCGACTGCCTTCCTGTTCCATCAGGTAATATTCCGCACCACCTTTGGCTTCGGCTGCTTTGAAAATTTCCTGCCAAGGCGCATCGCCTTCGCCGAATAATACGCGGTAGCCTTTGTCGGCTTTGTTGGCTGCACCCGTCCAGTCTTTCAGGTGCAGCGAACGGATGCGGCCTGGATTGGCTTTGATCCACGCGATGCAATCGGCTCCGGCTTCAACGGCTGTGCCGACATCGAATTGCAGCGTCACATCTTTCGGCGTGTTGGCGGCCAATACTTCAATCGGGCGTTTGCCGTCTATCGCTACGAATTCGATCTTGTGATTGTGGAAACCCGCGCGCATGCCGAGCGGTTTGAGTTTTTCTTGGGCTTTCGCCAGTTTTTCAGCAACGCCTTTCCAGCCATCAATGCCGCCTTCGACGCGGCCCGCGCTTGCCATTACCAACGTCTTCGAGCCGATGATTTGATTCAACTCAATCGCCTTCGGCAGGTTTTCCGGCGTGAAGACGTTCGCGCTGTTATGTGTCGAGAGGCATTTGATTTTCAGTTCGTCCAGCAGCTTGCGCACGTCTTTCGCATAGTCAGTTGTCCATTGCGTGTACGGCGAATAGAACTCGACGACTTCGTAGCCAAGTTGGGCGACTTTGCGAACTGTGCCCATCAGGTCTTTCTGCAACTCATCGCGCACAGCATAAAGTTCGATGCCAATAGGCAAACGTTTTTTCGCGGTAGCGGGCAAGGCGAGCGCGACGGAGGCAGAAGCGGCCAGTGAAAGAAAAGAGCGACGGGAGAGAGAGGTGATCATATTGGTTCCTTTGATTCAGTGATGGAAGTTATTCAGAGTGCTTTCACCGTAGAGGCGCAGAGAAAGTATAGAGAGTTGTTACATTCCGTTTGTTTCGTTCTTTCAGTGTGTTCCGTCATCTCAAAAAAACTCTGCGAAACTCTGCGTGATCTCTGCACCTCTGCGGTGAAAAAATCTCAATTCATCTTTTCGTGGCAGAACATGCAATCGGTGCTGGCTTTATTGGCCTGATGGCAATTCATACAACTAGCCATATTGATTTCTTTGGCTTTGTACATTTGCGCCATCTCTTTGACTTCGCCGTGACAGGTCACGCACGTTGCGCCTGCGGTCAGGTGCGAACGATGACTGAAAAAGACGTACGACGGGATTTGATATACGCGCCGCCATTTAATCTCGCGGTTATCTTTGGCATACGCCGCAAGCTTTTGAATTTCCGGGCTGTCCGGTTTGACATCCGAATGGCATTGCATACACAGCCCAGCCGTAGCTAGCCCCATGCTATCGCCCGGATCAGGATTTTTGTGGCACGTCGCACACTTCAAGTTTTGCGTCCCCGCGTGCAGTTTGTGGCTAAATGCAATTGGCTGTTGCGGGCCGGGCAGCGGCTGCTGTTCGGTTTGCGCAACAACCGCGATCACGCAGGCGGCAATAACACAACTTAACTGGAGGATTGTTTTTACTCGCTTCACAAATCTCCTTTGCGTAACTGTTCGGCCAAATATTCTGACGCGCGCATCGTCAACGCCAGAATCGTTAGCGTCGGGTTTTGCGCACCGCCCGTCACAAAGCTGCTGCCGTCTACGACAAACAGGTTCTTGATGTCGTGGCTTTGATTCCATTTGTTCAGCACGGATTTCTTCGGATCGTCGCCCATCCGACACGTGCCGAGTTCGTGAATGCTGTGGCCGGGCGGAAACATCTTGTCATTTCCGTGCAGCACTTTGAAGCCCGCGTCGTTGCAGATGTTGCTGATCGTCGCGACGGCGTCTTTCGCCATATTGAATTCGTTGTCGGAATAGCGGCAATGAAAATTCAACACGGGAATGCCCCATTTGTCCGTGACCTTCGGATCAAGCTTCACGTAATTCTCAAAGCGCGGCAGCACTTCGCCCATGATCGTTGTGCCGAATGCCGCCCCGCGATGTTCATCAAGTTGTTTTTGCAACTCTGTGCCCCACGTGCCGAAGTATTTCGCATCCGGTGTGCCACTGGGATTCAAATCGGTCGCGTACCCCCGAATGAAGTTTTTCTCTTTCGTTTTCAGATTGCGGAAGCGCGGTAAATAACCGGAACCGCCCATCAATCCGCGCGGAGCGTTGCCGCCCTTTGCCTCAGGCACAACCGCCTGCACACCGTTCGAGATGTAAAACTGATCGTGCAAGTAATGACCGAGCACGCCGCTGGAATTGGCGATGTTTGAGTTGAGCAAAATGCGCGTGCTCTCCAAACACGATGCGCCAACCACAACGACTTTCGCCTTCGCGTGCAGCGCGCGACCAGATTGCCGATCCACATAATTCACACCATTGACCAGGCCCGTCTTTTTATCCGTCGTGATGTCGCGCACGACCGCATTCGGCACAATCGTCAAATTGCCAGTAGCTTGTGCAGCAGGCAGCAGCAAATTGTACGAACTCGCAAACTGACCATCGCCGAGCGAGCGACGGATTTTGGTGACCGTGAGATTGAGTGATTTGCCTGCGTCACGAAAGCGATTGAGCGCGCCAGCATCGGGCGAAGTGTCTTCGACAAAAATGCCATCAGGCAATTGTGGCAATCCTTCTTTGCGACCGGACACGCGAAAGATCGGTTCGACGCGGTCATAAAATGGAGCCAGCTCCGCGTAACTAATGGGCCAGTTTTCGCCGAAGCCATCGTGATCTTTGCCCTTGAATTCGTAATCGCTCAGGCGATACGACATGCGCGCCCAGAACAGCGATTTGCCACCGAGCATCCGAATGCGCACCCAGTTGTAAGGCTCTTTTGGATCGTGCGTGTACGGCACATCGGTTTCGTCTACCCATTGGCTCGCATTGAATTCATTGGCTTGAAAGACACGCGGCAGCTTGCCCGGTTTGCCCATCCCGCGATAGGGCAATTCATACACGGGTTTGAGCGTGCGTTGCCGATTGAAATCTACCAGCGGCCCGGCTTCGAGCATTAAGCATTTGATGCCCTTTTGCGTGAGTGTGTACGCGGCCATCCCGCCGGAAGCGCCAGAGCCGATGATGAGTACGTCGTAGGTTTCTTTGGTCATAAAAGTGGCTGGTGGTTGGTGGTTGGTGACTGGTGGCTGGTAGTTAGTTGTCGAAAGAAACAACCTACTAACAACCGACCACCAGCCACTAGCCACCTTAATCTATCGGATACCAATATTGTCCCACCCCGCCGCCGCGCCGACCGGCGGAACCAGCGGTGGAATACTCACGCGAGTTGATCGTTGCGGTGCGCACATCGGCTTTCACTTCACGCAGGAACCGCGCGAACGGATCGGCAGGCGGTTCGTACGTCCACGGCTTCTTGAGCGGCGCAAGCAATTCTCCGACTTGCGTTTCGTTCAAGTCCGCGAACGCTTTGCCGAATTTTTTCTGCGCTTGTGTTTGCAGCGTGTCGAGGCCGTTTTTGTAAAGCTGCTTGCGATCTGCGGCAGAAGCGCCAATCAGGAAATCTAAAAACTCCGGCGCACCCGCTTCCAACGCGCCGGGCATACCATTTAGTGGGGGCATCAGGACATCACTCAGCTTGCGCAGTGTCGCGAGTTGCGCGGCGCTGAAAAATCGCGGCGTGGTATCGCCGACAGCATCAAGCGGAGAAAGTTCAAATTTCGGCGCTTCGGCTGGCGGACGTTGTGTCGCAGGTTGGGCGGCAGGCGCAGTCGCCGGAATCGCAATCGCGGGCGCGGCGGCGACCGTTTGGATAAATCGTCTTCGTTTCATAGCAACTCCTAAATTTTATGACTCGAAAATTTTTGCGGCTGCTTCGCTTGAGGGCAGCACAGGGAACACTTCAAACTCAACCAGATCATTCCAGTTCGCCATCCACTCGTCAAGCAAGGCGGCATCATCGGTTTCCATCAATTGAAAACAACGATGGAAGTGTTCATCTACCCAGCTTGAAACATACGTCAGTCCTTCAGGAGCCAAACGCCCGCATTCACGAAAGCGTTGATAGATGGGCGTGGCATCGTGGTTCCTGAAATGCTCAACGATCATATACAACATACAAATTCATTGCCAAAATCACTGCGACAACACCGCCTGCAACATCGCTTTCGTGTACGCCACGTTGTAAATCTCGCCTGCGAATCCGCCGCCGCCGACTTTGGCATAGCCGCCCGTGATGCCGTTCGGTCGTTCGCGGTCGAGGTCAATCGCGCGCGGATGTTCGGGATACAATCCAAGTTTGTATTTCATCTTCACCAGTTCCTGCATCACGGCAAACATATTCACTTGCCCTTCGTCGAGGAAGACTTCGGTGTAATCCACATACGGTTTGCGCACCGTCACGTTGCGGTAATGGACGTGATTGATCTGGTCGCGCGCGCCGAAATATTTCGCCACAGCAATCGGGTCTTCGCCGAGTTCGCGCGTTACGCCGCAATCAAACGTGATGCCGTTCGCCGGGCTTTTCACAATGTCCACGAGCTTTTTCCAGCCTGCGAGCGTTGCCATAATTTGTTGTGACTGACGACTCGTCGGAGCGGGCGGATCGTTCGGATGCAGCGCCATTCGTACGTTGGCTTGCTCGGCGACGGGAATGATCCTTTTGAGAAAGTACGTGATGTTCGCCCACATCTCGTCGAGCGTACGCATTCCTTCTTCCGGCAGCGGCGGCAGGTCTTTGACGCGGTCGTGATTGAACGCGGTCATCCCTGCGCCCGCGCGGCCCAACTCTTCATAATACCCTTCAACAATGCGATGGGCGTAGAAGTTATATTCAACGACGGGCAGTCCGACTTTGCCTGCCGCGCGAATGGAGGCTTTGACCTTTTCGATTTCTTCATCGCGCCCTGGTCGGCCAAACAACGTGTTCGGAAAGCCGCCGATCATCATATTGATAATCGTCAAGCCCTGCGCTGCAAAACGATTCATCCGTTCGCGCAACACATCTTCCGTCCACGGAATCGGCGGCCCGCCCATCAACACATAATCCACGCCGATTTGCTTAATCTTGCGCATTCCCGCCTCATCGAGATTGGGGGCAGCGCCCAGACAGATGCGCGGATGGCCTGCGCCAGGGATGACCGGCCACGAAGTTTTGGATTGCGCATTTGCCAGCGAAGGGACGAGTGCCGCTGCGCCTGCGGTTTTGAGCAATTCTCTGCGAGTAGTTTTCATACAGGGGCTTCCTCAGATCGGTACGGTACGACGAGCGGTAGCGAGTTGGTAACTAAAAAACCGGTCGCTACCGCTCGCGGTACTGTACCGATGTCACTACAAATTGAATTCAAACATCACGATGTCGTCCTCTTCTGCTTCGTTGCCGCCGCTGCTGGCATACAACCGCATTGCCGCGCGATTGCTGCGATGCGTCAGCACCCAGGCTTCAGCGCAGCCTGGTTGTCGCGCTTCGTCAAGCACCGCTTCCATCAAACGCCGCGCGATGCCTTGTCCGCGATGGGAATCTGCGACACCGACTTCGTTGATCCACAATTCAGGGTTTGGTTTGTCGGGATGAAAATACCGCACGGCGCTCACAAAGCCAATGACAATACTATCGTCAAGAGCCACAGCGAGGTAATGATTGGGATCGGCCAGGAACTTCGCCGCCGCTGCCGGATCAATCGGATCGTCGAACACATCGGGCGCGACGGCTTGCAAAACGGCTTCGTTGCCTGCGTTGAGTAATTGAATTTGCATCGTGGCTCAGTTCTCGCGTGTCACATACGCGATGTAGGCGTCGAATAAAACGTCGCGCTGGGATTCGTCAAAAATGTCAGCCAGGGTTTCACTACACCACGCACGAATGTCAGTTTCTGCCGCGCCATTCGCCAGCGCCAATTCCACACTGGTTTCGCTCAAGGCATAGCGCACATAGCTTTCGTGCGTCATCGGCACCGCAACTTCCAATTCTTCGTACCCCGACAGGCGCAAACCGTACCGTTCATAATTCAACTCTCGAATCGGCAGCGCATAACCCGGCGGCGAAGGGTAGCGTTGCTTGAAAGCGTCGTACCAGGCTTCCAAACGGCGATCATTGCGCAGCCGCTTGCCTTCGGAAAAATCGTAAATCGCCAGCACGCCGGTTGCCGTCAACACTCGCACCGCTTCAGGAAAGAAGCGCTCCAAATCTGCATAATTCAAGGCTCCCGCCGCTGTCAGCAAATCAAACGACTGTGCCGCAAACGGCAACTGCTCGGCTTTGGCAACGACGAAGTGGGCTTGTGTCGAAACCGCTTTGTGATGGGCCAGCATCGTGGCGATTGGTTCAAGGCCAACGACGGTTTTCGCTAATGGTTCCAAGGCTGCCGTCGAAAGCCCTGCGCCGCAACCGATGTCGAGCGCGCGTGGCAACGGTTCTGTGAGTTGCAGCCGCTCGCGCAGCTTTGCAATGATGTGCGGGTGAACCGGCGGGCGATGAAACGCATATCCCGCCGCAAGTCGCGCGCTTTGGTAGACGTCATTTGCTGCTGCCATGTTGATTACCTTTCGTCAACGGCTGAACACTTCGAGCACGATTTCGGAGCCGTCTTTGATTTCGATGATGTAATCCTTCTTGTCTTTCGGGCGCTGCCGACTGAACACGCGCTGATTTTCGATGCTCGGTGACAGATCGCGTTTGCGCAAATACTCGCCCCACTCTTTGCGGTCAGCGTCAGTCAGCGCATTGTTCCGTTGTTTTTCCATCACCTTGAGCATAAACGGATCGCGCGAATTGCTCGTCCAACGCGTCGCTTCCTGTCGCACTTCGACGCGATATTTGCCCGCGACCGGGCCTTGATTTTGCGGGACGATGAATGAACCGAGTGCGCGCGTGTGCGCGTTTGTGATGTACGCGATGACGGGCGGCGCGCCGGGATTATCTACCGGCGTCAACACCAACATCCCGCGCAGCAATGGCGAGCCACCCAGCTTCACAATCCCCGGCAATTGGTAGCGCGGCTTGTCGGTCAGAAAACCGCTCACGGTCAACCAGGTGTGCATCAGCTTCGGCCATTCGCCTAAAACCGGATCGCCAATCGCAAAGCCGGAGCCGTGTTCGCCGTTGCGAAAGAAATGCGCTTCGACGGGGACTTTCGCGCGATACAGGCTGGTATAAAGATTCAGCAAACCGCCCATACTGCCTGCATCTTCGACCGTACCGTACAGGAACGCAGGCGGCAACTTGGCAATCGTCGCCTGATCCAACGTGGTTGGCATTTGCATTGAGCCGTACGCCAGAATCTGAAAATCCGGTCGTGTCGAGAAGTGATCCATCGGGTCTTGTGCTTCGGCCTGACCGGGCAGGGCATTGAAAGACAAATCCGCCGCCAATTGCGCTCCGGCAGAGAAGCCGACCGCTCCCACTCGATGCGGCGCAATGTGATATTCCGCCGCGTGTGCGCGAATGTATTGCATTGCGCGTTGCCCATCCTTCAGCCATTCGTTGCGCGTGTAAAGCGGTCGGAGGCGATAACGCAGCAGAAACGCTGTGATGCCTTGTGACCTGAGCCATTGCGAAACCAGCACGCCTTCGTGGTCGGTCGCACGAATCGTAAATCCACCGCCGGGGATTACCAGAATCGCCGCACCAGTGCGTTTTGATTCGGCGGGAACGAACGGAATGACGGCAGGCTTGTCTTCATCTGAGGTTCCCGTCGCTCCCGGCGCGCCATTCGGCCAGAGCAAAATCGGTGCGGGTAATTTTTGTGCGAAGCTGGGAGACGCAAGCACCAGCAGAACAATTGTGATGAGCAAATAAGATGCGAATTTCATTGGATAGACCTTCTTCAAGATGGATAACAACAAAGGGACAACGGATCAACAGATCAAAGCAGATCCTTCATCAAGATCAGCGTTGCAGGAGATGCGATAAAGCTTATTGTCTTACCAATCGGTAGCTCACAAACGCCAACTGACGACTGTCGGGCGACCACGACGGGACATTGATGGTGCCTTGTCCTCCGAACAATTTCGCCAGCACCTGGATTTCGCCATAGCCCGTTGGCGTCACAGGAATCAGCCGCAACATGACATCTTTGTTGGCGGGATGCCCGGTCACGTCTTTTTCATACGAGATGATAACCAGCCATTTGCCGTCTGGGGATGGATGCGCAAACCAGTTGTTGTATTCGTCTTTGGTGATCTGCGTTTGCTCGCTGCCATCCGGTTTCATCCGCCAAATTTGCATCAGTCCCGTGCGCACCGAATTGAAATAAATGTATTGCCCATCGGGCGAATATTCGGGGCCATCGTCTAATCCCTCGGCGGTCGTCAAGCGTTTCTCTTCGCCCCCTTCGACCGGGATACTGTAAACATCGTAATTGCCGTTGCGGTCGGCGCAATACACCAACGTTTTGCCATCGGGCGACCATCCGTGCCAGTACGATGGCGCAAGTTTAGTGATGCGTTTGGGCGTGCCACCCGTAATCGGCAGCGTGTAAATCAACGATTGCCGCTGTGTTTTTGCCTCGTTCGTAAATTGCGATTGATCGCTGATGACCAGTTGCGTGCCGTCGGGCGAAATGCCGTGATCGTTATTGGCACGAATGGCAAAGCCTGTCTCCAGCGTTTCAATCGCACCGCCGCCCACAGGGATTTTGATCATCCGCCCGGCGCGATTCAGCAGAAAATATTTGCCGTCCGGTGACCAGTTTGGCGCTTCAAAATGTTCGTTCGCGGTGTAAACAACTTTGCGATCTTTCGACGAAATCGCAATCGTTTCGAGCGTGCTTTCCAGCGTTTTGGTGCTCTTCAGTTCGACGTTGGAAAACACTGCTTTTTCCAGTGCATTGTTGTCGTGCGCGCAGACGCCGAGGCCAATGTAATATGGCTCCGTCAGCTTGATGCGGAACGAGCCGCCCGCTGAACGCAACGGCTCGCCGTCACGCGCGACAGACATAAAGACATAGTCGCCTTCTTTTTCAATGCGAACGCGCGCCGGGCCTTTGACATTCGATTGAATCTCACGTGTGGGGCCGCCTTTGACTTCACGATATTGCAGCGACGTCAATCCATCTGCATGCACTGCGGCATCGGCATAGGCTGAATCGGCGTCGAGGTTTTGGCGAATAATTAGCACGCCCTTTTTATGAGCGTTGCCGCCCGTACCCAGGATTTTGATGTCTGCCGCGAAAGACACATCGCCCGACATTCGCTTCCACACAAAATGAAAGCCGTCCGCCGTCGCCCACATGTTTTCGCCGCCGCCTGCTACGCTATAGCTTTGGGTGGCGGCATCGTAGGTCGCTGACCCAGCTTGTTTCACCGCCCCCACATCGCTTTGATTATCGAAGATGCCGATGGCGGTGGATTGTGATAGGACGGTGTAGAGAGAAAAGAGCAGCGTTGCGGTCAGCAGTAATAATCGTTTCATACGTGTGAAAAAATCTTTCAGACAAGATTGAAAAAATGGACAGGATTTATCGGCGCAAGCGAAACTCAATCTTGAGAATCGTGTAAATCCTGTCTGATTTTCTAAAACTTCACGCGTTCCAAAAAGCGCATGCTGAGCGGGATTTGTTCGATGGAAACGGGCGATTCGTCTTCGATGAAATAATACTTCACGCCCGCTTTTTCTGCGGCTTTCAGAATTTCCGGCCATTTCATCGTGCCGGTTCCGATTGCTACATCGTTGGTGACATCAGATTTTCCCGTGAGCAAGCCGGTCGGCGTGCCTTTGCGCATATCTTTGACGTGCATTAGCTCAAAGCGGTTTCCGTATTTTTCCAACAGCTTCACCGGGTCCTGTCCCGGATGCACCACCCAAAACACATCCATTTCAAATCGCACCTGCTCTGGCTTGGTTTCTTTGACGATTAAATCGAACAAGGTTCCATCGCCAAACGGGTGAAATTCATAACCGTGAATGTGATAGAAAAATTTCAGGCCATGTTTTGCCAGGGCTTCGCCTGCGCGATTGAAGACGGCGATGGCTTCGCGCGCTTCGGCTTCGTCGAACGAATCCTGGTGGGGAATCCACGCACAGCCGACATATTGCAAGCCAAGTGCTTTGGCTTCGCGCGCGACCGCTTCGACATCATCGCGGTAACGCTCAAAGCCGAAATGCCCACTGATCGGTTTCAAGCCTTTGGCGTCAAGTTGTTTCTTGAATTCTTCCGGTTTGAGTTTGTAGGTGCCTGCCAATTCGACGTACTGAATGCCGAAATCGCGCACGCGGTCGAGCGTTGACGGGACGTCTTTGGCAAACTGATCGCGCAAGGAATACAACTGCATACCAATCGGGCCTTTGAAGCTCGCACCTGTGCCGGTCGCAGGTTTCAGCATCCCCATATCCGCGAGCCACTCTTCAAATCGCTTCGGCCACGTGCCAAACGGAATGCCATCGCGCGGACGGATGCCGCCGCCGTGTCCGCCGTGTGCGTAGATATGCAAATCCGATTGCACTCCGGCATTGAAGAGTGAATTGTGAAACTCGACGGTTTGTTTGGCATGAAACGCGTCGTCCAATCCCGCGCTCGTCAAAAATGCAGGTGCCGCATCTTTGGGCGCGGTGATGTCCATTGGTGCCCAGCCGGGATATACCAAACCGACGAAATCCGGGCGACAGCTTTGACGTTCAATCGCGTCAGTCGCCTCGGCTTTGCCGCGATCAAAACGAATGTCCGCCAGTGCCGCCAATGCGCCTCCGGCAGAAAAGCCCAGTACGCCCACTCGACTCGGATTCACACCCCATTCGCGCGCCCGCTGACGCACGATGCGAATCGCGCGTTGCGTGTCCTGCAACGCTTCGCCTTCGACGGTGTATTTGTAATTCGGCGTTTGCGCCAGGCGGTATTTCAGGATGAAGACATGCACGCCCATTTCATGCAGCCAGGGAATCAAATCAGTGCCTTCGCTGCCGATCACCAATTGCCGATGCCCGCCGCCCGGCGCGACAATCATTGCTGCGCCCGTGGCTTTATTGACAGGAGCCAGATGCACGATGAGCGAAGGGTTATGCACATTGACGATGGATGCGATGCGTTGTCCCGCCGACGCATTGGGTGGGGTTGTGACTTCTTTTTCATTTGCGCCCTGCAATGTTGGATGACCAGCAGGCCACAGATAAACCACTTGTGAATTCGATTGTGCGGCGCAGGTGGAAACGAGCGCCGACACGAGCAGCAGACACTGAACCGTCTTGCAAAGCATTTGTCTTTTTCCTTTTCGTGAATTTGGAGTGCAGAGGGCAACGTTGCTGTCTTGTCCTCTGCACTCCATCATCCCAGCAAGCTTACCAGGAAAGCAAGGCCGCTTTGCGTAAGGACGAACTTCTGTCAGGAAAAGAAAAACGCCGCCGCAAAGTCTCAGTGCTTTGCGGCGGCGCTCTTGCTGAACGGGGCTGGCTGAAACAAACAAATCACAGGCCGTAGGTAATTACATATCGTAATTGCCCGGTGATCCAATCCGTCAATCGGCTGCCCCACGTTCCGCAATTCCACGTTCCCTGCGAGACGCCAAAAACATAGCGGCTGCCGTAATAATCCAGAAAGTACATGCCCGCGCCCATTTCTCCACTGTTGTATGTGACACCGACTGACAGCCAATCCCGATTGAGGTTCGCAATGTTGCCGTTGTTGTAATACAGCACGCGCCCGTAATCTCGGTCGGTTGGATAGCTGAACTGATGTCCCCAACGCGATGAAAGATACGAATCAGAATAGGAACCATAACCCAACCACCCCGTGCTGTTGCCGATGTGACGGTCAAGCGTGAGCAACCCAACCTTTGAATACCCATCGTAGTAGTAGCGAATGTAGCTTGCATACGCGGAGCCAAAAGGTTTGTAGTAGCCGTTCAATCCAGGAATCACTTCGATTCGCGTTGCCAGGCCTCCAAAGGCGGAGTAGTAGACGTTGTTCATTGCGGTCAGGACGTATTTGCTACCGATCATCACGCCTGAACCCTGATATGTGCCGCCATTCGGAAAAGTCATGAAAATCTTGACCTGAGCTGACATCGGATACGCGCCGACATTGTAGTTGGCTTGCGAATTATCGCCACAGCTTTCGATCTGCGCCGCGCCATTGCGGCTGGCTTTTTCTGCCTCGCGGTCGCCTTGATCAGGTTTGGCTCCGGGACCTTGATAGCCAGTGACTGGAGCCAGCCGCAGCTCATCAGGCAATGATTCAGTGGTGACGTGCCCTTTTGAGGAAGTCTCGCGGCCCGTTTGCATATTGAACTCGACCATTCGCGGCTCCTGCCCATCTTCTGACTGCGCGCCGGGAAATTGCATCGCATTTGGCATGGCGGTCGCATTTCTCAATTCCGGGTTTAACTGAGCACGCGGATCATCTTTGTCCAGCGCTTCTACCAATGGGTGCCGCACTTCATTTGTGCCTCGGTTTTGTGCGCCGGATCGGTTGGTTTGCGCGTTGATTTGTAAGCTGCTGAAGCAGCACAGTGCAAACAAAGCACTGGTCAACAAAAAGGTGATTCCTTGACGGCGAGCTGGGCGTTGGTTCGTTGTTTGGTTGAGTTGATTTTGGTGTGACATTGATTTTCCCTCCTTACAGGTTTGCTTGGTTTAGTAATGTGAATTGCGCTGCTTGTCTTCACCGGTTTCGTTCACCGCTTCCACTCAGGTAAGACAAGGCACAAAAAACCTTTCACATTTTTTTTGAGAGGGAAAAGAAAGGTTATTTTTAGTGAGGACGAATCAGGTTGGAGAGCAGGGAAGAGCAGGGAAGTGACAAGGCTACTCTGCTCGCAACGCTGTCAGGATGGGAGTTTGTTTGACGACCGAAACGGCGACCAGTGATGCTGCTAATCCCGTCAGTAAAACGGCGAGCAACAACAAGCCCAAGGAAATCAGCGACACGTTGCCACCCCGCGCCAGAAGCGCAGGCGCAACGGCCAACAACGCACAGACGATGCCTGTCAACAATCCGCAACCGAGCAACAAAACGTTTTCTGCGACGACCATGAGCGACAAATGTGAAGGCTGAAACCCGGTTGCGCGCAGCAACGCCAATTCGCGTCGTCGCTCCAACACATTCCGCAATAACACGGCTGCCAGTCCCACTGTCCCCAGCAAAAGCCCAAGTCCACCCAAGGCTTGAAAGGTGGAAAGGTAGGTGTTTTCGACGCGATGAAATTCGGCAAGCTTTTCGGCGGTATTGGTGACATCAAAGCCAAAGTCTGAGAGTTTATCTTCTAAGACTGTTGCCACCGATGACCAATTCGTCGCATCAATCAGGAAAAAACGCCAGCCCTGTTGGTCGGGAAACAAACGCAAAAAGTTTTTCTCAGACATCAGCAATTCGCCTTGCAGAAGGCTGTCACTGAGCGCCGCGACGATTTGCAACGTGACCGTTTGCCCATTGCTATCGTTGATTTGAAGCGTATCGCCCAACGATTTGTGCAAGACGTAGGTCATCGAATTGGCGTCAGCGATGACAGGAATCGTTTGGTGGTTGGTGGTTGGTGGTTGGTGGCTGGTAGTTTGGTTGAGCAAGAGCCAGGGATTCGCTTTCTCTTCCGCCGTTTCCGCGAGCGAGTTTTGAAACGTAAACCGCTCGGCTTTGATGAATTCATCGCTGACACCGAGAATGCGCGGATTACGCGGCTGATATAAATTCAGGCAGCTTGCATCGTCACCCGGTCGCACGCGGAACCGCTCAATTTTGACTCCTTGCATTGCGTCATCTTCCAGATTCAATTCCGCGCGACCAGCTTTCACATTCGGATCGTGGACGATGGGCAACAACGATTCGGCGGACAATGAATAACCGCCCGTGCCAGATTTCTTCTCATACGAAATAGCATTGTTGTCTTTGCGAAACGCATCTACCGCCACGATGATGAACGTGGCGAACGCAATCAAGGCAATGCACAACACGCTGCGCCCCGGTCGCACGGTCGCATTGCGAAAGCCAAGCTGCGACACCGGCCACCAACCGCTGCCCACGATCATTTGCTTTTGCCCCCGCAACCACGACGACCAGAAAAACAACAGCGCAATCAGCAATGTGATGCCCGCGCCAAAAAAACCGCCAACTTGTCCGATCCATTTGAACGCTGCGCTGAACAGGAGCAGCAACCCGATGAGGCCGAAGACGATGGCGAACAGGCGCGGCGAAATGGTGAAGCGGCGATGCGGCGATTTGGTTTCAACCGACCACTGGGAGTTTCCGGCCATCAGACTGCGCGGCGACGTTTTGGTGAGTGACCTGAGCACCCACCAAACACAAAGCACTGCCACCAGCACGATGCTCAGTGTGCCGATCAGCAATGACAGCGGCACAATGTGCAAGCGCAACAATGTTGTACCAACTGCCCCGACCCACCACGTGCGCAAGCCGTACATCATCAACCCGCCATAGGCAATCGCACCGACGATGCCGATGAGACTGCCAATCAACGCCAACAAAATTCCTTCGCGCAAGAACAACGAACGAATCTGCGCAATCGAAAATCCCACCGCGCGCAGCAAGCCAATTTCGCCCAGGCGTTGTTCGATGCCGAGCTTGAAAAATAACACCGTTAACAGCAGCGCCGAGATGACCAGAAAAAAGCTGAAGTATGTGAAATATTCGCCGAAATCGGTTGCGCCGCGCGAGGCCTGCAAACTTTGTTCGCGCACGGCGTGAAGGCTCAACCCCGATTGCAACGGATCAAGCGCGCCGCGCAAGGCTTGTTCATAACTTGTGCGCGCGCTCGCCAAATCGCTACCTGATGTCGGAGTCAGACGGATCGAAGTGCGATTGCCGTAGCGCGATGCCCACAGCTTTTGCCCAGCTTCGAGCAAGACAAACGCTTTCGGTGTTGTGCGAAAATCATGCCAATAATCTTCGTCCTGTTTGCGCACACGAGTGAGGTCAACGGGAAACGGCGGGTCCCAATCGGCCAGACTTTCTGCGCCGGAGATGCCCGGATAATCGGGAACTAAATCACGATCCGCCGCCAAGCCCTGCATTGGTACAATTGCGGCGACGCGAAAGGTCGCGGTCTTCGTCGCCAGCGTTCCTTGCTCTTCCCACAAGTAATAATCCAGCGCGATTTCGTCCCCGACTTTGGCGCCCAATTCACGCGCCGTCCAATCATTGATGACGATGGAAGACGCATTTTGACTGGTATTGGGTGGCAACAATCGGGCGAACTCGTCCGGCGCAATTGCAGTCACGAGCGAATAGGGGACTTCCCGATTGCCGATCCGCATCGCGTTCGCTAAATAGCTGTACACATCCATCGCCTGTAGTTTCGCTGAGGCGGCGACCGCGCGTATTTTGATGCTCAGTGGATCGTCTATTAAGGCGCTGTCACTTTCGAGCGAGAGGCTTTGCTGCTTTTCAAGCGTGCGAATTTTCAAGCCCAAATCCGCGATTTGGTAGGCGCTCTTGAGCATCGTCACCGCCGCGTTTTGATTAGCTTCGGGGGATTTTGCCGAGAGTAAAATCACGTTTGCTTGGTCGTCTTGCTCTAGCTGACGCTGCAATCGCTTGAGGGGCACGAAGACCGCCCGCACTGCGCCTTGTTGCGGCTGCAACGAAAATTCTCCCAGCGCGTCGGTTGACAGAATTTTTCTGATGGTTGAGCGCAGTGTGATGCCCGATTCATCTTTGCGACCGTGTAATGATTCGACCGGAATCGCGGTTGGTTTTTCGATGCGCACGATCACCGCGTCTTCGACTTTGCCTTCCAATTCGCGCGCCAACGCTTCGCTGATGAAGACATCATCGCTGTCGTGATGGAGCGTTTGCGTCTGTCCGTGAAATTGCCAGAATCGTTCGTCTACGCCATAGATTTGCACGCCGCCTGCGCGTCGTTGCGTGTCGCCGTGCGTCGCTACGCCGGGCAGCGCGATGAGTGGACACGCCGCGTTAAACTGCGCGCCGAACTGCGACTGCGCTTGTAAATCGGCGGCAAGCTGATCGCGGAAAAAGCTCGTCCCTGCGATCATCAAATCCGTTTTGCCGAGCCGCGACAACGCCAATTCGCGCAAGCTTGCGCGCACCGAATCACCGACCAGTAATGCGCCTGCCAGCACGGCGACAGCGGTTGCCACGCCGAGAATCACGGCGAGATTCGTGCGCCAGAAGTACGTCAGATTGTTTTTGAGCAAGGCGAATGTAGTCATGCTAATCGTTGTAATTGTTTTCCGCGCATTTCAAAACGAATCGGAAACTTGGCTGCCAATTCCGGGCTGTGCGTCACGACAATCAAAATCGTGTTTTGCTGTTTGTGCAGATCAAGCAATAGGGACGCGACATTGTCTGCCGAATCACGATCCAGATTGCCGGTTGGCTCATCGCACAGCAATAACAATGGCTGACGAATCAGCGCGCGCGCAATCGCTACGCGTTGCTTTTCACCGCCTGATAATTCTGCCGGACGATGCTCCAGTCGCTCGCTCAAACCAACTTGCTGAAGCAACGTTCGCGCGCGTTCGGCAAAGTTATCGTTTGTTTTTGCGACCAGCGTCGGAGCCAGTACATTTTCCAGCACCGAACATTGCGGCAGTAAACAATGATCCTGAAACACAAAGCCGATTTTTTGATTGCGAAACGCGGCGAGTTGGTTTTCAGCAAGCTGAAACGGATTTTGCCCTTCCAGCGTGACCGAGCCAGACGTCGGTGATTCGAGCGCGCCGAGAATGTACAGGAGAGTAGATTTGCCGCTGCCGGACGGCCCCATAATCGAAACCGCATCGCCGCGTCGTAATGATAAGTTAATGGCATCCAGGATCGGCAGCGGGCCGCGTGGTGTGACGTAGTCTTTGGTTAGGTTCGTAGCTTCGAGCAAGATGGGGCATCCTCCAGTTGAGCGCAAAATTTGATTGTGAAAGGGAACCCGCCACAGCTTAAACCCATTCTTGCGGTTGGTAAAACTCCCAGGCGGCGGCTTCCGGTGAATTTGGTTCAGGTTTGTAATCGTAAACCCATTTCGCCAGCGTCGGCAGCGACATCAGAATGGATTCGGTGCGTCCGTTGGTCTGCAATCCAAATGTTGTGCCGCGATCATAGACCAGATTGAATTCCGCATAACGACCGCGCCGAATCAATTGAAAATCGCGTTCACGCGTGCCGTACGGCAGATCTTTGCGGCGTTCGACAATGGGCAAGTAGGCGGGCAAAAACGCTTCGCCTGCGCTTTGCACAAAGGCAAACGTGGCTTCCAAATCTTCTGCCAGGTAATCAAAGAAAATGCCGCCTGCCCCGCGCATTTGCTGGCGATGCTTAATGTGAAAATATTCGTCGCACCATTGTTTGTATTTCGGATACAAATGCGCGCCATGCTGATCGCACGCGTCTTTGAGCGTGCGATGAAAATGCGCGACATCTTCGCGGAAACCATAGTACGGCGTGAGGTCTGCGCCGCCGCCGAACCATTGCAATTCGCCCTGCTCAAAGTAGCGAAAGTTGGCATGCACTGTCGGTACGTAGGGGTTGTGCGGATGCAGTACGAGCGAAACGCCTGTGGCAAAAAAATCGCGTCCGGCTTCGATGCTTGCGCCTGCTTTGCCGAGCTTGGCAAAAATTTGCGAGGCCATTTGCCTGGCTAACACGTCGGGTAATTCACCGTAGACTGCCGACCAATTCACGCCTGCTTTTTCAAACACGCCACCCGCTTCCATCACTCGCGTCCGTCCGCCGCCACCGCCTTCGCGTTGCCATAAATCTTCGCGGAATGATGTTCCATCAATAGCTTCGAGCGCGGTGCAGATTTTGTCTTGCAGCGCGGCGACGAATTGACTGGCTCGGTTTTTTAAAGGTTCGCGTTGGCTCATAGCCACCAAGAAACCACTAAGATTTTGTCGAGTCAAGCCGTACGCTTGACTCGATGGTAGTTTGTCTCTAGCGTCAGCGGACAATGAATCCAGAGGAGGAAGCTTGGTCCATGAAAACCGGATGGTTGGTGATCGCACTGCTGATGGGAGTGTTAATTCCCGCACAAGCCACAATGAATGCGAAGATGCGAACATTTGTGCTAAACCCTGTGTATAGTTCGCTCATTAATTTTGCTGTTGGCGGTTTTCTGATTGTTGTCGCAACGTCCATCCTGATGGCGCTAGGGCAACAAGGAAATTGGCGCGGTGCTAGTCAGGCTCCCTGGTGGGCCTGGTGCGGGGGATTGATTGGTGCAAGTGTGGTTGTGGTTGGCATCCTGGCTCTTCCGAACATTGGTGCCGCAAACTATTCTGTCGCCATTATTGCCGGGCAATTGATGGGGGCCTTGGTGCTGGATCACTTCGGTTGGTTGGGCGTGCAACAGCATCCGCTTTCGGCTTCGCGTTTGGCTGGCGGAGTCTTGCTGATGTTGGGCGTTTGGCTGATTCAACGCAACTAATCACTACTTTTTCGCAGCGGGCGGATTGTTTTGCGTCAGGTCTGCCAGATAGCCACCAATCGCTTCAAAATCCTCGCCGGTCAACGATGCCATCGCGGGGATTTTAGTGTTGGAATGTGCGCCTTGCGGGTCTTTCATAAAAGTGACCCACTCGCTTAAATTGCGTCGAGGCGCACGGCGCAGGTCAGGCGCAATGCTGGTGATGCCGTGCCCGTCAGGGCCGTGACAGGATTTGCAGCTACGCTCAAAAGCGACTTGTACCTTTTCAGGCATGACCGGCTCTAATTCTACCGTTGGAGCGGTGGCCGCCGGTGACGCCCCGCTAGTGGCGGCATTGTTGGCACTTGTTTCAGGCGAGGTTGTGCTGGAGGAGTTGGAGCAGGCAAGATGAAAAACGAGTAAAAAAGTAAGAAGCAGAAAAGAGAAAAATCTGGTTCGCATGCGTTTGGTTAACTGGCTACGGCCTGCCGCTTCGCCTGGCATTGGTCGCAAATGCCAAAAATTCGCAGGCTGTGATGGGTTGGTTGGAATTTGAATTTGCGGGCAATCTCGTCCTGTTTGTTCTCGATGACCTCGCTGTAAAACTCAATCAGTGTGCCGCATTGTGTGCAGATCAAATGATCGTGATGCTGATGATTGTAGCTGTGTTCGTAGCGTGTGTAGCCGTCGGCGAATTTTTCCTGCCGTGCCAGTCCGCACTCGGTCAGCAGTTTGAGCGTCCGGTAAATGGTTGTGAAGCCTACGGTTGGGTCTTCCGCTTTGACCAGAGCGTACAAATCCTCGGCACTGGAATGACCCTCCGTCCGCAAAAATACTTCTAAAATCTTTTCGCGCTGGGTGGTGCGTTT
Organism: Blastocatellia bacterium; assembly: GCA_016789725.1. GTDB lineage: Bacteria > Acidobacteriota > Blastocatellia > RBC074 > RBC074 > JAFDVL01. The sequence goes on along the minus strand of JAEUQN010000031.1, from coordinate 29,560 downwards.
GAATCCTTCGGTTTTGAGATGCTCGAAAAAGAGTTCCTTTTCTTTCTCCATCATACATCCTGCTCATACATTCTGACTTGGTTTGCCATCGCTTCAACAGCAACGGAAGCGTGATTTTAGCATCGTGCTGCTGCCTTTGGCTAATGGTTGCACCCGTGTGGGAAATTTGTTAGCCTTCGCGTTTGCTGCGAAAGTGGCGGAATTGGCAGACGCACCAGACTTAGGATCTGGCGCCGTGAGGCGTGGGGGTTCGAGTCCCCCCTTTCGCACCAACCATACGAGTCCTGTTGTTCCATAACTATCTTTTAGACACCAAGGAAGGTTACTTTGAATTTACAAGTTGCGATTGCTGATGTTGCCGATTGCCAAAAAGAGCTGACGATTGAAATCGGCGCGAATGAAGTTCAGGAAGAGTACAATAAGGTCTACAACGGGTTTGCCCGCTATGCCAAGGTTCCCGGATTTCGGGAAGGCAAAGCGCCGCGCACGGTCATCAAACAACGCTTTAGCAAAGAGATCAAAAGCGAAGTTGTAAAACAATTGGTTCCGCATGCCCTTGGACATGTAATTGAGGATCACAAGTTGCGTGTGATTGGCGAGCCAATGATTACGGGTGACGATATTGCGGTCAAGGAAGGCGAGCCGCTGAAATTTGTCAGTCGCGTGTATGTTTTGCCTGAGTTTGAATTGAAAAATTACAAAGGGCTGCAACTCACCAAACGCATCGCGGAGATTACGGATGAAGGGGTTGAGCAGGTCATCGCCGAGTTGCGAGAAAATGCCGCACAACTGATTCCCGTGGAAGATCGGCCTTCGCAAACCGGAGATTTTGTTTCTGTCAACTTAGTTGGCAAGTATCTTGATCCCATCGAAGAGGAAGATCTGAAATCCGATGATCTGGTGATTGAGTTGGGTGGGAATGGCGTTCATCCCGAATTTAACGAACACTTAACCGGCGTCAAGGAAGGGGACGAACGGCAGTTTACAGTCAAATACCCGGAAGATTTTCAATCGCAGGAACTGGCGGGCAAGACGATTGCCTTCACCGCGACGGTCAGTGCTGTGAAGATTAAAGAACTCCCTGAACTCAATGATGAGTTTGCGGAAGAAATTGCAGAAGAGTACGGCGAAGAATATGCCACCATCGAAGAAATGCAGGCGCAAATTCGAGAAAACCTGATTGCCAATGCGGATGCGGAGGCAACGGCGTCTGTGCGGGATAATTTGCTCAGTGCTTTGGCGCAGGATTATGATTTTGCCCTGCCGGAGCCGTTAGTCGAACGTCAGGCCAATTCACGCTTGCAGAATTTCCTGCAACAATTATTTCGTAGTGGGATGCCTCCTCAGGCGATGCAACAAATTAATTGGGAGGAACGTAAGGAAGCCGAGTTGAAAAATGCTGCGACCGATGTACGCATTGCGCTCATTCTGGGCAGAATTGCTGAAGCCGAGCAGGTTGTCGTCACACGAGACGATATAGACGATGAAATCGAACGCATTGCCGCTGCTGTTGGACAGTCTCCCGAACAGGTTGAGGCCCGCTTGACAAAGGAAGACGGCCTGTCTAGTATCGAAAGCCGTTTACGGTCTGATAAGGTTATTGATTTCCTTGTCAGCCAGGCAGAAATTACAACCGAAGAGTTTGATCCAAAACAGACGACGGAGCAGGTTGCTGACGAAGTGAATCAGGATAAAGCAGAAGGGGCAGGCGAAAGCGCATAACTTGATTCTGACATAGCACCTAAACAAGAAGGGCTTTCGTCGTTGGCAAACAAGTCGTAAGGCGGCTCCGAGTAAAGACCTCGCGCCGCCTTTATTCATTTCTAATTGCGCAAGCTCACCACTTGCGAGGCAGTAATAAGGATCAGGTTGCAAAATCTGACCCACCAAGCAGTAAAGGTCTGAGAGATTATGAATCCATATGCTCATTTGGTTCCAATGGTTGTCGAACAAACGCCGCGCGGCGAGCGAGCGTTCGACATTTATTCGCGGTTGCTAAAGGAAAATATCATTTTCATCGGGACTCCGATTGACGACACGCTCGCCAATCTGGTAGTCGCGCAATTGCTGTTTCTTGAATCGGAAGACCCGGATCGGGAAATTCAAATGTATATCAATTCGCCCGGTGGCTCGGTTACATCGGGAATGGCGATTTATGACACCATGCAATTTGTGCGCGCGCCGATTTCAACGTTGTGCGTTGGACAATGCGCTTCAATGGCGGCGGTGTTGCTGGCCGCAGGCACAAAGGGCAAACGATATGCGTTGCCGAATTCGCGCATTTTGATCCACCAGCCTTCTGCGGGCGGCATTGGTGGGCAAGCGACTGATATTAAGATCGCAGCCGAAGAAATTCTCCGCATGCGACAACGCCTCAACGAAATCCTGGCATTTCATGCGGGGCAGTCGGTTGAGCAAATCGAAAAAGATGTTGAGCGCGATTACATCATGAGTGCGTCTCAGGCCCAGGAATACGGCCTGGTGGATGCTGTTATCAAAAGGCGCGAATAGGTGCAGGCTCTTTTCAATCTAGGTGGTGAAGATGGCTACCCGAACCAGGGAACTCAACCTTACCAGTTCCGCGTTGATTGCGGCCACAGATTTTCACCTTGATATCCACGGCATCCGCTGTTCGTTTTGCGGCCTTGGTGAAGGACAAGTGGCGCGGCTCTTTGAAGGCCGGAATCGGTACATTTGTAACGAATGTATCCGCGTTTGCACTCTCTTGATTGCAGATTATCGTGAGCATGATTATTGCCCGCCCTGGTATCGTTTACCTTGGTATGCACGCTGGTTGCGGGACAATCCTGTGGGGACGATTAGTTGTAGCTTTTGTGGGGCAGAACGCATTAAGGGCGAGTATTTAATGGCCAGCCGACATTCTCAGATTTGCGAACGTTGTGTTCACGCCTGCGAATCTTTAGGGAGCGACTCCTTGCCTCACCTCTGAGTAGCGCGAATCATCTGGCGGCTATTCATCTAATGAATCAGGCAGTTTCTGCGTAGTAATTTTCTACAGGGAACTGCCTTTAATTTTTCTCGTCTAATTCCATATGCAGCCGGCGTCTTCAATTGCAGATACCAGTTTGGCTCGATCAAGTGGCGCGTATCTTTCTTTGCGTTTCGTGGCTGGGCTGGAAATTGTGTCTGTCGTGAGTTCCGTGTTGCTGACGGCCTGGGTCCTCAATCCGCTCCAATTGCATCAACGCTGGCTGGAAGCTGTGCCGGGGCTATGCGCTTTATTATTGATGATTCGCTCGCATCAATTGCACGGCGAGACGCTAACGCAGTTGGGGTTCACGACGAAGCAATTTGGCCGTGCCGTCAAACTTTTACTGGGGCCAATGGCCGTGGTTGCTGCTTTGCTCCTTAGCCTTGGGTACGTGGCTGGTTCGTTACAATTCGGACAGCGATTTTGGCTTTCCTTGTTATTGCTTCCGCTTTGGGGCGTAACGCAGCAATATATTTTGCAGGGCTTCATTTATCGGCGCTTGCAATTAATCTTTGGCCCTCAAAAAAATGGGCGCACAATTTTTGTTGCTGCGTTATTGTTTGCGTTGGTTCATGTGCCGAATGTGCCGCTGATGTTGTTAACATTGATTGGCGGACTGGTTTGGACGTGGGTTTATGCTCGTGCGCCGAATTTATTGGCACTCGGATTGTCGCATGCCTTGATGAGCGCCATTGCCATGTCTTCGCTGCCCGCGTGGTTTTTGCAGAGTATGAGCATTGGGTACAAATATTTGATTTATCAACGATTCTAACGATGGCACAAACCTTCATCGAAAAGCGCAAAGCAAACTGGCAGCGACTGGAAGAGTTGATTGGTCGTATTCGCCAGGTACGTGGATTGCAAAAATTCAATCGGGATGAAGTCCGCGAACTGGGTACTTTATACCGTCGAGCGGCGTCGGATTTGGCAATTGCCCGGGTTGAATCCAGGGATCAGCGGTTGGTCAATTATCTGAACTCCTTAGTCATTCGCGCGCACGGTGAAATTTACCGTTCTGAATCGAACGGGGTGCGCGGCATTCTGGAATTCTATCGCTACGATTTTCCTGCAATTTTTCGGCAAACTTACCGCTACACTTTGACGGTCTTTCTCATCTTTTTGGCGATGGCCGTGTTCTCGTTTGTTGCTACGTATCGGGATGACGATTTCAGCGAACACGCGTATATCCCGCCGGCGATGGTGCAACACGTCAAAGAGAATCGCATGTGGACGGATGATATTAACAAAGAGGCTCCGGCCACCGCTGCCTACATCATGACCAACAATATCGGCGTGGGATTGAAAACGTTTGCCTTTAGTATTTTCCCCGTGGTTGGGACGGTGTTGATTTTGATGCCTACGGCGCTGCAATTTGGGGGACTCAACGCCTTGATCGTCAAATACCACATGGTTCAAAAGCTCTATGGTTTTGTGGCTGGACACGGCGTTTTGGAATTCACCGCGATTTTTATCGCCGGGGGCGCAGGGCTGATGATTGGTTTGGCCCTTCTGATTCCGGGAGAAAGAACACGCGCGCAGGCCTTGGTCGAACGTGGCGCGATTGCGATCAAACTACTGGCGGGCTGCATTCCAATCCTGATTATTGCTGGTATTGTGGAGGCTTTTATTTCTCCCACGCCGATTCATCCCTATTATAAATTTGCAGTTTCATTGGGGACGGCCATTGGTTTGGCGGCTTATTTGCTCAAGCCCGGAAAGCCAGTTATAGTGAATGGCTAGGAAAACCGTAAAGATCAGACGAAGACAAGTTCACAACTGGGAATCAAACAGGATTTGTTTATGGCCACAACTCAACTGACGATTTTACAAAAAAACGGAATGTTTTCATTCCTGGGTCTCATCAAAGCCCATCAACTCAAGCTTGATGAACTGGAAGAATTTCATGAATCCGATCCGCGTCCCCGGACCGCCGTCGTGAAACTTGATCCGCGCGAGGGGCAACCCATGCTCAAACAATTTGAGACGAGCCGCGAGGCTGTCAGTAAGTATGAAGACGCGATCAGCACGAGTCTTGAACGCGGCTGGAGCGTGGTTTATCGTGGTATCCCGTTGCGCGGCTAACGCGGATGTTCCTACCGTAAGCGCAGGTTTTTCGACCCTCCCTTTTCAGAGCGGCAACCTTATCCCTTGCCATGCTGGTTTCCATCGTTATTCCCGTCCTCAACGAAGCGCAGGTGATTCGCACGACCGCCGCTGCGCTCAATAGTTTGCGAGGTCATTGTGAAATCCTCGTCGTAGATGGCGGAAGCACGGATGACACCGTTTCCTTAGCAACTTCGAACGGATTGCAGGTAATCGTGGCTTCGCGCGGGCGCGGACCACAAATGAATGCGGGAGCTGCTGCTGCCAAGGGCGATGCCCTCTTGTTTCTTCACGCGGATACGCGCTTGCCGGAGGATGCCCTGACATTGATTGAATCCGCGTTGCAAGCGCCGGACGTAAGCGGCGGAAATTTCAAGCTACAATTTGCCGGTCAGACGTTTGGTTCACAGTTTTTGACGCGCGTTTATCCGCTGCTGCGATGGCTTGGGCTGGTGTATGGGGATTCGGCAATTTTTGTGCGCCGTGACGTGTTTGAAGAAGTCGGCGGATACCGCGCGATCCCTTTGTTTGAAGATTGCGATCTTTACCGACGGCTACGCAAAAAAGGGCGATTTATTTGCTTGTCGGGCATCGCTGTCACGTCGCCTCGTCGTTTCGAGGGGCATTTTTGGCGTACCTTTGGTTTATGGGTCTTGTTACAGATATTGTACTGGATTGGCGTCAATCCGCGTTCTCTGGGGCGGTTATATCGAGTGGCGCGCTAACCCTGCTCCACTTTTCAGCCGGACAATTTTCTTTTTGAAACCAGCTTGACTACCGCTTCGTCACTTAGCAGCGTACAATGTACGATCTAGCCTGAAACGTCTGAAAACAACACCGGAGTTTATTATGATCAAATTGAAAGTGAATGGCGTCAATCGTCAGTTTGATGGTGATCCTGAAATGCCGTTGCTGTGGTATTTGCGGGATGACTTAGACCTCAAGGGAGCCAAGTTCGGGTGTGGCATGGGATTGTGCGGAGCCTGTACCGTGCATCTCAATGGCAAAACCGTTCGCGCCTGCTCAACCCCCGTATCTGCGGCTGCCAACGCCGCGATCACCACTGTCGAAGGATTGTCTTCCGATGGTACGCACCCGGTGCAGGTAGCGTGGCAGGAACTGGATGTGCCGCAATGTGGGTATTGTCAAGCGGGGCAAATCATGTCGGCGTGCGCGTTGCTGGCGAAAAATCCGAAACCGACGGATGCCGACATTGACACGGCGATGAATGGCAATCTGTGCCGCTGCGGAACCTACCTGCGCGTGCGTGCTGCGATTCATAAGGCTGCGGAGTTGACCGCTTCCAATACCACGAAACCGGCGACCAAACCTGTGGCGAAAACCTCAAGGGCTGGCGCAAATCTGTTACCCCGCAACAGCGGCAAAAAGTAAGGAGGACTTATGACTAAAACAAATCTCAATCGTCGCTCTTTTCTTCAGGTAACTGCGTTGGCAGGTGGCGGCGTGTTATTCGGACTGTATCCGAAAGCCGCAGCTCTGGCCCAAGGCGCGCGCGGAGCGCAGGCCAGCTTGCAACCCAGTTCATTCATCAGCATCGCTTCCAACGGTCTTGTCACGATTACCGCGAAAAATCCTGAAACAGGCCAACATGCCCGCAACATGTTGCCGATGATGATTGCCGAAGAATTAGATGTAGAGTGGAAAGACATCAAAATTGTGCGAGCCGATCTTGATGCGAAATACGGCAGTCAATTTTCAGGCGGCAGTACGGCGACTCCTGGCAATTGGGAGCCTATGCGCCAGATCGGTGGAGCTGCGCGGCATATGCTGATCGCTGCCGCCGCCCAAACCTGGGGCGTCGCCGAATCCGAATGCAGCACGGCTTCCGGTCGCGTGATTCATAAGGCCTCCAATCGCTCCTTAGGCTACGGCGAACTGGCCTCTAAAGCGGCTACCATGCCCGTGCCGGATTTGAAGTCGCTCAAGCTGAAAGACCCGAAAGATTACAAAATCATCGGCAAAACCACGATTGGCGCAGAAACCAAAGACGTCGTGATGGGCAAACCGATTTTCGGCATTGATGTGACCGTGCCGGGAATGCTGTATGCCACCTTTCAAAAATGCCCGGTGTATGGCGGCAAAGCTGTGAGCGCCAACCTCGACGCGATTAAGGCCATGAAAGGCGTCAAGCACGCGTTCATCGTCGAAGGCCAGCCGATCACTGGCAATTTCATGACCAGCGATCCCGGCTTGGAACCCGGCGTCGCTATCGTCGCGGACAGTTGGTGGGCCGCGCAATCCGCGCGCGAAAAGCTGGAAGTGAAATGGGATGAAGGCAAATGGGCGACGCAAAACAGCGTGGATATTGCCAAGAAAGCGGATGAAATTTCCAAGCAACCAGCGGCACGCACGCTGCGCAAAGATGGCGATGTCGAGGCGGTTTACAAGAGCGGTGCTAAGGTCGTCGAAGGCGCATACATCTACCCGTTCATCTCGCACGCGCCACTCGAACCACAAAATTGCACGGCGCATTTTCAGGACGGCAAAATGGAAATCTGGGCGACCAGCCAAACACCGCAAAACGGACGCGGCATGGTTTCCCGCATTCTTGGTATTCCTGAAAATAACATCACGATTCACCTGGTGCGCGGCGGTGGTGGGTTCGGTCGTCGTTTGAATAACGATTACATGTGCGAAGCCGCATGGATTTCCAAAACCGTTGGCGCGCCGGTCAAATTGCTGTGGACGCGTGAAGACGATATGCAACACGATTATTTCCGTCCCGGCGGATTTCAATATCTGAAAGGCGCCGTGGACAGTAACGGCAAACTCGTTGCCTGGCAGGATCATTTCATCGGCTACGGCGATGGCGAACGCTTCACGGCTTCGGGCAATATTGATGGCGGCGAATTTCCCGCGCGCTTTGTGCCGAACTTCCTGATGCAATCGTCTGTCATGCCGCTCGGCCTGAAAACCGGAGCCCTACGTGCACCGCGTTCTAACGTGTATGCGTGGGTGTTTCAATCCTTCATTGATGAGCTCGCGCACGCCGCAGGTAAAGACCCGGTGCAATTTCGTTTGGACTTGCTGAGTTCCGGCACGCCGGGCGGAATGAATGCCGAGCGGATGATCGGCGTCGTGAAGCTGGTCGCGGAAAAATCTGGCTGGGGCCAGCGCAAGTTGCCAAAAGGAACAGCGATGGGGATCGGCTTCCATTTCAGCCATCAGGGCTATTTTGCGCAAGTCGCCGAAGTCACGGTCTTGGCGAACAAGAAAATCAAAGTGAATAAAGTCTGGAGTGCAGGCGACATCGGAAGCCAGATCATCAATCCAGGCGCGGCGGAAAACCAAACGCAAGGCGCAGTGGTTGACGGCATGAGTGAATTGTTGCAGGAAATTTCCTTGAAAAACGGGCGCGTTGTGCAGTCGAACTATCATCAGCACCCTATGTTGAAGATGTCGCAGACGCCACCCATCGAAGTGCATTTCATCAAATCCAACAATTCGCCGACAGGTCTTGGCGAACCGGCTTTGCCGCCGATTCTGCCTGCGGTTTGCAATGCGATTTTCACCGCGACCGGAGAACGCATTCGCACCTTGCCGATCACGAAGCAAGGCTTTAGTTTTGCGTAAAAAGGCTTTTTCTCATCCACGAAACCACACGAAGGTTCACGAAGAAGAACTCTCAACATTGTGCTTTTCTTTGTGAACCCTCGTGTGGCTTCGTGGGTGGATGGAAATTTTCTGGACGTGCTGATGAAATTTATCATCCGAATTTGCCCTGCTGTTTTATTGCTTGCTGTATCCCTCTCAGGTTGTAATTCAAGCATGACGGAAACCACTAAGAAAGAAGAAGCCAAGACACTCGCCAGTTCCTCGCTCGACGCGAAGATTCGCCGTTTTGCGCCGACAGAAATCACGGCAGACATTTCGCAATTGTCCGAAGGAGATCGCAAAGCCTTAACGAAACTTATCGAAGCGGCCAAGCTGCTTGATCCGCTTTTCCTGCGTCAGGTCTGGAGCGGTAATGACGCGTTGCTGAAAAAACTCGAAGCCGATACTTCGCCCGAAGGCAAAGCCAAGTTGCATTACTTTCGCATCAACGTTGGCCCGTGGTCGCGGCTGGATAAAAACGAAGCGTTTATTGATGGCGTGCCGCACGAAAAACCGAAGAACGCGAATTATTACCCCGATGACATGACCAAAGAAGAATTTGAGTCGTGGGTCAAAACCTTGCCGGAAGCGGAACAGAAACGCGCCACCGGATTTTTCTCGGTTGTGCGCCGCGATGCGAACAAAAAGCTCAAACTCGTGCCGTACAGCGAAGAGTACCGCGAGTGGCTGGAACCCGCCGCCAAACTCTTGCGCGAGGCCGCAGAGTTAACAACGAATGCCACGCTGAAAAACTTTCTGACCAAACGCGCCGATGCGTTCAAGTCGGATGATTATTACGCCAGCGATGTCGCGTGGATGGAACTGGACGCGCCGATTGATGTGACGTTTGGGCCGTATGAAACCTACGAAGACGAGCTATTCAGCTACAAAGCCGCGTTTGAAGCTTACGTCACGCTGCGCGACGAAGCAGAATCCGAGAAGTTGAAAAAGTTCAGCGGCTGGTTGCAGGAACTGGAAAACAATCTGCCCTTCGATCCGAAATACCGAAATCCAAAGCTCGGTGCAGGTTCGCCAATTCGCGTCGTGGACGTGGTTTTCAATAGCGGCGAAGGCAATCGCGGCGTGCAAACAGCGGCCTACAATTTGCCCAACGATGAGCGCGTCGTGAAAGAAAAAGGCTCCAAGCGCGTGATGCTGAAAAACGTGCAGGAAGCGAAATTCAAACAGACGCTGATCCCGATTTCCAAAGTTGTGCTCGAACCTGCACAACAGGCCGACGTAGATTTCGATTCGTTCTTTACCCACATCCTTGCGCACGAACTCATGCACGGCCTCGGCCCGCAGGTCATCAAAGTCGCAGGCAAAGAGTCTTCCGTGCGACAACAACTGAAAGACCTCTATTCGGCAATTGAAGAAGCGAAAGCCGACATCACCGGGCTGTGGGCGCTGCAATATTTGATTGACCAGAACAAGGTAGATAAGAAGATGGAACGCACCTTGTACACAACGTTCTTGGCAAGCGTCTTTCGCTCCGTTCGTTTCGGTATCACCGAAGCCCACGGCAAAGGCGTCGCGCTGCAATTCAACTATCTGTTGGACGAAGGCGCATTTAAGGTTAACGAAGCCAATGGCACATTCAGCGTTGACCCTGCGAAAATCAAAGACGCCGTGCGCAAATTAACCGGAGAGATTCTGACGATTGAAGCCGAAGGCTCGTACGACAAGGCCAAAGCGATGCTGGACAAATACGCTATCATCCGTCCCGCAATGCAAAAAGCCCTGGAAAAACTGACCGACGTGCCTGTAGATATTGAACCGAATTTCCCGCTGGCCCGTTAACGGTGCGAACGTTGAAGCATCTGGTTGTGCGCCAAAGTGTGATAGAGTCTGACGTGGGAGAAAGCTTATGAATTTGCTTGATCGCATCACAATTGATCCTGAGATTTGTCACGGTAAACCGACGATTCGCGGGTTGCGTTATCCGGTTGATACGATTTTGGAATTGCTCAGTGCGGGGATGACATCCGAAGAAATTCTGGCTGATTACGAAGACTTGGAGCTCGAAGACATTCTTGCTGTGCTGCAATATGCCACACGGCTCAGCCAGATCAAACGGATTGAGCCAGCCTTGGTATGAAGCCTGGAATGAAATTTGTCGTTGATGCTCATTTGCCACGGCGGCTGGCTAGGTTTTTACAACAAATCGGATGCGATGCATTGCACACGCTTGACCTCACGCAAGGCAATCGCACACCAGACAAATGGATCAATGAACTGTCGCTTGCGCAGCAACGCATTGTTATTACCAAAGACGCCGATTTTGTAGATTCCTTTTGGCTACGGCAGGAACCGTGGAAGCTTTTGTTAGTCTCAACCGGTAATATTCACAACACGGAGTTACTGACCTTGTTTCAAGCGAATCTGGAACAGATCGCAGCGGGCTTCGAGATATTCGATTTCATCGAGATCAACCGCACCAATGTGATTTTTCATGCTTGAGGCTGAACTCAACGAGTTAGAAAAGGACACCCCTATGATTCAACTAACGATCAATGGCAAGAAACAGCAATTCGACGGCGATCCTGAGATGCCGCTCTTGTGGTATCTGCGCGACGAATTGCAATACACCGGAACGAAATTTGGTTGCGGGATGGGTTTGTGCGGAGCCTGCACCGTCCACGTCAACGGCAAAGCCGTGCGCAGTTGCCAGACGCCGATGAGCAAAGCCGCCAATCAAAACATCACGACAATTGAAGGCTTGAGCGCGACCGCGAATCATCCCGTGCAACAAGCATGGCGCGACAACAACGTGCCGCAATGTGGATACTGCCAGAGCGGACAAATTATGCAGGCCGCATCGCTCTTGAAAGAAAAACCAAAGCCGACCGATGCTGACATTGATGCCGCGATGAAAGGCAACATCTGCCGCTGCGGCACGTATCAACGCATCCGCGCGGCGATTAAGCAAGCAGCCAACACGAAAGGGGGAAAATAGGTTATGCAAAAGATTGAATTCGTCCCTCGTCGCACCTTCCTCGCGCATCTGGTTTCGTCCAGTGCTTTCGTTCTTGGCGCACGCGCTGGAGCCTTTGATTTCAACGGCGCAACAACCGCCGAAATGGTCAGCGAGGCCGACAAAGCCGCGTGGAATCCCAATGTTTACCTTGGAATCGAACCTGACGGCAAAGTCATTCTGATTATGCACCGCTCCGAAATGGGAACCGGATCGCGCAGCGTGTTGCCCGTCGTGATGGCCGAAGAGTTGGACGCCGATTGGAAGCGCGTCTCGCTCGAACAGGCGATTGGCGATCCGAAATACGGTTCGCAAAACACCGACGGTTCCTGCTCGATTCGCGATTTTTACGATACGTTCCGCGAAGCAGGCGCGACGGCGCGCTTGATGCTCGAACGTGCCGCTGCCCAGAAATGGGGCGTGCCTGCCGCCGAATGCAAAGCGCAAAACCATTTCGTCGTGCATGCCAAAACAAAAAAGAAACTTGGCTTTGGCGAACTCGCCGCGCTAGCGAAGCAACAGCCTGTCCCGAAAAAAGAAGAACTCACGTTCAAATCGTCCGCCGAATACCGTTACGTCGGCAAAGAATTGCCCACGCTTGATCGTGACAATCTGACCAACGGCAAGGGCATTTTCGGCATTGATGCGACGATGCCCGGAATGGTGCATGCTTCTATCGAACGCTCGCCCATCTTTGGCGGCAAGCTGAAAAGCTTCGACGACAAAGACGCCAAAACTGTCAAAGGCGTGCTGCAAACCGTCACGATTCCTGACCTGACAGGCCCGACGATGTTCCAACCGCTCGGCGGCGTCGCCGTGATTGCGAACAGCACGTGGGCAGCGGCAAAAGGCCGTGAAAAGCTAAAAGTCGAATGGAGCGAAAGCCCGAACGCTGCCTACGATTCGGCCAAATTCAAACAGTCGTTGCTCGAAACCGTGCGCAAGCCGCAAAAGGTCGTGCGCAATGTCGGTGACGTAGACGCCGAATTTGCGAAAGCTTCCAAAACACACGAAGCCGAATATTACACGCCGCACTTGGCGCACGCGCCAATGGAACCTGTCGCCGCCGTTGCTGAGTTCAAAGACGGCAAAGTTGTCTGTCACGCCAACACGCAAAACCCGCAAGCCGTGCAGGACACCGTTGCACAGGCGCTCGGCATTGATAAGAAAAACGTCGAATGCCACGTGACGCTGCTTGGCGGTGGTTTTGGTCGCAAGTCGAAACCCGATTACGTGGCCGAAGCGGCGTTGCTCTCGAAAGCCGTTGGCAAGCCCGTGAAAGTGACGTGGAGCCGTGAGGATGACATTCGCTTCGATTACTACCACACGGTCGCAGCGATGTATATGAAGGCTGCTATCGGCGCGAATGGCAAACCGACCGCGTGGTTGCAACGCGTCGCCTATCCCTCGATTGGCACGACGTTCAATCCCGCCTCTACGCACGCCGAAGCATTTGAAATGATGATGGGCTGGAACGATGTGCCGTTTGATATTCCGAACCATCGCGCCGAAAACGGCCCCGCGAAAAATCACGTCCGCATCGGCTGGTTACGTTCCGTCGCCAATATTTATCAGGCGTTTGCCGTGTCGTCTTTCGTGGATGAACTGGCGAATTTGGCGAAACGTGATTCGGTGGAATATTTGCTGGACGTGCTCGGTGCGTCACGCAAAATCCCCTTCGGCAAGGATTACATCAACCACGGCAAATCACTGGATCAATATCCAGTAGACACAGGACGGATGCGCAACGTCATCCAACTCGCCGCCGAAAAATCCGGCTGGGCCAAGAAGAAAGCGACGAAAGGCCGCGCCCTCGGCATCGCCGCACATCGGAGCTTCCTGACCTACGTTGCGGTTGCTGTCGAAGTCGAAGTGGACAACGCGGGCCGTGTTCGCATTCCCCAAATGGACATTGCCGTAGACGCAGGCACGATCATCAATCCCGACCGCGTTAAATCGCAATTTGAAGGCGCAGGCGTCTTCGGCACCAGCATCGCGTTGATGAGCGGCATCACCGCGAAAAACGGCGAAATCGAGCAATCGAACTTCCACGACTACCAAGTCGCGCGAATGAACGAAGCGCCGTATGTGGTGAACGTCCACGTCATCAAAAGCGACGCCCCGCCCGCAGGCGTTGGCGAACCCGGCGTGCCACCCGTCGCCCCCGCGATTTGCAATGCGATTGCGGCTGCGACGGGCAAACGCATTCGTGAATTGCCGATTCGCAGGCAGTTAGCGTAAACGGAAGGCAAACAACAGAGAACGCGGAACATCTGAATTCCTTTTCGAGTGTTCCGTGTTTTCATTTTCGATGAGTTCCAAGAAGTGAGATTTTTGTGACTGAGTGAGAAGCCCTTTGGGAAAGACGAGGAAGGAAGCCTGCGAGCTTTCATCAGTTCTACGGGATGCTATATCGCTGGTTTTACCTCGAATGGGCAAGACTCTGAGATAGCAATGTCTCGTTTCATTAACTCGTGGGTTCGTCAATAAAGATGTCGTTCTGATACAACTTCAGATAAGCGGAATAGCCGATAAAGAAGACGGCGAACGGGGGGCGGCACAATAAGTGCAGGCTTACCCTGTTCGCCGTCTTAGCTCTCAAACCAAGGCAATATCGAACTGCTCTTGATGAATGGCTGGATCGCTCTTGATTGTGACGACGCCGGTAAAGTGCGATTCAATGTCCACAAAGATGTCACGTTCGGTGGTGCGTAAGGCTTTGGCAACTTCCGGGTTGACACGCAGGATGACCTCACCCGGTTGATCTTCGTGTTTGGCTACGCGGCGGACTTCGGCCAGCAATTCATAACAAATCGTTTGCGGGCTTTTCACCATTCCGCCGCCGCCGCAATACGCACAGGGCGTGCAGAGCGTGCGTTCAAGCGATTGCTTGACGCGTTTGCGGGTGATGGCAACCAGGCCGAAATCATTGAACTGAAGAATCTTCGATGGCGATTTGTCGTGGCGCAATTCGATTTCCAAGGCCTGCATTACGCGTTGACGATTGCGGCGTTCTTCCATGTCAATAAAGTCGAGGATGATGATGCCGCCGAGATCGCGCAAGCGAATTTGCCGCGCGATTTCTTTCGCGGCTTCGAGATTGGTTTTGACAATCGTGTCTTCCAACCGATTCGAGCGTCCTACGAATTTGCCGGTGTTCACGTCAATCGCTACTAGAGCTTCGGTCTGGTTGATGACGATGTAGCCACCCGACCGCAGCCAAACGCGTGGTTTGACGGCTTTGTCCACTTCGGCCTGTACGCCATATTCTTCGAGGATCGAATTTTCTTTTGTGTACAGTTTGACGCGATGAATCAACTTCGGCGCAAAGCGGTTGACGAAGTCCACAATGCGCTCATACTCGAATTCATTGTCTACCCGAATTGCGGTGAAGTCGGACGAAAGCTGATCGCGCAAAATACGTTGCACCAAGTCCAGATCACGATGCACGACAGCAGGCGCTTTGGAGCGATCTGAACGCCGCCGCATGTCACTCCACGTCCGCGCCAGATATTGCACGTCATCGCGCAACTCTTCAGTCGTGCGACCACCAGCGGCGGTGCGAACGATGAAGCCGCCGGGAATATTGGTTTCAGCACGCAGTTGATTCAACGTGCGTTTCAGACGTTGTCGCTCTTCATCTGTGCCGATTTTACGTGATACGCCAATGTGATCTACGGTCGGCATATACACCACGTACCGACCTGGCAACACGATGTGCGAAGTGATGCGCGCGCCTTTTTGTCCAATGGGTTCCTTGGCGATTTGCACGAGAACTTCTTGTCCTTCGCGCAGCAAGTCTGAAATTACAGGCCGCCCTGATCGCATAGTTCCACCCGCAGGCGGCGCGATTATACTGCTGGTGGGAGCCGGAGCCGGGGATGGAGCCGGAGTGCTTTCCGGTTCCGCTTCTGGGGATTTTTCGTCACTGCCTTCGTTGCTGGTTTCATCACTTGCAGGAAGGCGGCGACGGCGACCACGCCCGCCTCGACGTGTTGCGAATTCAGCACGCGATTTCTTCTCTCGAATTTCTGCGCTGGCATCGGGGAGAGGCAAATCGGATACGTCCACTTCAGTCGTTGCGGCTGCTTCTTCTGCTGGCGCTGCGGCTGCTTCTTCCGGGTTACTTTCATCGTCGCTGATGCGCTCAAAATCCTCGTTACTCTGCAAGGATGGCTGCAACGAGCCAACGTGAACTTCAGGAGTTGGTTCGACCTCAAACTTGACCATTACCAGTTCTTCCTGTGGTGCAGCTTTGCGCTCAGACCTCGCCGGGCCTAAATCATCGTCACTCACCCGTTCCATCGGCTCACCAGGTTCTGCGAGCGGTGTTGGTTCAAATACCTGTGGGATCAGGGGAGCGGTTGCTTCAACAGCTTCCTCTGCCATAGCGGGAGTGGCTGCTTCTACCTCGGAAGCTTCTGCCGCTGCTGGTGTCGCACTGACTGTTTCCACCTCAACTGCTTCGGCAGGTGGCGCTTCGCCTCGCCCCCGCTTAGGACGCGGACGCCGCCGCCGCCGGCCCATTGCTTCTTCTTCAACGGCCTCAACGACCTCGGCGGGGTTGGGCGCTTCCACTACAGGTTCTGGGACTTCAGCCACAACTGCGACCTCGACGGCTTCTTTTTCTTCCGCTGGCTCAATGTATTGCAGGCGGCGATGGCGACGTTCACGAGGACTTTCCGCAACCACGGGAGCTATAGCTTCCACTAAGCTCTCTGCCTCTTCTTCTGGCTCGCGTTCGATCACTGGCTCAGCAATAATTTCTTCAATATGCTGTAGCGCTTCTAATGTCGCTTCGCTGTCCTGGTCTTCTGCTTCGCTTGCTTCAATCACCGTAGGTGTTTCCGTGAGAACCAGGCGTTGTGGGCGGCCACGCTCGAATTTTTCAGGGCGTTCAGGGCGTTCAGCACGAGGCGGGCGTTTATCTTCTTTGCGGTCTTCCTGGAACGCGCCTTCAAAATCTTCGTCATCAATGAAGTCGGACACATATAAAAATGCATCACGCTCCAATCCAATGTCCACAAAGGCCGATTGCATACCAGGCAGCACTTTCATGACTTTGCCTTTGTAGATATTGCCTACGATCCCTTGATTTTCGTCGCCGCGCTCGACATAAAATTCAGTGACGACGTCGTCTTCGATAATCGCAATTTTCTTTTCGCGCCCATTCAGGCTCACGATTAATTCTTTGCTCATTTATTTCTCCTAAGAGCAATAGCCAGCAGACAGGTGACAAAGCCAACTCATCAACGACTATCATCTGGACTATTCAGCAAGTTGGTAGACCTGCATTCACGCAGGCTTCAATTTCCATAAAAAAAGCTTGCGGCTAGAAAGCGATGCCGAGTTTGGCGCGACGCGGTTGATAAGGCGGCGCACAAAGCACGAAATACTCGCCCAGCAGCAAGCCTGTCGAAACTACAAATTGTAACGAGAAGCCAATTATTCAGGATTAAGCCGGAACCCGTTAAAGCAAAGGCCGGAGACTTACATTTTGGGCCTTCGTTTAAAGGATACCATTTCATCCTTTCGTTCATTGGCCGAACGAAAGAGGCCATCTTCCGCAAGCTGCTTTCAGGAACAGCGTGCGACGACGCCCATGAGGTTTTCATTGAGGAACCTATTCTCGCAGGTTGAAGCCCATTGAGGACTTCTCGTCGGAGCTTAACAATCTAATCCACCTGCACTCCAGACCTGCGCTGAGTGAGAAATAAATAACGCCTTTTCCCACTCATTTGGAAGCGCTTAACAAGCGCTTCGGTTGATTTCTTCCCCATCACTTGAGCGTTAATTGACGAAACGACGCAGACGCACGCTGAGGCATAGCCCCAACGCGAACAAAGTCGCCAAAATGGACGACCCGCCGTGACTCATTAACGGTAGCGGAATTCCCATGATCGGTAGCAGACCAACGACCATTCCGACACTTACCGTGACGTGATACAGCAACAAACCTGTGTAGCCAGCGACCAGCAATGTTCCTTGCCGATCACGTGACTTTTGCGCCGCTTCGATCAAACGCCAAATGATGATTAAGTAAGCACCAAGGGCGAGGCTGCAACCGAGAAACCCGGTTTCCTCACCCGCAATCGTAAAAATAAAATCTGAATGTACTTCCGGCACAAATCCCAACGGGCCTTGAGTGCCGCTACCAATTCCTTTGCCGTAAGGACCTCCCGAACCAATCGCAATATAGGATTGTTCGTTTTGATACCGATAGCGTTTGGCCGCCAAATCCGGCCAGTAAACGGCTTTGATTCGCTCAGCCTGATAACTTGTACTGGCTTTAATCTTTGGGATAGCGATCAATCCGGCCAGCACGACAACCGCCAAGCCCGCCGCGATCCAGCTCCAGCGCAATCCACAAAGAAAGAGCAACACCGCAAAGAACGAAATATAACTAAGCGTACTTCCTGTGTCTTTTCCCAAAAATACGAGCAAAGTTGGTGCCAACCAAATTGCACCTGCCGTGGCTATCGTTTTTAGGTTGAGTGGACGCACGCGAACATCGGACAGATATCGCACCAGCATCAGCAGCGTAAAAATCTTGGCTAATTCGGAAGGTTGTCCCCCTATCGGTCCGATCTGTAACCAGTTTTTATTGCCATTAATTTCCGTGCCAATCAACAATACCAACACTAGTAAAAATAGCCCAAAGCCGTATAGATATGGTGCGATGCTGAAGATGCGATTGTAATCTATCTTCGTCACTACAAACATAATGATTAGCCCCAGTACCATGGCATAAATTTGCCGTTGCCAAAGGCTGGGACTGCTGGGTTTCGCACTATGAATTTGCACCACGCCAAAGGCCATCAATCCGATGATTAAAAGGAATGATAGCCAATCAAAATCCCGTAGGAATTTGGGTGATGGTGCGAGTGACATCATACGTTTCTAGCTGCGCTGCTTTCTTACGGCGTCTTAACTAATTGCGCCTGCGTATCCGGGGGCAGATTATTTTTCCGGCGATAATAAATATCGTAGATGGCCCGCGCGCGCGGAGCCGATAGCTTACCGCCAAAGCCGGAGTTTTCGACCAATACTACTCCACAAATTTCGGGCTTCTCCTTTGGGGCAAAGCTAATGAACCAGGCGTGGTCTTTGTTTTTTGCACCCGCCCGTTCATTCGACGCCACTTGTGCTGTTCCTGTTTTGCCGCAAACCTCAAAGCCTTCAATACGTGCCCCCCCCGCAGTTCCGCCTTCATTGACCGCACCATACATCCCGCGTTTCACCAGGTCATGAATTTCCGGGGACATGGGCACTGTAAAGAAATTTTTCTCCTCGTATTTGATCTCTGGCTGATGCACATCATTGCGATCTGTACCCGCAACAGCTTTCAGCAAAAAATGCGGTGTATACATTTTGCCGCCATTGGCCAAGCCACCTGAATAACGCATCAATTGCACTGGCGTAGATTTGTTTTGTCCTTGCCCAAAGGCAGAAGCCGCCATGTCGTAATCTGTCCATTTGGCATCGCGCAAAATCTGTTCGGCCTGATACGCTAATCGCTTTTTGGCCTCTGGAGTTGGGGCGGCTTCGGCTTCTTTCAACTTGCGTTTGCTGAGAGCTTCATAAATTTTTTGCTTAGTGGAGGCCGTCGGCTGTAGCCCTGGGTCCTCGTTGGGCAGATCAATGCCCGTGCGATGACCAAAGCCAAATTTCTCGACCCACTTCGCAAATCGCTCTTCACCCAATTTTAACCCTAACCGATAGTAATAGCCGTCCGCTGAAATCCGAATTGCGGTCACGACATCCGGCATCCCGGCGTGTGACATTGAATTCATGAAATAGCTGCCAAGTTGGATGCCACCATCCTGAATCCGCGAATCTTTTGGCGTGATGACACCTTCGTTCAAGGATGCTACTGAAGTCATTAATTTCCAGGTTGAGCCGGGAACAAAACCACCCTGAATCATGCGGTTATAGAGTGGTTTGTCGGCATCCCGCCAATAATCTGAAATTTCTTCGCGTCCCTCAGGAGTTTTAGAACGTTGTGAAAAGGTATTTGGATCAAAAGCGGGACGGCTGACGAAGACTAAAATCTCGCCATTATTTGGGTCCATCATCCCAATTGCGCCACGTCCCGATGGCATGCTATCGCCTTGCTTTTCTGCTTCCTGCTGCAACTCCAAATCCATCGTGATGTATAAATCACGGCCTGGGATTGGATCGGCACTATCAAGCTCCGCTTCGATTTTTCCTTTGCTATTGACGATCACTTTGCGCCAGCCATCCCGCCCCATGAGCACTTCATTGTAATAGCGTTCCAGTCCTGCCCTGCCGACGATGTCGCCAAACTTGAATCCTTTTTCCTGACTATATTGGCTATCCGTTCTATTCAAATCCTCTTTACTGACTTCGCCCACATAGCCGAGCGCATGGGCTGCCAACGTGCCGTGAATATAATGCCTTTGTGGTGCGCGTTCGACCCGCAATTCAGGGTAGTCAACCTGGTGGGCTGCGACCCATTGTACTTCGCGGGACGAAGCATCTTCTTTGACTACGATTGGCACATGACGCGGAGCATATTTGGCTGCTTCAAACCGATCATTCAGCCATTTGGCTTCGATGTCGAGATTGGTTGTCAGGAGCTTATGGATTTCGGGGAACTGATCCGAGGTAATTTCCTTATTGCCCAGTTTCCGTTCCAACACGATGTTATAAACGTACCGACTATCAACCAGGGTCTTACCGTTGCGATCAAGGATACGACCTCGGCGGGCAGGGATGGGGATGGTTTTGTAGCGATTGTTATCTGCGCGATCCCGATAAACCTCATAGTTTTTGACTTGCAGCCAATAAAGACGCGCCCCCAATACGATAAAGAGCGCCAAGGCCAGAAATCGTAGGATCTCCAGGCGCAGACTCATCTGGCGCTTGCTTTCAAAAGGATCGGCTGGATTGTTCGGTACAGACTTCATACCAATACATTTTGTGACGGCAATCTTGCTCTATTACGAAGGTCAAGCTTACCTAACCTTAAACTTTGTCCGACGCTTAATTTTCCATCGCGACTCTTTGTTTTTGACTAGCCATTTGCGGCGACGCGGCGCATTTCTCATCGCTTCTGCACGGCGCATTTTGGCTCGACGCCCAAAATCAAAGAACTGATCCATTGCTGGATAGAGCACAAAAGAAAGGAGTAAATTCACAGTCGGCCCTAAGATCAATTCCAGGGCCGCCTCTACAGGCATCTTCACATCTACTGTAAAAGTATACAAGGAAAGCCGCAAAATAGCAGCCACCACACTGGCACCTGCAACGGTTGCGGTGCGGATCAAGAGGCCTTCCACCAAAAAAGAAGTTGAAACCCAAAATCCAACGTAAGCCGCAACCACATACCCAATGCCGCTAACCCCCATCGGAACATCTCGGCCCGACATCATATCGTGCAGGATTCCTGCTACAGCTCCTGTCACCAGAGCCAGCACTGGCTCACGCATCAAACTGACATATACTGTGACCAGCAGTAACCAGTCTATATACCCCAGCTTCGGGCTGATTACCTGTTTCAGACTGGTCTGCGCGAAGGCTGCAATTAAGAGACAAGCTCCAATTTTATAAATTCGCGCTTGCCCAGTAGATTCGTTCTCCAATTAGTTCTTCGACCTCAAACAATATCCAGCTAGAAGTTTAACCGCACTCCCACAGAGGGTCTGACTTCTTTCTGAAGGCGATTCTTGCTCTCTGACAACCGCCAGGGGACGGCTGCCCGGCTTATTTTTGCTCAGCCTGCTTTTTCTTTTGTTCGGCAGCTTTCTTTTGCCGATCTTTTTCCTGTTGTTCCCGATCCCGTTCGAATTTATCGAGTTCTTCTTTTTGTGCCTGAACTTGTGCCTTTGAGATTGTTAGGACACCAACAGTTTCGAGTTTATCTAAAGGGGCGGCAGGCTCAATCGGTACGATGTCAGGGGAGTTTTCTGCTGCGTTCAGCGGGGATGCGACTTTTCCAATAATCAATCCGCGCGGATATAAACCATCCTGCCCAGAGGTGAAAATCATCTCGCCTACGGCTGGTCTTTCTCCAGTTGCTCCAACCAGTTTGAGTTCACAGCGCAGGTTGTTTTTGCCATAAGAATTACTGGTTCCTTGGACAATTCCCATCACGCGTGTTTCAGAAGACTGCGCAATCGCTGCACCAGAGGCATGTTTCTCGTCTGTCAATAACAGCACCCTTGCGGCATTGAGTGTCACCGTTTCTACGCGCCCTACTAATCCTTGTTCGGTGAGAACTGGCTGATCCTTTTCGATGCCCGATGTCATCCCTTTATCTATGATAATTGTCCGGTACCAAATCGTAGCATCCCGTCCAACAACACGCGCTGGCACTATTGGTGCGGGCATGGGCAGAGGCAGACTTGCAATCTTACTACTTTGCTCAGCCAGGCGAAGTTGCTCTTGTAGTTTCACCCGTGCTGTTTCAAGCTGCGCAACCTGGCCCCGTAGCTGCTCATTCTCAGCGCGCGCATCGCGCAGCACCAGATATTTATCCTTAATCCCACCGATGCCTGAACTGGTGAGAGCCAGCAAGGATTGCAACGGCTGGTAAATCGTCAGCAATACGGTCTCGCCAATCCTTCGACCTACCCGCCCTGGCGCTGGATTAAATGAGACGACTATCAAATGCGCGGCGAGCAATACGACGAGCAAGAACGGCGGGTTATTTTTCAGGCTGGCTTTTATGTCCACAGAACAAATAGCAAGTAGAGCTGAGAACGAGCGATCCGAGTTCTCTTTAAGGTTAGGCTAACAAAGAATCGCTCATTCTCAGACCTTGCCTACATTAGGCTGGCAAAGTTGTGCTATCCCAGCGAACGCGACGCAATAGATTGAAATCTGAAAGCATTGTCCCTGCGCCTAGTACAACTGATGACAAGGGGTCTTCGGAGACGGCGACAGGCAACCCGGTTTCCTGCATCAACCGCGCGTCGAGTTTTTTAAGCATCGCGCCGCCGCCTGTGAGGACAATACCTCGATCCACAATGTCCGCCGAAAGCTCAGGCGGGGTGCGCTCCAACGCCACGCGAACAGCATTAACAATGGTGGCCACACTGTCTGCCAATGCTTCTCGAACTTCCTCATCCGTGACAACAATCGTTTTGGGAATTCCTTCAATGAGGTTGCGACCTTTGATTTCCATCGTCAACTCGTCATCTAAAGGAGCCGCAGAACCAAGCTCAATCTTAATCGCTTCGGCAGTTCTCTCACCAATCAGCAAATTGTATTTGCGTTTGATGTACTGAATGATTGCTTCATCCATTTCGTTGCCTGCGACACGAACGGAACGTGAGTAGACGATGCCGGAAAGTGAAATGACCGCAATGTCGGTTGTGCCACCACCGATGTCTACGATCATGTTGCCGTGCGGTTCGGTAATTGGTAGTCCAGCACCGATGGCTGCTGCCATTGCCTCTTCTACCAGATACACTTCCGCTGCTTTGGCCCGATAGGCGCTGTCTTCAACAGCGCGCCGTTCGACTTGAGTGATCTCTGATGGAATTCCAATAACGATGCGTGGACTCACCCATTGGCGACCATTGTGGGCTTTTTTAATGAAGTATTGGAGCATCTTCTCCGTTACCTCAAAGTCTGCAATAACGCCATCCTTCATCGGACGGATAGCGACAATATTGCCGGGGGTACGCCCCAACATTTCTTTCGCCTCCTTGCCGACCGCTTCGACTTTGTGGGTAATTTTGTTGATGGCAACGATAGAAGGCTCAGAAACAACGATCCCCCGACCGCGCGCGAAGACCAACGTATTTGCGGTTCCCAGATCAATTGCGAGATCACTGGAAAATAAACTGAATATGGAACGTAGATTCATCTAACGTACTCAAGACCTGTCCAGGGCGGTGCAGCTTGATGTTCTGTTACCAAATCCCTTTCAGACTCCTACTCCGAGAAAAAGGTTATGGGTTCCAAGCTATGAGGTCGGAATTGCGAGCCAGGATGTTTAGCTTCGCAGCAGACTCTACAAAAACAATTCAAATCTCAATAACTCATTTTAGGGCTTCGCCAGTTTGACATTATTCTTATGCGCAGCTTTCGCTTCATACATTGCCAAATCTGCCTTTTCGAGCAGATCCGCCGCTAATTCTGCCGGACACTCAGGGTATGATGCAATGCCGAAACTAGCTGTGAGGTGGAAAGTATGTTGACTTCCACCATGAAAATCATGGGCTGCAACTCTTTGACGCACACGCTCAGCCGTAATAAAAGCTCTCTCCGCACCAGTTTCTGGTAGCACAATCGTAAACTCGTCGCCACCATACCGGGTTACAACATCAGTATCACGAACAGATTCTCGCAGTAAGGTCGCCATTTCTCGCAACGTCTCGCTGCCTACTCGATGACCATAGCGATCATTTACGCCCTTGAACCCGTCAAGGTCAATAAAGACAACCGCCACCTGGCCCCCATACCGCCGTGTGCGCCGCAACTCCGCCTCCAAGTATTGCCGTAAATACCGACTGTTGTGCAGTTGCGTCAGGTCATCCTGCATGTACAGTTTTTCGGCACGGGCAAATTGCGTGGCATTACTGAGGGCTAAAGCCGCTACTGTAGAGACCTGCTTGAGTGCTTCCTGCTCTCCAACACTAAAAGCGCTCTTATTTTCAACCCGTATAGCCTGACCAACGCCAATGACTGATTGACCAACTTTGAGCGGGAAGCACAGGATACTACTTGCTGATTTCGCCTGTTCATCTTTTTCCCGCAACTCTTTAGCACCGACACCGATTTGACCCAGTTCAATTTGACTCAGCACAACCATTTCTCCTTGTTGCCAAACACGCTCAATTATCCCTGGGCCATTCGTTCTAAGCGTGAGTGATGGCGGTTTCGCCCTGATGCCTTCGGAACCGATCAATTCCATGAATTTCTCGTCATCCGAAACGACATATAAATGCCAGCTATCGGCACTTACCCACTGGCTAAATTCGCTCAGGATTTCCACGGCGACTCGTTGTTGATCGAGCGAGGAATGCATCCGGTTAGAGGCATCGAGCAACTTTTTCAATTGGAGCAACTGGTGTGACTGCTGGTCTGCCACCCGGCGCTGCTCAGCATAACGCAAAAATATCGGCAATTGAAGGGCAACATTGTGAATTATTAAATGTCCTTGATCCTCAGTCTGGCGAGAAGTCTCTTCCAAAGAGGTAGCATTTGCCACGATCCCTTCTCCAATATCTGTTGCGCAGGGAATCAACGTGGCGTCAGGCCATAGATCTCCTACTTCCTGCCGATAGGCGAAAACTTGGTTTGGGTCGTTGATTTCGCAAACTACAATATCAGGGGATGGGGCGACCCCTCCGTTAATGGGTGCCTCTGCGACTGGCCACGGCAGTTGATTTACTTCAGCCTGAATGGAGTTGGGAAGCGCTGCGCGGATTCTCTGGATCATTTCCTGGCTGGCGATGACTCCAACACGAGTGGTAGGCGGCGGATTTTCCGAATCGAATTCGATGAGCTTCATGATGTTCTCAAAATAACAGGCTTTGTCGCCCGACATTTCCATCCTGATCTTCGGCTTCAATCAGGATGCTCCGCGCTCCTGATGCCAACGTTACTATGGCCCGAAAGCTGCCATCTGCTTCTACGCGCGCCGGTTTACCGCCGACTTTTACTCGTACTCCAGCTTCACAGCGCCCTTCGACTAGGTACGTTCCGCCTCCCATTGGCGTTTTGCGTGTACTATTGATTGTGAGCGCATGTGTGGCGAGGGTTTTTCCTGCAATCGTGAGTTTGAAAGGATCGCTGTAAGCTCCCTGTTCCTGCTTCTTATCTGCACGGACGCGCCAGTAATAGGAACCGATTGGTAGTTTATCGAAGGTAGCGAGGGGCGTCGTGAGGCCATCACGTGCTTTCACAATCGTCTCTTGATCAAATGTGGACGAGGTCGCAATTTCAACAGTGTAACTGCTGGCCTGCGTTACTGGCTGCCATTCGAAGCGGATGGTGCCGGAGTTTTCCAGGCGCACCGTTTGCTGATTCTCCGGGGATTTCAATACCGGCAGACCTACCAATGAAGTTCGGCGTGCCAATTTACCGCTCTGCTCAAATTCAAACCGTTCATTTGTGCGGGCCTGATATGTTTCGCCAGATTGGGTTTGAATTTGAGCATCACCACGCGTGACTCGAATATCGGTTTGCTGTCCATTATCCCCTGTTCCGACACTGGCTTCAGAGTTTTCGCCAATCCTTGCCTCGGCGGCATCCGTTTGTACCACGTTGCTGGATCCCGGGCCTTGTTCGTTGGTTGCCAGATTAATTGTTCCTACTCGCACCTTGACTTGCACTTTGGTGCTTTTGTCATCCATCAGCTCATGATCTTTGATAATCAACGTTGTGTCAGGCTTGATCGTGTAGCTACTGCCATCTATGAACTGTACGCGTGCGACCGAGTTCGATAAGGTTTGAATTGTGTCACCAGCAGCTAGCGGCATCTTTTCATCCACTTTCACAAAGTCTGTTCCATTTGCTTTCTTGACGCGTACTTGACCGGAAATTTCAATAAAACGCGCGCTCTGTGTGCCGGGAGTAATTGTGGCGGACGTATTGCTTTTCAGATAAAGATACATTCCATAGCCAACGCCGACGAGCGTTACTAGCGCGACGATCACCACCGCCAACTGGCGCAGGGTGCGGGCTGAAATGACATACCAATCAAGCGAAAAAAGCGTTCGCTTATTACTGGACATAACTTGCAAGCTTGGGAGGTTGGGGCGGACACTAAACAACTTCGAGCCGGATTCATTAACTTGTCAGCGGAGCTCAGAAGTCGTTTGATATTGCTATCGGAGTTCGTCGTAGTCTGGCGCTTAGCCAGCTAAGTTGCTGAGGGCTGCACAACTTGGCGCAGAAAATAACATAGCAGCATAGAAGATTCAATTACTTATTTGTTTGTGCTCGTTTAGGCTGAATAATTTTCCTCACACACTATCTCCGGCATCTTTGGTATTCCCTACCTGCAATTCGCTCATCAGCCGATACAAATACTGACGGCTGATTTGCAATCGCGCCGCAGCTTCTGACCGCGAGCCACTGCATTCGCGCAATGCGACTCGTACCAGTTCGCGTTTGAAATCAGTAATCGCATTTTCAAAGGAAAAATCCGGTTGATGAAAGAGGTGTGTCAGATCCGTATTAGCAGGTAGAGAAACACTTATATCCGTTGAGAGAGCGAGAGGAGGTTCAATTGATTGAGGAGAGGGTGCTGTGGCGGCCAAGATTTTGCCGCGTACGCGTTCCGGCAACACGTTGACGTCTAACAAGGTGGCCGAGCTAATAACGACGGAACGCTCAATCACGTTTTCCAGTTCGCGGATATTTCCCGGCCATTGATAGGCCAGGAGCGCGTCTAGCATTGATCCTGTGAACCCTGGTGTTGGGCGACCATGTTTCGTGGCAGCTTTGCGCGCGAAATGCGCGGCCAGGAGTGGAATATCATCTGCTCGTTCCCGCAGAGGAGGTAACTCCAGGCTGACGACATTCAAGCGATAATACAAATCAGCGCGAAACTGATTTTGGGTGACCATTTCTTCCAGGTTGCGATTGGTCGCCGTAATGACACGAATGTCTACATTGAGTAGGTCTTTGCCGCCCAGCCGTTCAAATTGGCGTTCCTGTAAAACACGCAGCAACTTGACCTGCATCGTGTGGGATAGCTCGCCAATCTCATCTAAAAATAATGTACCGCCATCCGCTTGTTCAAAGCGTCCGGCCTTACGGGCTACCGCGCCGGTAAAGGCTCCTTTTTCGTGGCCAAACAACTCTGATTCAATCAATGTTTCTGGCAAGGCGGCAATTGAACAAGCGACAAATGGCTTATTGGCACGTGGACTGGAACGGTGAATCGCGCGTGCCAGTACTTCCTTCCCTGTGCCTGATTCACCGGTAATCAGTACGGTTGCGCTTGTTGACGCAACTTCACGCGCCTGCGTAAAAATGGATTGCAGATTGGCATTGGAGCCAACCACTTCCTGCCAGCCTTCGGCGACCTGTTGTCGTAGCGAGGCATTCTCTTGCTCCAGCGTAACTTTCTCGCGTTCGAGCTTGATCTTTTCAGCCGCTTGTCGAACGATAATTTCAACTTCATCCAGCGAAAAGCTGTCTTTCTGAAAAAAGCCATATGCGCCACGAGCTGTAACCTGAACGGCGACAGCTCGCTCGCGGCTGCCCGTTAGCACAATTACAGGAAGCGGCGGATTAAACTGTCGGGCCGCTTCCAATACAGCGATCCCTTCAGTGACTTCATTTACAAGGGGAGGCAAGTGCAAATCGCACAACACGACATCCACATGCCCTCGCTCCAAATGCGCTAGTGCTTCTATCCGTGAGGCCGCTTCAAGAACGCGATAGTTTTCTTCCAGCGCCCAGTAAAGCTGCTTGCGCACAGCATCGTGATCGTCTACTACCAAAATAGTTTGCTTCTCAAGATCAGCCATAATTTACTTCATGTGCAATGAGCGCCGCCTTACTTTAGGCAGAGATTGCCTGAGGTTCTTTCACCTCTGGTGTTGCGCTCAAGGCTGTTGACCGAGGCAGGGTAATTCTAAATTCTGTTCCCACACCTTCTGTGCTTTCGACCTCAATGCGCCCGCCGTGTTGCTCAATGATTTCACGGCATGAGTATAATCCTAAGCCAATGCCTTTCTTTTTGGTTGTGGCAAATGGATGAAAGAGCTTGTCCCTCACAAACTCTGGCGACATGCCTCTTCCAGTATCTGCTACGCTGATCGCGCTCTCCTGTGCAGTTGACTGTGTCGCTATTTTCAGTGTCCCACTACCTGGCATTGCTTCAATTGAATTAATAATCAGGTTTTCGACAACCCGTTCGATAGCCGAGCGATTGACAACGGCCCTCGCGTCAGACGTTAAATCCGTTACCACTTGATAGTACTCTCCAACGTGTTCTGCTGTGCGTGACAGCACACGTTCAACTAAGCGGCTTAAATCCTCCTCAAAGCGTTCTTCGGTTGTCTGTGTCAGGGGATCAGATAACTTGGAGACCAGATTTTTCAAATTGCCGACGGAGTCTGCCAGTGTGTGCATCGCATCTTCACGGAAGCCTTCGCGGTCGAACTTGCGCTCCATATTCGTGACCAGAAAGGAGAGCGACAAGATCGCATTTTTCAAGTCATGCGTAAGAACTGCTGACAGGCGAGCGAACGATTCAAATTGTTTTTGCTCGCTTTCGCGGGCGATCATTTCACGCAAGCGCCCGGCCATTCGATTAAAGGCGTCAGCCAATACTTTTGTCTCGTCGTTGCTTTTGACAGTGATCGTGGCGTCAAGTTTGCCTGCCGCAATGGCTTTTGCGCCCCGCGTGACACGCCGGATTGAATCGGTTGTGCCACTAATTATCAAGTACACCAACAAGGTTGCAACGATAGCCAACAACAATGTAATGCCCAAGATGCTTAAGCCCGCTACATCCAATGGCTCCTGCCCAACGTCGCTTTCAATGATAAAAATCGAAAGTTTTTCTGGACTCCCGCTTTGATGTAAATGAATGAGCCAGGATTGATTATCTATCAAATACCGATTCCGCAGATCGCTCCGAAATAGATCTGGAAAAGGGGATTGCCGTGTTTCCTGCCCTTTCATCAACCCTGTCAGAACCTGCGCTACCGTTGGTGGAAGTCCTGACTTATATTCTTTTCCTTCCCACTCTTGATTGGCGGCATAACGTACGATGCCTTCTGCGTCCAAAATAATGACTTCACGAATTGAGGCAACCGCTACTGCATTATTCGGGAGATACTGTCTGGTCAACGCGCTCGTTCGCGGACCGACAGCTTCGGCCAATTTCATCTCTTGTTCGGGGCTTTTCTGTTTTAGTTGTCGTAGCTGGCTAACAATTT
>JAEUQN010000319.1 GCA_016789725.1 Blastocatellia bacterium | reverse complement strand
GGCCCCGCCGGCCCCGTCGAGGCCCGCCAGCTCGCCGAGCGCTTCGCCGCCGTTGCCAATGCTATCGAAAGATTGAATCACCGCTTGTGCTGGACGTTTGGCATCGGAGCGTAAGTACGCGATGGACTTACTGTCGCTTGTCAATTGCGGCATCCATTCGATGCCTTTGCCTGATGTGATAGCTTTGGGTTTACCCCCGCTGACCGACACTCGCCACAAATGACGACGGTCAATGTCACCTTGATTGGAGTTGTAGATAACTTCACGTTTGTTGGGACTGAGCGTGACGTATTCGACCTCAAATGCGCCCGGCGTCAATAACGATGCGATTCCGCCGCTTGCCGCGACCGAATACAAATGGCACCAACCATCACGCTCCCACGGAAAGACGATGTGATCCCCTTCGCCCCAAAGCAATTGGTTTTCTGCAACCACCGCATGAAACGCACTGCCTACGCCTTCGTCCGCGCGCCAAATCACTTTGCCTTTTCCTGAAGCTACGTCAGCCACAACAATTGACCAGGGCAATGCCGTCCATTGTGGCGTAAACAGCAACGTCGGCGCTTCAGGATTGCGAATGAACGCAATGCGAGAACTATCAGGCGACCAAACCGGGTTTCCATCACGGTCTACACTGGCATCAATCCAGCGTAAGTTTTTATTGGCAAATTCATAAACGCCGATGAAGGCATGATCGCCGCGATTGCTGACGAACGCGAGTTTTGATCCATCGGGCGACCAGCGCAGCGACGATGTGCCACCACGCAATTGCAGCAATTGTTTTGGCTCTTTGGTGTCAGTGAGCGTTGTCGAATAGATTTGTCCGCGCCGCAAAAATACGAGTTGATCGCCACGTGGCGAAATTGAAGGCGCGCTGCCGACGCCAATTCTGACAGCCTCGCCGCCTTCCACTGAGATACGCCACAACGCTTGTTCTGCACCGCCGGGATCGCTGGTTGGATTCGGATTTTCGCCCGCCCGATTGGCTGCGTCGCCACGCACAAAGACGATTGTTTTCGCATCGCTCGACCATGTGATCGCGGACAGATGTTGCCCATCGTCTTTGCTGTATTTCGTTAGTTGCCGCGCCCGATAATCAGGCGCATCGGCGACGAACAGATTACTTGCTCCGCGCTCGGTTTGAATCCACGCGACTCTCGCTGCGGTGGGTGCAGCGGAGATTTCAGAAGGGAAGGGGGCGCTGAGCAGTTTCTCTAAAGTTACGTTACGGTTTTGTGCCGGGATTGCGATTGAACTGACTGCAACGGCGAATAACAAGATCATTCGTTTCATAGCTCGGTTCTCCTTGTTAACTGTAGCGCCACCTGCCGAGGTTGCGTGGTTCACAACAGCAGGCACGTAATGAAAGCACAGCAATCTCGGCAGGTGGCGTGACCTTTGACATTGTTTCATTTTCCAATTAAGACGCCTGAACCGTCGCTGAACATTCCCGCTACACAGCCTGTCATCAATGTTCCCAGCGTTGCCACCAACAACGCGCGAAAGCCCAGGCTTGCCAAATCATCACGCCGCGACGGAACCAAAGCCGATGTGCCACCAACAAAAATTGCCATCGAAGCGACGTGCGCAAATCCGCATAAGGCGTAGCTCAAAATCACGACGGTGCGCGGGTCGGTGATTTGTCCGCTTGTTACCATCTGCGCCAAATCCTGATACGAGACAACCTCCGTCAAAATCAGGCGTTCGCCCAATAAACGCGCGGCTTCGGCAAGGTCGGCGCGAGCGATGCCTAGCAACGCGGCGAAGGGATAAAAAATCCAGCTTAAAATTTTTGTGATGGATAAGGGTTCTGTTAGGCCTAACATTTGACTTGGCCACCCAATCAATTTATCGAAGAGTGCAACCAACGCCAAGACGGCAACCAATAGCGTCGCAATCCCCACAGCCAACTTCAATCCATCTGTGGCACCCGCGATAATCGCACTCATCAAATTACGCGCGTGTGTTGATTCGTCTTCCGGCGGGATGACATTCAAGGTTTCCGGCGTTTCAGTTTCGGGCAATAAGAGTTTCGCAATTACTACCGAAGCCGGAATGGAGATTATTGATGCCGACAACAAATGCCCTGCGATGTTCGGGAATGATTGGCTCAGCATCAACGTGTAAATCCCCAATGTCGTCGAGGCTGCCGTTGCCATCCCGGTACTTAAAACAGTCAACAGTTCGGACCGCGTCATCTTGTCCAAATAAGGTCGCACCACTAACGCGGATTCCACCCCGACAAAGATGTTTGCTGCGCCGGTCAATGATTCTGCTCCGCTGATGTGCATCGTGCGATGAAACAGTTTCGCAAATGCGCGCACGATGAATTGCAGCACCTTTAGGTGATACAGAGCCGCTGACAACGCCGAAAAGAAAATCGCTATTGGCAAGGCTTGAAACGCGAGGATGAAGCCGACCGATCCTGGCTCACCCGGCCCGGCTGCCAATGGCCCTAACAAAAAATTCGTCCCTGCTTTCGACACGTCGAGCAGTGCCATCACACCGTCATTTAACTTGAGAAATATTTGCCGTGAGCCGGGCAAGCGAAACACGAGCAGCCCGATCAATAATTGCAATCCCAAGCCCCATGCGACAGTGCGCCAATTCACTTTGCGCCGATTGTTCGAGAAGAGCCACGCCAAGCCTGCAAAGACGAAGAAGCCAAGCGCCGAGATGAGATGAAGTGTCATTGATTTCCTTGTTGTAAGTGCAACCACGGGGAACACGGGAGAGCATAGGGAAGAAGCAAAGACGGTGGCAAGATGTAAGAACTAAAGTAGTGCCAATCGCATAAATCTTGTCAGAAAATCCCCGTGTTCCCGATGGTTTATTTCAGCGGTTCGAGTATGAGTTTATTTTTCGTGTTCGCTTCAATTTTGTCGCGGCTATAGAGCAGCGGAAAATATTGTCCGTTTGCCCATAGCGGCAACAGATCGGCATAATGCGGGCTGCCGACTTGTCCCGATTGACCAGGAACGTTCGTGCCGACCGAGTTATCCCAATTGCTCACATCCAAAATCTCTCGAAACGATGCGCCTGCGGTTTGTTTGTAGTTTGCGCCGCCAGTTGCGTTCGGTGTATTAGCGTCGCCCCCGCGTTCAGCGGCTGAGAGATCAAACAGCTCTCGCAATTCATCCGTTGATGACAAAGCGTGCGTGAATAGGGCTTGATGGAGGGTTCCCCAACGCCATCGGCTTGGATCGTCGCCGAGACGTTGTTTGGCTTCGGCGATGGCCTGATCCAGGGACGCAATCACGGCCCGGTCCCGAACATTGCGGGAGCTGTCTCCAAACCATCGTGGCGAAGCGTATTTCAGCGCCTCAATCGTTTTGACCAGTGAGATGCGTGGCGCAAGCTGCGACCAGTTTTTTTCAGGCACATGCGGTTTGAAAACCGTCGCACTGAGCTTATTGCTCCACATTGCAAACAACGCCGCCGCCGCCGAATCTTTGTGCATCACACAATCCCAATTGGTGAGCAGATCAACATACAATCGCAAATCACTCGGTATATCGCTGACCTCTTTCAGGATGTTGGTCAATTCACGTGCCGGGAGTGAGGTCTCGTCATGTTGCAACTTCTGAAAATCAGGGATCGTGAACTTGCCTTTGAAATTGGCGATCACCTCGTCAATGCGGTGGAAGCGAAATGGCGTTGCCCATTCATAGCCGAGCGGTGTTTTGTAGCCCGGCGGCATGATGTTGTGATTCGCTGTGGCAATGTAATGCTTCGCGGGGTTGTAGGCGTGCGGCAATTCTTTGAGCGGGCGAAAGCCCTGCCATTCGTATTTGCCGCTCGCGCCGGGCACTGGCAATAAGCCGTTCCAGCCTTTGCGAATCGGCGTCATTCCGGCGGCGACCCATCCGATGTTGCCATCCACGTCGGCGTACATCAAATTTTCGGAAGGCACCTTCCACCGGCTCAGCGACTTGTAAAACTGCTGCCAATTTTGCGCACGATTCAACGAGAGCGACGCGAGATAGCCCGCCGTTCCTGGTTCTTGCCCGACCCAGCGCAGCGCAAACGCGCGATGTTTGTTGGCGTCTTCATAAATGACTGGGCCGTGCCGTGTGAACTTCAATTCGACGGTCACAGGTGCTTGTCCCTTGACGTTGATGGTTTCGCGTTCGATG
>JAEUQN010000318.1 GCA_016789725.1 Blastocatellia bacterium | reverse complement strand
TGATCTGGAATCGCTGGCGCAAGAACTACAGATCGCCAATCACGTTGTCTTTACTGGTTTCCGTTCCGATGTTGTGGCGTTGTATCAAGAGTTAGATGTAGTGGCCCTGGCTTCTTTGAATGAGGGAACGCCGTTGACCTTGATCGAAGCGATGAATCAGGGACGTGCGGTAGTGGCGACGGAAGTCGGCGGTATTGTAGATATTCTCGGCCAACGGCAGGGCAGTCTGAATGGCGTTACAATTTGGGAACATGGTGTGACCGCGCCCTCCAAAGATGCACAAACGTTTGCCACCGCCTTACGCTATTTGCTTGAACGCCCGGAAGTGCGGCGTGAGATGGGGCAACGCGGACGCACCTTCGTACGGGCTAAATTGTCACGCGAACGATTGCTTGGGGATATTACAAGACTGTATCAGGAATTGGTTGATCCGCCTTTTCATCCGATTCACTCAGAAGTTGCCACAACTTACACAAATCAACCTGAATTATAAGAGCGACGTGCAATAATGAAAAGCGCACTCCTCTCTTTTGGATTCAGGATTATTCGTGCGTCTTATGACAACTGACATATTAGGGGAGCAATAATAATAATTATGAAGGTCCTTATTACTGGCGGCGCGGGATTCATTGGCTCACATTTAGCGGAACGCCATCTGGAGCGTGGCGATGAAGTTTATATCATTGATGATCTTTCGACGGGGTCAATGGATAATGTTGAGCATCTCAAAGGCAATCATAAATTCACCTACTATATTGACACGATTCGCAATCGCCAGCTAACGGCGGAATTGATAGATATCTGCGACATCATCTATCACCTGGCGGCGGCGGTTGGGGTCAGGCTCATTGTCGAAAGCCCGGTCAATACCATCGAAACCAATATTCAAGGTACTGACGTGGTGCTGAGTTTGGCGGCGAAGAAACGCAAACGCGTGTTGGTTGCCTCGACTTCCGAAGTGTATGGCAAACGCGATCAGGTTCCCTTCCACGAAGACGACGATTTGATTATGGGGCCAACCAGCAAAGGCCGTTGGAGCTATGCCTGCTCAAAGGCGATTGACGAGTTCATGGCGATTGCCTACTGGAAAGAAAAGCTTGTGCCAACGGTCATCGCGCGTCTTTTCAATACGGTCGGTCCGCGTCAAACAGGGCGGTATGGGATGGTTATCCCGAGTTTTGTGCGACAGGCGTTGTCAGGGCAGGACCTCACGGTCTATGGCGATGGTAGCCAGACGCGCTGTTTTACACATGTTTCTGATGTCGTAGGGGCGTTGATGGGCTTAGCGGAAAACTTTGAAGCCGTGGGCGAAGTTTATAACATTGGCAGCAATCACGAAATCAGCATTCTGCAATTGGCGGAACGCATCCGAGAGCTAACGCAATCCAATTCCCGCATTGTGTTTGTACCCTATGAAGACGCCTACGAAGAGGGATTTGAAGATATGATGCGCCGCGTCCCGGATACCACAAAGATTCATCATCTTATCGGCTACGCGCCGAAATGCACTTTGGACGAAATCCTCACCAGTGTCATTGAATACCAACGCCAAAAGATGGTTAGCGAAGGGGCGCTTCCTGTTTTTCCTCACACGTCCGTGTTGGTAGCAAACTAAAATTCAATAGATCATAAAAAGCCAGATAGCTATTGGGGAGCTTTAATGAGGGTATTGGCAGGAAGTCTTTTTACCTTTCTGTTGGCAATAGTCTTTACGCTCGTGGTGCGTCGTCTTGCGCGTAACAATGGGATTGTCGCCAAGCCGCGACCAGATCGTTGGCATCAAGAGCCAACCGCCTTGTGTGGTGGCGTCGCAATCTTCCTGGCATTTGTGATTGGTTGCTTGCTCTTTGCGCCATCAGTGCCGGGCCACCGCTTAATCTTACTTGGTGGCACGCTGTTGTTCTTGATGGGTTTTGTAGATGATTTGATCCAGATTCGCCCGCCCGTCAAGTTAGTTATTCAGGTCTCAGTCGCTGCCGTCGTCGTTTTTATCGGGCGACGGCTACCGTGGACAGATTATCAGGCCATCAACATTGCGATCACGATATTCTTCCTGGTGGGCATTACCAACGCGCTGAATCTCCTCGACAATATGGATGGATTGGCTGGCGGCGTCAGCCTGATTGCGTGCGAGTTCTTAATGATTACGTTGTTACTCAACGGGCAGACCTCGCAAGCCTTGTTGCCTGCGTTATTGGGCGGGGCGGTGTTGGGGTTTCTACTTTTCAACTTCAATCCGGCATCCATCTTTATGGGTGACTGTGGTTCGATGTTCCTGGGCTTTGCGCTGAGTATGATGGCCTTGCTGAGCGAAAATGATCGCACCCGGAATTTGTCGGCGGTTGTTCTGACACCTGTGCTGATTTTGCTGATTCCGATTTTCGATACTTGTCTGGTCACGGTTGCGCGACGGCTTTCCGGGCGCTCTGTTTCGCAGGGAGGGCGCGACCACGCGTCACATCGGTTAGTGGCGTTAGGTTTGTCAGAGCGCCGTGCCGTATGGTTGTTATATTCCCTCGCTATTATTTCAGGCGTGTCGGCGTTGCTGATGCGTGGATTACAAGCACAGGTTCTTTTCTGGCTGATCCCCGTGGTCGGGTTGATTATTTTGTTCCTGGGGCTTTACCTGGGCCGCGTTCACGTCTATGCCGACGGCAAACACGCAACGGGCAACACGATTCTGAAATCATTAGAGATGTTTACCTACAAGCGCCGTGTGTTTGAGATCATGTTGGACGTCACGCTCATCTCATTAGCCTATTACGGCGCTTATCTCTTGCGATTTGATGGCGGCTTAACGGAGGCTCAAATAGGAGTCTTTTTTTATTCCCTGCCGCTAGTAATCGCGGTTCAGATGCTCTTGTTTTTGCTGGCAGGGGTGTATCGCGGCTTGTGGCATTTTATGAGCCTCGAAGATTTGCTTGTCTATGCCAAAGCTATTTTTTGGGGGGCACTTGCGTGTGCGGGGATTATCGTGGCCTTGTATCGCTGGCAACAGACTCCCCCCGCCGTTTTGGTTTTGTATCCGCTGTTATTGTTTGTATTGATGAGTGCCAGCCGCTTTTCCTTTCGATTATTTCGGGCCTTTGTTAACGACCAGATACAAAAACGCCCTGACGCCCGTCCTATCCTGATTTATGGGGCGAATGACGATAGTGTCTTTTTGCTGCGCCAGATTCTTAACAACCCAGAGCATCATTTTCACCCCATCGGTTTTGTCGATGATGATTTTCGAATCACAGGCAAATCGCTGGCGGGCTATCGCATTTATGCGCGCTCCGAAGTCACCGAGTTGATTCAGGCTCAGGGCGTCAAAGAGGTTTTAGTTGCCAGCTCCAATGTGCCGGAGCGGAATCTTCGCTCTTTGCGCCAACAAGGCTTAACCCTGAAACGAATTGGGATTCGGATTGAAGCGGAGCCAGAATTCGCCGTTCCTCGCACGGGCGCTGTCGGATAGTTACGCTGATCTACGTGACGGATAGATTGAAAATAACCTCGTGATGTACGCCAGTATCGAAGTATGACTTATTCAATGATTACAAAAGAAAAAGCCTATGAAAGAGCAAGCCCCAGAAATCGGAACCAGAGAGTTCCGGCCCCAAGCCAGGAGTCATAATTTAGTTACTCGTGAGCTACCAGATGAAGAGTTAGTTTACGATCTAAAAAACAATCAAGCCCATTGCCTGAATAAGCTGGCGGCGGCGGTCTGGAAGCAATGTGACGGCCACCAGACAATCGCAGAAATTGCTTCACTCTTGGAACAGGAAACCGGCACGACGGTAAGTGAACAGGCGGTGAACGTTGCTTTGTATCAATTAAGCAAGGCCAACTTGTTAGACCCGCAAGTCGGTTGGGCACCAGAAAAGCCAAATCAATTACGGCGGGACCTTTTACGGCGGATCGGGTTAGGCGCGGCAGTCTTACCATTGGTGACGTCCATCATTGCTCCGACCATCGCGCAAGCTGCTTCCTGTGTGGAGGTGGGCAACAAAGGAGATTGCACTCTTGCCGGGGGGAACAATTGCTGTTCGGCTTGCTGTAATAACACGACAGACATTTGTTTACAGACAGGTCTTACTAATACAGACCTTTGCGAACGGGATTGCCAGTGTACTTACAGTACGATGAAGAAATGTCCATCTGCTACTCCCAGAGTTTGTGTTTGAAATTAACCGAACTAGAGCCTGTAATTAACTTTTAGTTGAGTAACTCAACTAGCTTTTTGACAAAGAGAATCGCAAAGGCAACGTAGT
>JAEUQN010000317.1 GCA_016789725.1 Blastocatellia bacterium | reverse complement strand
AGCAGGAAATGCACGTCTTTGGCACGCGCGAAAACCTCAAGCATTTGCCCGATGGCAACTTCGTCGCCCCTGCACCTCCGCTGCGTTGTGCTGAAGTGTTTGCTAAACCAAAGCTAGAAAAACTCGGCATCAATCTAATTTCCTCGCGCAAGGCAGTGCTGCTCAAAAGCCGTCAGAATCGCGGGGCCTGCCATTATTGCGGACATTGTATGGATGTCTGCGATGTGCGTTCGATTTGGTCCAGCGATATCACCGTAATCCCTGAAGCGTTGGCGACCGGCAAGCTCACGCTCCGAATGAACGCATTGGCCCGTCAGGTCCTGGTCAATCAAGACGGATTGGTCCATGGCGTCTCCTTCATGGATCGCACGACGCGAAAAGTTGAAGAAGTCCACGCCAAAATCGTCGTTGTCAGTTGTGCTTCCATTGAATCCGCGCGCCTGCTCTTAAACTCCAAAAGCGAGAAATTCCCGAATGGGCTGGCGAACAACAACGATATTGTGGGTCGCTACCTCGGCGGGCATTCGCAAACAACGTTCATTGGGTATTTGAAAGACCTGGTCAAAACTGACACCTGGCAAGGCGATGGCGTCACCGATCACGCGTACATCCCACGCTTTGTAGACAAACATCAGGATTTTGCGGGTGGCTACGGCTATCAAATGAATTACGCCTCACGGCGCACGCCCCATCACGCCAAAAACGTCACCGGCTTTGGGGCAGGTTACAAAACCCGCGTGCGCGATTTGCAGGGCGCAATGTTTCAAATGGGTGGGTACGGCAAAGTCGAACATCGCCCAACCAATCGGGTGATCACTGATCCCAGAAAAGTAGATAAGTACGGCATTCCGATACCAATTATTCAGTTTGAATTCAGCTCGACAGATCGCGCGCTTTTCAAAGCCATCGTCGAAACTGCGCAGCAAATGTATGACACGCTTGGAGCAGATTTAGTGCTGAACAACTTCACGAATCAGATTGGCGGGTTTGCGTCGCACGAAGTTGGCACCGTGCGAATGGGCAGGAATCCAAAAACCTCGGTGCTCAATTCCTTCTGCCAGGCCCACGAAATCAAAAATCTGTTCGTCGTGGACGCAAGCTGTTTCACCACGTTCCCCGAAAAAAATCCCACCCTGACGATTGCTGCTATTGCCGTGCGAACTGCGCGCTATATTGCAGAACAAAGGCGAAAAGGAAGTCTTTGAGCGAACAGCAGCCAAACAAAACTCAGGGCATTGAATCAAGCCCCAGCACTACTCTTCCGTCAACGAGAAGTGAGGTAAGGTGGTGGTTTTTCGTTCCCGTCTCAACCAGTACAAAATCGTGATGACCCACGAACATACAAAATAATAAACGGGAAAGCTGAGCGAGACCCAAGCCAGCCACTTCGGAGCCTCTCGCCATTGCACCATCAGAGCGACGAGCGCGATTGCCCACAACGCCCCATAAACATTCGTCAAGGTACTGAAGCGCCCGCCGTGGGTTGTGTACAAATACAGTGATGGCACAAAGGTCAACAAGGCGAGAACGATGATGACAAGCAATGCCATCCAGCCCGGAAGGCCAAGGATATACAAATAAAACGCAACGATATTCCAGTAGGACGGGAAGCCTAAAAAGTAATTGTCTTCGGTCTTGGCTTGCGTCTGACAAAATCCATACACACTCGCCAGCAATGGCAACAATAACCACCAGCTTTGACCAGCGGGCAACAGTTCCGCGCGCCAAATCAACAACAAAGGCAGGGTCGTGTAGGTGTTGTAATCAATCAAGTCGTCCAGGCGACGACCATCAAAACTGGGCGCGTATTTTTTGACGTCGGCTTTGCGCGCCAACCATCCATCGGTCGTGTCAATCACCGTTGCAATCAACATCAGAATGAACGCTTGTCGAAAGGCTTCGTCACCGCCACGCACCAATAAAACCGCGATCCCGGCGGCAGCGACTAAGCCGGAAGCCGTGTAAAGATGCACGCACCAGGCAAGGATTTTTCGGATCATCATGTTGCAGTCTGTACAGTAGAATTTGATTCAGCTATCGTTTCGCTGGATTGATTCAATTTCACAATTTGCCGGGAGGAGTTTCGCATGCCCAACTTACGGAGTCTACATCGAATCATTTTTGTCGCCGCTTTCCTGATTCTTGTTGCCAGCAGTTTCAGGTTGCAATCACACTCGGCAGTCAATGTCAGCCCTTCGGTTGCCACCACACCGGAAGAACGCGGATTATACAACCTGACGCACAATCCTTATGGAATGATGCTGATGACAAAACAAATGCTGGAAAAGCTGCCGATGGTGTGGGAAAGCGAATGGAAAAGTCGAGTGGATTCCAATGATCCCGATTCAATTCGTCAACTGGCGTTTGAGCGATACGGCTTCAACGAAGCAACCTGGGACAATCGCGGTGGGCCAATGCAAATGGTAGTGACGGACAAAGGGATGATGTATCAAAACTGCATGCTCTGTCACGGCGGGAGCGTTCCCGGCACAGGCCAAGGCATGATTGGGATGCCCAACACAGAATTGGATATGCAAACGCTCTATGACGATTTGACGAAGCTGACGCGATACAAACCGCCGTTTGATTTAACCTTCGCCGTTTCGCGCGGACGCACGAATGCGTTTGTCTTTAGTCTGGAATTGCTGCGCCGCCGCAACGAAGATTTGTCCGCCCGCAAAGCCCCATTGCCGATGGGCGATTACAAAGACAGCGACTTGGACCCGATTCCGTGGTGGCATCTGAAAAAGAAAACCGCGATGTACGTGGACGCAGGCACGACCGGCGATTTCGCGCGCCCGATTATGCAATTCACGATGGGTGAGCCGAGCGGCGAAAAAATTCGCTCGTGGGAAAATGATTTCAAAGACGTCCTGGCCTATTTGAAAACGATTCAGCCGCCGAAGTATCCGTTTGCGATTGATGCGAATCTCGCCGCCGAAGGCCAACAAGTCTTCAGCAAAAATTGCGCCAGTTGTCACGGCACATACGGAGCCGCCGGCAAATATCCCAACAAAGTGATCCCACTTGAAGTCATTGGTACAGACGATGTGCGGTTGAAAGGCTTAACGAAAGAGTTCCGCGCCTACTTCAACAAAACGTGGTTTGCTCAAAACAGTTCGCACGCGGTCGAAGACCCGAAAGGCTACGTCGCGCCGCCGCTCGATGGTGTATGGGCGAGCGGGCCATATTTTCACAACGGCTCCGTGCCGACAATTTACGGCGTATTGACGAAAGAAGCTCGTCCGAAATATTTCCGCCGCATCGGAGGCGCGAAAGAATTCGATCAGAAAAATGTCGGGCTGAAGTACGAAACGCTTGACACCCCCGCCCCCGCCAATCTCGCGCCCGAAGCTCGTCGCCGCATCGTAGATACCACGCTGCAAGGACTCGGCAATCAAGGTCATCCGTTCGGCTTCAGGCTGAGCGAGAAAGAAAAATGGCAGGTGATCGAATATCTGAAGACGCTATAAATGTTTGGATTATGAAAAGCGCGGCATTTTGGAAACCGCTTATAGCCTGTATTGTCATAACCCCACTTTGCTTATTGTGGGCTTTCGCCCCCGCAGCAGCAGGACATGGAGACTTCCTATGGGCCAAGCTATTTTTCCCCTATACAATGTTCTCAACATTGATCTTCCAATCAATTACAGCCCCATCCTTATTGCTTGCCATCTTACAGTTTCCGATTTACGGGATTGCACTAGGCGTAGCGAATAATAGGGATAGGCTGGGGCGCAGAGTTATGGTTTTGTTAATAATACATCTGTTTGCGGTAACAACAGTGCTTTTGGTTTCAAACGAGAATTTCAGCTAAACTCTCGCTCACGGAAATGTCGTGATGTGCAACCTAACCTGAATTCCAAATAATTCAGACATCTAAGGAATAACGATGAGTCGAATCATAATCCGCCTAGCCATCATCTGCCTGCTTTCCACTTTTACTTCTGCGCAAACCGACAATGCTGTCACCGCAGGCGAATTCATCGTCGAGCCGCCCACACTGCCCAATCTCGGCTTTGAGTGGAAGATCAGTGGCGACGACAATCGCAATGCGTCTGTCGCAGTGCAGTATCGCAAAGTCGGCGAAACGAATTGGCACGAAGCCCAGCCGCTCCTGCGCATTGGCGATGAGAAGGTCGGGCGCGCACGCAACTTTCTCGAATACTGGACGCCGCGCAAATTTGCGGGCAGCATCCTCGACCTCGAAGAAAACACCGCGTATGAATGCCGTCTCACGATGACTGATCCCGATGGCGTCAACGGCCAAGCCACCCAACAAGTCACGGTGAAAACACGCGGCGTGCCGCAGGAATTCAAAGGCGGACGC
>JAEUQN010000316.1 GCA_016789725.1 Blastocatellia bacterium | reverse complement strand
ATTGGAAAGCCGCGAGTGGCGCAGGACAGGACGAGACGCTCTGGAAATCCACGAATGCAAAGGCCGCCTTAGACTGGTCAGCGGACGGACAATTCATTCTCTACCGGGAACTGCATCCGCAGACGAATTACGATTTATGGATTCTGCCGCTGGAAGGCGAACGCAAACCCTGGCCCTGGCTGAATACACCTTTCGTCGAATTCACGGCCAAGTTTGCCCCCGATGGCAAATGGATCGCTTATACGTCAAATGAGACAGGGCGCAGCGAAATTTATCTTCAGGCCTTTGTGCCGGGCGCTCTGGCGGCGGGCGGCAAGTGGCAAATTTCAAAGAATGGCGGGTCTCAACCACAGTGGCGGCACGATGGGCGTGAATTGTATTTCTTTTCCGGCGACAAAATGATGACGGTGGAAGTGACGCTCGGCGCGGAAGTGAAAGTGGGAACGCCACAGGAACTCTTCTCGCCCAGCGGCATCCGGGCTGTCCCAATCGCTGGCTATGCGAAGACGGGCGACGGGCAGCGGTTTCTGTTTGTGACGAGCGCGGAAGAAACCAGCCTGCCGCCGTTCACGGTCGTGCTGAACTGGATGGCGGAATTGAAGAAGTAGCGCAAATCAGGCGTTCGTCTCCAGCATCGGCACATTCAAATTGTGCGTCCTCGCTTCTTCAATCGCGCCTTCATAACCCGCATCCACGTGGCGCACGATGCCGATGCCGGGATCAGTGGTTAGCACACGTTCTAATCTGCGCGCCGTGTCGTCTGTGCCGTCAGCCACAACAACCATTCCGGCGTGCAGCGAATAACCAATCCCCACGCCGCCACCATTGTGAATTGAAACCCACGATGCGCCTGCGGCAGTGTTCAGCATTGCGTTCAGTAACGGCCAATCGCCAATGGCATCGGAGCCGTCTTTCATCGCTTCGGTTTCGCGGAACGGCGAAGCAACGGAACCAGTGTCGAGATGATCGCGGCCAATCACGATGGGCGCGTCTAATTCCCCGCGCTTGACCATTTCATTCATCGCTAGTCCGAACTCCGCACGTTCGCCATAACCGAGCCAACAGACGCGCGCGGGCAAGCCTTGAAAGTGAACTTTCCTGCTCGCCAGTTCGAGCCAACGTTCCAACACTTCATTGTGCGGGAACATTTCGCGGGCAAGGTTGTCGGTTTTGCGAATGTCTTCGGGATTGCCGGACAAGGCGACCCAACGATACGGCCCACGCCCCTGACAAAACAGCGGGCGAATGTATTCGGGTACGAAACCGGGAATATCGTAGGCATCTTTCACGCCTGCATTGAACGCTTGTGTGCGAATGTTGTTGCCGTAATCAAACGTGATCGCGCCGAGACGTTTGAGGTCGAGCATCGCCTGCACGTGCGCGGCCATCGCGGCCATCGAACGTTTGGTGTATTCGTCGGGATTGTCGCGGCGCAGTTGCAACGCTTCGTCAAGCGTCATTCCGTTTGGCACGTAGCCGTTGAGTGCATCGTGCGCGCTGGTTTGATCGGTCAGCACGTCTGGCACGATGTTGCGTCGTACCAATTCAGGCAAGACATCCGCGCCGTTGCCGACTAAGCCAACGGAAAGGGCTTCGTTGCGCGCCTGGGCTTCGTGAATGATTTGCAGGGCTTCATCGAGCGAATACGCGAGGCGGTCGCAGTAGCCGGTTTGCAAACGTTTTTCGATGCGCGTCGGATCAACGTCAATGCCAATGAAACACGCGCCGTTCATCGTCGCTGCCAGCGGTTGCGCGCCGCCCATTCCGCCCATTCCGCCAGACACGATCAGTTTGTTTTGCAA
Source organism: Blastocatellia bacterium (assembly GCA_016789725.1). GTDB lineage: Bacteria > Acidobacteriota > Blastocatellia > RBC074 > RBC074 > JAFDVL01. The sequence goes on along the minus strand of JAEUQN010000316.1, from coordinate 2,563 downwards.
GGAGCCGCCAAAATGTTTTCGGGCCAATGCGGCGAATGTCTCGAACGTGCCTTGAATGATGCCTTGCGAGCCGATGTAAATCCATGAGCCTGCCGTCATCTGTCCGTACATCGTCAAGCCGAGTTTTTCCAGGCGATGAAATTCATCCCAATTTGACCAATGGCCGACCAGATTGGAATTCGCAATTAATACGCGCGGCGCGTATTCGTGCGTGCGAAAAATGCCAACGGGTTTGCCGGATTGTACGAGCAACGTCTCATCGTTTTTGAGGCTTTGCAAGGAACGAACGATGGCGTGGAAGGCGGGCCAATTGCGTGCGGCGCGGCCTGTGCCGCCGTAGACGATTAGCTCATCCGGTTTTTCTGCAACCTCAGGATCGAGATTGTTCATTAACATCCGAAGCGCTGCTTCCTGATGCCATCCCTGACAACTTAAGGCGGTTCCACGAGGAGCTTGTATAATGGTGTTCATCTTTGACCTCAATGACCGGGGCGAGATTGCGATGACGACAATAACTTGAGGCGTTTGCGCGGGGCAAGTGTGGAAATAAAAACAGCCTCTCTAGTTGTTGACCAGAGAGGCTGCATAAGGATTTAAGAAGGCAACAAGGTTGCTCTCTTATGAGTTTTTACGGCGACGACGAGCGAGTGCAGCTAATCCTGCCAAGCCACTCCCCAAGGTCACCAAGGTCAACGGTTCTGGAATGGGCGCTCCGTTGTAAGTGATAACGCCACGAATCCGGCTTTGATCCGGGCTTGCTGGCGAGTTGATCGGAGTTGTGGGTTCCAACGTTAACGTGAACTGCCCCAGTGTTGGAGAGTTGAACGTCAAAGTCGTTGTATCCCATTTGATGGACGCGCCAGATGCGCCTGAGGTGATCGTTCCTGAGAGCGTGCCGGTATAAACTCCTGGATTTGGAGAGGCATCACTTGGAACGGTGAAGTTTACATTGAGGGTGAATTTGACATCCGTAAAGGTTGAAGAACCTGCTGAAAGCGCATTGAAAACACCCAAGGTTACGTTGGAAGAAGTGATTGAGGGCGGATCCAAAACCACATTGATTTCGCTCGGCTTGGAAGTGAAGATAATGGTCGTAGTCCCCACCGTAATGCTGCTGCCGTCTGGGCCGATTGTGCCGCCGGAAGTGAATTTTCCACCAGTATTGGCACTAAAGGTCACGGGCGCAGCCGACGCCGAAACCGTTCCGATTGAGAGAAGCGTCAACGCTCCTAGCAGCCAGAGCGTCGGTCGTTTTAGTAATCGCATCATTGTTGTTACTCCTGATATTAAGTGGACGCGGGAAACACCTTCGATAGCTGCCGGAGGTCAGATGAGACCGCATCAAAAGAAGCTTTCCCTAGTTGTTCTTGGGAAAAGCGAAAGGCCAACACCACCTAATTCCATTCCCGAAAGCAATGAAACCACTGAGCACCCTTCGCCATACTTAATTCCTGCCTTGGAGACTCTGCAAAATGCCTCTGCTTATCATCCGACTACTCATCACCTAAATATTTAGACCCGATAGCTGAGAAGTGCTAATTTGCAAGGAACTCACGGCTTCCTAACTATCATCTGAGTCCAGTAATGCAGGGTCATGATGAAGATCCTGAAATATAAGGGGTAACCCCGATACTCTCGTAACAGAAACTTTAAGCTTTTGCCAACTGAAAATTGAGCAATAGCGTTACAGCTTGCCTTTACAGTGTTCAACCAGATTCAGTCGGTAAGTACCCGAAAAGAATAAATTTTCCCCACTTGTAAAGTCAAGCATTTTGATTAATTGATTTAAATCGCATGCTAATAAACATTCATCCTGAATGAATAGCTTCCCCATTTTTCTGAAGAATCATCAGGAGCGCAAAAAATTGCAATCAAGAAGCCTGGTGAGAGCGGTCAGGTTTGGGATGAAATTGCTCTGATAACGTACGATCAGATGTGACAACGGAGGTGGGAAACGGTTTACTTGCCGGGGCAGTTAGGAGACACGAGCTTCCTGAAGTACAATTTTGCCGTCTTGACCAAACTTGCTTCACGCGGAAGCAGAAAAGCAAAAAGAGATTTTGAGAAAATATTTGCTTAACCTTCAAACAGGGCGAAGCATCGCTCTACTCGCAAATATGAATATTCACTTACAATATGGAACCGACGGCATCGCAATCAATTTACCCGATGCCAATACGACAGTTTTCAATCCGAAATTTTTGGAAGGCCTGCCCGACGAAGCCGCGAGTTTTCAAGACGCGGTTCGCAATCCTATCAATGCAGAGCCGCTGCGTGAACGCATCAAAGCGTCAGATAAAGTTGCGGTCGTGATTCCTGATCTGACACGTCCGTTGCCGACCGAGAAATTGCTAACTTGGACATTCGCGGAACTTTCGCATGTGCCTGTTGAAAACTTCACGATCATCAATGGAACCGGTTCTCATCGCATCAACACCGAAGCGGAATTGATTTCAATGGTCGGTGCGGATGTCGTCAAAAAGTACAAAATCGTCAATCATAATTCGCATGATGCGGCGACGTTGAAATCGGCGGGGCGCGCTTCGGATGGGCACGAAGTCTT
>JAEUQN010000315.1 GCA_016789725.1 Blastocatellia bacterium | reverse complement strand
TAACTGGCAGGTTCCGAATTTCGAGCTATTTGAGTTCGGCAACAAAACCGCTGCTTATGCTATTTGTATCCCAATAATCAATGAAGGTGCGCGGATCGTTAATCAGCTTACCGAGATGAAGCAGCATGGCATCTCTGAAATTGCAGATATTCTACTGTTGGATGGGGGAAGTACTGATGGGTCCACTGATCCTAAAATACTCGAACCTCTTGGGGTACGAGCGTTACTTCTCAAAACAGGTAAGGGGAAACTTAGCGCCCAACTACGAATGGGATTTGCGTATGCTTTACAGCAGGGATATGAGGGAATCATCACTATTGATGGCAATGGGAAAGATGGGGTTGAGGCGGTTCCTGACTTTATTTACCAACTTCAAAAGGGCTACGATTTCGTCCAAGGCTCTCGTTATCTTCAAGGGGGAAAAGCAGTCAACACCCCTTTAATTCGAGCTTTGGCGATCAACCTTCTCCACGCACCGATTATTAGTTTAGCAGCAGGGCAAAAGTTTACAGATACGACCAACGGGTTTCGCGCATTTAGCCGGCACTACCTACTTGACTCCCGGGTCCAACCTTTCCGTGATGTTTTTTGCACCTATGAGCTTCTTGCTTATCTTTCTGTAAGAGCTACCCAACTCGGACTCAGGACGACTGAAATTCCAGTAAGCCGGCATTATCCGGCGAAAGGAAAAACCCCAACTAAAATCAGCCATTTTCGAGGGAATTTATTATTGCTAAAGATTCTCTTGAAAACCCTACAAGGAAGCTTCAACCCCAGTTGAAAATCTTATTTTAGGCGCACTTGGAACATTAAGAGTGTCCCGATCAAGAAGTCAGCGGTTTCCTCTCTCAATACCCCTAAATCAGATGCAGCTTTTGCAAAGTTTTTTTTGCTATTGGCCACACCTATACTCAATCCCGTCGCAAATTCTGCGAAAATCTGATAAAGACGATTCTACGATGATTCACTCATCTAACCCCAAAACAATCCTCAAAGGACTGCCCATGAATTTGCGACACAGCTTATTTGTCTTGGCTTCCGCGTTGCTGCTTATTCCCTTGGTTCAAGCACAATCGCAACGCCCAAACATCGTCATCATTCTCGCCGATGATTTGGGCTACGGCGATGTGAAAAGCTTCAATCCCAACTCGAAAATCCCGACGCCGCATTTAGACAAACTCGCGCGCGAAGGCCTGCGCTTCACCGATGCCCATTCACCTTCGTCCGTGTGTACGCCAACGCGGTATGGATTGTTGACGGGGCGGTATCCGTGGCGGTCGCGGCTGAAAGCGGGCGTGCTGCCGCCGCTGGGATTGCCGCTGATTGAAGCGGGTCGGTTGACGTTGCCTGCAATGCTGAAACAGCAAGGCTACGCGACGGCGATTGTGGGCAAGTGGCATTTGGGGTGGGATTGGGCGACGATGGATGGCAAACCTGCTGCGATCACTCCGAATGGGCTGAGCAATGTGAACTTCGCGAAGCCCGTAGCCAATGGGCCGCTCACGCGCGGCTTTGATTATTTCTACGGCGTAGACATACCGAATTTCCCACCGTACGTCTTCATCGAAAATGACCGCACGATTGGCACGCCGACCGAAGCGATTCCGACCAATAACCCGGACATTAATCGCAAAGGGCCGATGATGAAGGGCTGGGACCCGGTGAAGATTTTGCCTGCGATTACAGATCGCGCGGTGCGCTATGTTGAAGAGCACGCGAAAGCGTCACAGCCGTTTTTCCTGTACTTCGCGCTGACCTCACCGCATTACCCAGTCGTGCCGACGCCGGAGTTTATGGGCAAGAGTCAGGCGGGTGTGTACGGTGATTTCGTTGTACAAACGGATGCAGCCATAGACGCGGTGATGAAGGCTTTGCAACGAGCGGGCGCGGACAAAAATACACTGGTAATTTTTACGAGCGACAACGGGCCAGAAGTTGCTTCGGAAGTCAAAATCGGCGCGTACGCCCGCATCCAGCAATCACAGCACGCAAGCATGGCGAATTGGCGAGGGGTGAAGCGTGACGCGTGGGAAGGCGGGCATCGAGTGCCGTTCATTGCGCGCTGGCCGGGCAAAATTCCCGCAGGCAAAACCAATCGCTCGTTAATCGGGCATTCTGATTTGATGGCTTCGATTGCCGCGTTGACAGGTTTCACCTTGCCGTCTGATGCAGCGCCGGACAGCTTCAATCAATTACCCGCACTGCTAAAAAATAAGACGACTAATCGCGGCGAACTGGTCTATCACGAACACAATGGACATCTGGCATTACGGCAAGGCGATTGGGTGTTCATAGATTCCAGCACGTGCGGCGATGGCAACAAAGAACCGGAATGGTTTCGGCAAGCGCGCGGCCTGCATCATTGCGCAGGGCCGGGCGCGCTGTACAACTTGAAAACTGATCCGACTCAGTCGAAAAATTTGTATAACTCGCGGTCTGACAAGGCGCGCGAGATGAAAGCACGGCTTGATCAAATTCGACTAGAAGAACGCCGTTCTTGATAAAGAAACAACACACGCTTAGCTAGATGAAAGGTACATATGAAATTGTTGACGTTAGCAACGGTTGTAGTTCAATTTCTGGCTCTGGAGTTGGGCAATCTTACTGCTCAGGCACAGGATAGTTTTTTAGGCGTAAAGGGTGGTGTCAGCATACCAAGTTTAGTGGGCGGCGGAGGGAACGAAGTAAGCCGGGATTACAAATCAAGGTTGGCCCCAAATTTTGGAGGCTTTCTTGACTTGGGGATCACAAAGCGGTTTTCAATGCAGGCAGAAATCAATTACGCCGGACAAGGTGGCACGCGCGAAGGCGTTCAGCCTATCACTTCTTCTTTACCCGGATTGCCGCCCTTACCGACGGGTGTTTACTACTATGGTGACTTCAAAACAAAAGCCGTGCTGAATTACATTGAGTTGCCGGTTATGGCGAAGTATCGGTGGCGTGCTGATCGCGGAACACGCTTCTATGGGAACGCGGGGATGTTTTATGGACATCTCCTAAATGCCAAGACGCTGACTTCCGGTAGCAGTACGATTTATCTGACCAATACAAAAACGCCCTTGCTGTTACCTCCAGCGAATCAACCTCTGCCTCCTTTGTCATTTAAGGCAGAAACGGATATTCAGGAGAGCCTCCACCATAACAACGTTGGATTCACAGGTGGAGGCGGTATCGAAGTTCCTCGTGGTAGAGGGTATTTCCTGCTAGATGCCCGCGTTTCATATGGCTTTCGTGTGATTCAGAAGGATCCGCTTAATGGAAGCAGCCACACCGGGAATATCGTAGTTTCTGTTGGCTATGCTTTTAATTTTCATAAGTAGTTGTAGAAAAACTACAATTTTGCTCATTCGCCCGTTTCAGATCAACCTTGGTATTATTTTGATCCTGATACACCTAGATGATCTCACTAACGTTATCGTCACGCGCGCCAGCGGAAGTCGGTAGGCGGGCTGCTTTTCTCGATGCCACAGAACTGTGATCGGTGTTGAATGTGAAGGCAAAAAGAAAAAGGAACCGTAATGGTTCCCTTAACTTGTTGATTTGATTGGTGCGCCCGGCACGACTCGAACGTGCGACCTTTTGATTCGTAGTCGAAGCTTAATCCTTTTTCTTTGTTTTTGCTGGTTTCTGACTGTTTCACTAAAGCTTGTATTTGCAATATTTATGAGAATGACTTGTCTTTCCTTGTCGCGCTTTGTTGACTGAAGTATACTTTGAATGTGGGAGCGAATGTGGGAGCAAAAGTGGGAGCAGAAATGCTGTTTCCCTCTCCTTCCCGGAAAGCCGAGTCACTATGCCAAAAGAACGTAAAGGGTCTTTCACGACCAAACGCGGCAAGTTATACGCCCGTCTGAGTTGGATGGACGAAGCGACGGGCGAGCGCCGCGAACGATACAAACAAGTCGTCAATCGCACCGAAGGCAAACGCTGGATGAAGGAACAGCTTCGTCAGTTGGAGGATTACGGGGCGGAGCTGCTGGATGCCGGGGAACTGACGTTTGCTGAATTGATTGATGGCTATATCGAAGCGCACGTTCACGAAGCCGAAATCGTCAATGGTCGCAAAGTTGCCGGGTTGAAATCTGTCCAGCCGGTGTTGACCTGTCTCCATGCCTTGCAGCAACACTTGGGGCGCAAGCCCATTCAAGCCATCACGCACGCGGATTTGCTCCAGTACAAACGGGCGCGGCTGAAAACTACCACTGTGCGTGGCACTGCGCGCAGCATCACGACTGTGAACCGGGAATTGCAGCAAGCGCGCGCGGTGCTGAATTTCGCCATTCGACAAGGTTGGCTGCTCAGGAACCCGTTTACGGTGGGCGGCGATTCGCTCATCAGTATGGCTGATGAAGTGCGGCGGGATCGCATTCTGACCGCCGACGAAGAAGACCGCC
>JAEUQN010000314.1 GCA_016789725.1 Blastocatellia bacterium | reverse complement strand
ATGGATTCGTGATCTTAAGAAAGAGGATTTCGAGTGTGCTGAAAATGTTGTCCAGGAGCTTAGTGAAATTCTAGCTTTTGCCTGTGCCTCCCAAATACGAAAGTATGGATACAAATATGCTGAAGTGACACCATCAGAGCGTTATCACTCGATGACTCCCGGAGTCGCACATTCTTTTAGACCTATTATTTGGAGCGACAGCCACGATGTCGTAAAGGAGTTCATTGAAAAAATCTGGCCCAAATACCATAAGCTCAGAGACGAACGGCAATTACACATTGTCATTGATTACCTAGCGCTGACCCAGATGGAAGGGATACCCCAAGAGTTAGAATTGATGATGAGCTTTGCGACACTTGAGAATTTGAAGAGTACATACGCGCGAAGCGTGGGAATCCCATTTATAAAGCCCCGGTTTAGAAAAATTAGCAGCCCACCTAAAAGCAATCCACAAAAGGAACCTCCATATAATTTTGAGGAATTACTCACCTTAATGCTATCTCCAACAGGGATTAATTGCTCGCTCGATAAAGTCATCAAATTGAGGAACGAAATCGTTCATTCGGGAATCTCTGAACTCAGCTTTGAAGAGCAACGAGAAATTCTCAATGTCTCCCAAGATTTGATCAGAGAATATCTATTGCGACTTTTAGGGTTTACTGGAAAATATCAAGCCTATTCTCAACCTAGAGGTAGATACGCACCACTATCCATATAATCTATGCCGTATAATCTATGCTGTTCGTATGTAACAGACGGGTGATATTGTTCACGTCGAATCCGCCGTTGTTTTTGAAACGATATTGATTTGAGTTCTTTTTTGGGAAGGGGAAGATTTTTATTTGTTCTCGACGGCAGGTTGGCGACTCTCCTTCAAGACTCGTTCGGCTTCTTCCAACGTGGCGTCGCGGAAATGCCGCAAATCATCAATCGTCAACGATACGGCGCGATCCGGCTTGACGCCGCCCCCTTCCAAGCGGTGGCCTTTGGGGGTTTGGTAATCGAATTCGCTGATGAGCAATTCGCCGCCGCCTCGGAGCTTGCGCCGCGTCGCCGCCAGCAGGCAACCACAACTTTGATGCCCCACCACTACTGCGCGGCCTAGTTCCTGCATCACGCCGGCAAACAATTCTGAACCGCTGCCGGATGCTTCATTGACCAGAATCACAACCGGAGCGGTATACGGGCGGAAGGAGCTAACAGTGGTTGCCAAATCTGTTTGCTGACGAGAACGCCGAATGAATTTACCAAACGAAACTTTGCCGGGGAAAAAGTAACTGCCAATGTTCAGCACCTCTGCCGGATACCCACCCCCATTGTCCCGCAAATCAATGACCAGTCCCGGTGTCTCGCGCAACTCTTCCAGTGCGCGTTTGAACTGTTCGTGCGCGGGGTCCTTCCAACGACTCAACCGAACGTAGCCTAAACCTGACGGCAAGCGACGCGAGAGAACCTGCACCGCCGTCGAATAAACTTTGCGCGTGAGTTTGACTTCAAAGGTTTGGGTCGGGTCGTCAACGCGTTCAAGCCACAACGTCACCTCTGTGTCTTCCATCCCGTCGAGCAAATTCGCGTACACCAGCATTTTCGTCGCGCGCTCCGAAGACGACGCCCCAATGACGGCGCGCGAATCGGCCAGACAATCTTCTATCGGCTTCTTGTTGATGGCACGCACAACCATACCTGGCTTGACGCCCGCCGCTTCCGCCTGTGAACCAGAAGCCACCCGCACAATCACGGATTGCCCCTCAACTTCCCCAATGGAAACGCCCGGCGTCACGGTTTCGAGCCGATCAAACAAATAACGTTTGTACGGGTCGCGGACGCGCGTGTGCGCATCGTGCAATTCGCCCGTCATCGTTTGCAGAAGCTGATAAAACTGCGCATCACTTTGAATCTCATCGAGGCGATTTTTATAGCGTTGGCGCAGGCTTTTCCAATCTACGCCATTGGTTTTGGGGTCATAGTATTTTTCGTGAATGACCGTCCACACGTACTCAAATACGTCCTTCCGATCTTTGATTGAAAGCGACGTTTGCGATTGCGCCACGGGCGCGACGAAAATGGCACAAAGAAAAAGACTGGCGGCGAAGAAGTGACGCGATAAGCGAACGATGCGGCGAAAAGGCAAATTGGAGAAGCTCGTTGGCATTAGGTTACAACGTGGGGCAAACAAAATCAGTAGCGCGGCACAGATGAATCAACCTGCAACGACCACGCATCAATCCCGCCCGTCAAATTCTTAACATTGGTGAAGCCCTGCCCCACCAGCATCAAACAGGCGCGTTGTGATCGCATCCCGTGATGGCACTGCATCACGATCTCTTCGTTGGGATCAAGCTCACGAAACCATTGCCCGATTTGTCCGAGCGGTTTCAACTCTGCGCCGGGAATGCGGCAGTACTCATATTCGTGCGGTTCGCGCACATCAATCAGGCGGAAGGTTTCGCCCGCCTCCTGTTTGGCTTTCAATTCTTCGACCGTGATGATTCCGACCATAATTTATGATTTGAAATTTGAAGTTGAAGGTTTGATAAAAATTTATTGGCGTTGGCGCTCGATCAGTTCCGCCAGCTTTTGAATGTCTTCTTTGGACGCTTCAAGTTCGCGTCGGCTCGCCATATATTTTTGCCAGTGCTCGCTTTGTACCAGAAACTCCAATCGCTCTTCGCCAAGCGCGCCAGCCAGCATCGCAATAATGAAACCGGAGGCTTGCGTGTGTTCCACATAGCGCGAAATCACCACATAGGCGGCTTCGGCGGTTTCGAGATTCCAATTGGATTCCGGTTCGCTCATTGGACAAAAGGTGTTTCGACAATCGTCGCGCTTCCCTGTTCGACGTCATCGCGCTTCAACGTAAAACTGGTGCCAATCGCCAAATAGTACCGATGCACATAACCGAGCGCGATGATGCGATTGAGCGCGAGGCTGTGTACACTGCTGGTAATTTCACCGACCTTCTTGCCATCTGCGGCCCACAGTTCTGTGCCTTTTATCGGCGGTTCAGTGGCATCAATGATGAGGCCTCGCAATTGTCGTGCAGGCTGTCCGCGATAATGAATCCGCGCGATGATTTCCTGCCCCAGATAACAGCCTTTGGTATAGCTGATGGCGTTGCTATACCCCGCTTCGAGCAGGATATTGTTTTCTGTGATGTCTACGCCTTCGCGCGGCATTGCTGCCTCAAGACGCGCAACTTCCAGGGCCTCGCTGCCCGCCGGAATTGCCCCGCCATCCAGCAGGATTTGACGAACGGTGGCTTTGGCATCAGTGGGTACAAAAACATCAAAGCCCACTGACCCAGCGCGCGAATGCGAGGCGATAAGAACGTTGGTGCCGCCAAGTTCGCAATGGTAGTTGCGATATTCCGGCACCGCTTCGATAGGCTGTGCGATCAACGCCGAAAGCAATTCCGCCGCGTTTGGCCCCTGCACTGAAAGCAACGCGAGTTCGTCGCTCACATCTTTGACAAAAAATTCTCCGGCAGGAACAAAACGGCTCAGGTTTTTGAAAATCGCCTCGCGGTTCGTGACATCGTATTCAACCAGCAGGTGCGCGCCCGTTTGGTAAAAGCGACACAGGCTGACGACTTTGCCTTGTACATTCAAAAACGCCGCCAGAACACCTTGCCCGGATTGCAACGACTTCACATCATTCGTGACCAGGCCATTGATGAATTGCACTGCATTTTTGCCACGAACTTCCAGCTTGGCGGCCAATGACAAATCAATCACTGCCGCGCTCTGACGAATCGCTTCGTATTCGGCACGCACATCGCCATAATCGCGGGGGGTGATGGTGTGAATGATTTGGGAATTTACGGCTTGAATTGACATCGGCTAGTCTTCATACAAATGCTGATACATTTGCCGGAAGCGTTCGGCGTGGGAGCGTTCCGCTTTGGCTAACATCTCGAACCATTCCGCGACTTCTTCAAACCCTTCGAGGTGCGCAACTTGAGCAAACTCTTGATACATCTGCTCGCCTTGCTGGCGTTCATCGGCGATAGCCGTCAGCAGGTTTTGCTGCGTCGTGCCAAACGGTTTGCCCGTGGCGGGATCGCCCACTTCGCGCAGAAAATCCAGACTGCCCTGCGAGTGATTCGCTTCGCCTTCGGCCATGTCACGGAACAATCCGGCAGCATCAGGCTGACCTTCGATGTCCGCAAGACGCGCGAAATACAAATAACGACGCGAAGCTTGCGCGGCTTCGGCAAACGATGCTTTCAAATGTTCGCTGGTTTGTGAACCTTCAAGCTTGGGCATAAGAAAAGACAGAAACGCAAAAGGCAAAAGGCAAAAGTGGAATTCGGAAAAGTTCTTTCAATAAAAAAGAAAAGCGCCGACCTTTTGCCCTTTGCCTTTTGCTTTTTGATTTACCCAAAGGGTGTTACGCCGCAAACGAACTACCGCAGCCACAACCACCGGACGAATTCGGGTTATTGAA
>JAEUQN010000313.1 GCA_016789725.1 Blastocatellia bacterium | reverse complement strand
ACAACGCCGCGATGAACAGCAATTGCAATTGCGATTGCTACTTGAACGCGGTAAACGATAAATCAATAACCAATTCACCACCAGCTATGCTCACTCTCTTTCACACTGCCGCAACGAATGAACCACTGTTCGCTTCATTGCTCAACGAAATCGCGCCGGACCTCCCTGTGCGACATCTGATAGACGAAACTATTTTGCCGTATGCCCGTGAACACGGCGTCAATGCACAACTGCAACAACGTGTGAGCGACACTATTCTTGGTGCCATCAACGATGGTAGCGAGGTTGTGCTTTGCACCTGCTCGACGATTGGCGGTTGCGCGGAAGCGGTTCAGCCGCTGACTGAAAAAACGGTGCAGCGCGTTGATCGCGCAATGGCGGAAAAGGCCGTGTCTATAGGGGCGCGGATCATCGTTGCCGCAACTTTGGCGAGTACTTTGCCGCCAACTTGTGAGTTGGTGCGCGATGCGGCAGCGAAGGCAGGCAAGGATGTTGAGATCATCGAGGTTTTTTGTGCTTCTGCCTGGCCGAAGTTTGAAGCCGGAGACCGTGATGGTTACTTCGCCGACATCGCAACAGAACTCCGCAACGTCGCTCCCAACGGCGATGTTGTCGTGTTGGCCCAGGCTTCAATGGCTGGCGCGGCGGCGCTCTGTGTGGATTTGCCAATTCCGGTTTTGAGCAGCCCGCGTCTTGGACTTGAGGCGGCTGTAAATGCGTATCGTCAAGCCACAAAGGAATAATTTATGCCCAAACTTTCATCTGCATTTTTGACCAACACTTTAGTTTGCGTGGCGATTATCACAATTATCGTTGTTGCCGCGACTCGTCCAATGTTCACGAATGTTTCGGCAGCCCAGCCGAAGCTCAGATGGTACAAAGGCAATACGCACACGCACACGCTCAACAGCGATGGCGATTCGACGCCGGATGAAGTTGTGCGCTGGTATCGGGAGCACCAATATCAGTTTTTGGTGCTGACCGATCACAACTATTTGACCAGCGTAGACGGTTTGAATGCGTTGCACGGCGCAGATGAAAAGTTTCTGGTCATCAAGGGCGAAGAGGTTACAGACGAATATCAGAAGAAACCGATTCACATCAACAGCCTGAATCCAGCGGCACTGGTCAAACCGCAAGGTGGGACGAGTGTGTTGGACGCCATGCAGCGTGATGTAGACGCCATTCGTGCGGCGCGTGGGGTCCCTCACATCAATCACCCTAATTTTTATTGGGCCATCACGGCGGATGATCTGCGACAGTTGCAAAACAATCGTTTGTTCGAGATTTACAACGGGCATCCACAGGTCAACAACCTTGGTGGCGGCGGCGTGCCGGGATTGGAAGAAATGTGGGACATTGTGCTGTCAAGCGGGAAATTGCTGTACGGCATCGCGGTGGACGATGCCCACCACTTCAAACGTCCGTGGGATGCCAACGCTTCGACGCCGGGACACGGCTGGGTATATGTGCGAGCGGAATCATTGTCTCCCACCTCCATTATTGCCGCCTTGGATCGTGGAGATTTTTATGCCTCAACGGGTGTTGAGCTGACGGAGTATGAAGCGACGGCGAAGCAAATCACAATTACTATCAAAGAAACCAAATACAGCAAATACCGCACGCAATTCATTGGTCAAAACGGTAAAGTGTTGCAGGAGCTGACAGCCAATCCGGCGACCTACGCTGTGCGAGGGAATGAAGGCTATGTGCGCGCGAAGGTGATCGAATCGAATGGTCAGTCCGCGTGGACACAGCCTATTCAGGTGCGATGATCAAATTTGTACCGGAACATATCCTGTCCCTTTCAAAATTTGTAATATCTGATTGCGCTGGCGTGGATCGTTGCTGACATGAATCCACGCTGGCGCTTCTTTGGTCCCATATTCAAGTATGATCTGATCGAATTCACAATTGGCTATGACCCATTTGGCAAACGCCAGTTTCGAGGCTTTCAATGGGATCACATCGGCGGCATACCCTTGCATGTGCGCACTGGATTTACTCCCACCAATGGCAGTATTGAGGGCTAATGAACGATAGCCCGAAGAAATATGAAGCGGCCCCAGCGCCATACGGGCAGGTTCCAGAATATTCACGCATAGCACTTTCAACCGCTCAATAATCACAGGACTCGGTGTGTTATCAAGGTCCAATCGCTCTGCTGTTTGCGAGGTGACAAATTCCGAAAGTTGAAAATGATTGGTTAGCTTCATATTTCCCTCCTGCTGACTGATGCTCAGAGCATCGGTGTTCCAAGGTTGATGATATGTTGTTGCAAGGCTACTTCGGATAAGTTGGGCTTCTTACCTTTGAAGTAATCGTCTAAGTTAAAGGTAGATTGTTTGGGAAGGATTATAAGTTCAAGCATTGCGGTTGGAGTAATCTTATTGGCAAGCTTTATATCAAACACTTTAGCGATTTCAATAAACAATAATGACCCCAAAGGTCGTAAAGCGGAGCCAGCATAGATTGAACTTCCCACCTTGTTATTAAAGGCGTTCGTCAGCTTCTCACCAAACTCGGCTAAGGCTTTTACGGCTGATTCCATATCTTGCGTATCCAGGAACTGACGGAAACGTTGACCTGCTTTGTGTATTTCGTTGATAAGCTGAATCTCCGAAAACATTAAGCTTTCAAAATTGACTTTGGCTTGATTAGGTTTTAACGCGATCATCTTGCCGATTTTTGAGTCTTCGTACTCAGCCAGCGTATCTGCTAATCCTGGAATCCCCAGCATTTGTTTCCGAATTTTCGGCAGGATAGTGTTTTGTAATCTGGGCGCACAGAGTTGCCGAAGGACCTCATTTCGTAAATCACTTTCCTGAAATTCCCAATCGGGGACGACGCCTTCCGAAAGCTTCAGTTGCCCATTGGCTAATAACTTAACTTTTTGAATCGGTGGTAGCGCACAGTAAACCAGGAGTGGGTAAATAGCAGTTGTTTCTTTATATTGATCTGGTTCTTCAAGGTAACAAAGTGGGATTAGTTGCCGCATTACTTCCTGAATGCGACTGGAGACTGAAACATAAAGTGGATCATTTTTATCCGATGGGGCTTTTTTCCAAGCAGCAAAGATTTGACCAGGAAGACTTATATCAAATCCAATCAGAACGTTCCCATATTCGTTGCTACCTATAATTCCTTTTTCATCCAAAGCTTTATCCAAATCTGTTAGATAAGTAGAAAAAGGCTGTTTACCATCGCCTGAAAACTCAGAGGCGAGGTATTGATTAACTAATATCTCAACTTTATCTTCCAAGTATTCGCGTCGTGCGTTTTTCTTCACTAAACGTAAGGTGTAGTTATATTCATGATTCTCTTCTGTAAACTGGCGAACACCTGGTTTCTTGGTGATTTGCAATGCTATGGATAACTTACTCAAACTGGTTTTTTTACTTACAACGTCACTTGCCTTCAAGTTGAAAACCCACAGTCGCCCGTCTGCTGCGTCTACTGCTTCGCCCTCCGCAAAAGATTCGTTGATGTGATCCAGGATAGACTTAAAGTAGGGCAAACTTACCTCCAGATGAGTTCGCCGTTTGATTTCGTGGGTTAGAACTCCCTTGTTCAGGATGACCCCCGGCAGTTGCTGTGAAAGGATTTCGTTGAAGTTTCCATGCAACGCCTGTTTGAGGTGTTTGGCCGCACTTGCCGCGTCGGCAGCAAAATCAAAAGTCGCATCAATCAGGGCAGTGCGGGTCGTTGTCTTTTGGAAAGAATAGTGGAACTCGGCCTGGTATTTTTCGGTGAGAGCCTGAAAGCCTTTTTCGTAAAACTCATTAGCCTTGGCGCGGAGCTTGTTGATCGCTCCTTTGATCTTTTCCAGTTCCTCAAAAATGACACTCTTGCCTAAGAAATCGGACAGCCGCTTTTTCAGCCATCTGTCCATATCATCAAAATTAGCGTCATTTACGACCGCAATGATTTTGTCCAGCCCCAGTTTTTCTTCAATCCAGGTCTGAAGTTTCCGCAGCGTACCTT
Organism: Blastocatellia bacterium; assembly: GCA_016789725.1. Lineage (GTDB taxonomy): Bacteria > Acidobacteriota > Blastocatellia > RBC074 > RBC074 > JAFDVL01. Next base: position 492 of record JAEUQN010000313.1, on the reverse strand, counting down.
CCACTAAACTCCCATCCAACAGGGCTAGTGTTTTTTGTGCGACTGCTGCGATTCGCTCTCGCTCTTCTGCGACATTTGCCAATAAAGAGACGATCCCTTCTTCGGCCAGAGCGGTCAGCCATTTTCCAATTTGCGTGTCAAAGAACTCCACATTGCGCAACTTGCCTGTGATGGCCTCTGCTAAATTGCTGGGGTCGGTCAAGGAGGTGATCTTTTGCAGAAAACTCCGCAATTCATCCAGCGGGATTCCCTGTCGCAGCAAATCATATAAGACGCTGGTGACTTTGTGCGGTAGATCGCGCCACAATTCCAAAGGCTCGCGCAAGCGGGCGATGGCGTTATCAATGTCGGTGTCGGGATCAAAGCCGGTTGTCTCTTTCACCATTTTCTTGGCATAGTCCACCAGTTCCGCGCCGAGTAGATCAACCAGCTTTTTATTGGGGTTGGTCCACTTGTCGAACTCCTTCAAGATGTCGTGCAAGACCTGGTTGC
>JAEUQN010000312.1 GCA_016789725.1 Blastocatellia bacterium | reverse complement strand
GCCGATCCTGGAAGGCGATCAATTGGTCGGGCGCATTGATCCGAAATTCCAGCGCGAGTCCAGTACGTTGGAAGTGCGCAAGGTATATTGGGAACCGACGATCAAAGTGACGAAAGCGCGGCGGAAGAAATTGGATGAAGCATTGGCGCGGTTGGCGAATCTGATTGGTGCAGAGCGAGTCGTGCAAAATTGAAAGATTTTTTTCCACAAAGCCACACGAAGAAGAACATAGACAGGATCAACAAGATTGACAGGATGAATTTGCTAATCTTGAAAATCCTGTGAATCCTGTCAAATTCCTTCGTGAATCTTCGTGTGGCTTCGTGGATGAGTCATTAGAATTATGAGCAAACAAACCCAACAAACCATCAGCCCGATTGACGGCATGGTGTATGCCGAACGCGAACTTGCCACCAACGAACAGATCGAAGCGGCGCTCGCCAAATCGGTCGCTGCACAACGCGAATGGAAGCGTGTGCCGATTGCCGAACGTGTGAACATTTGTCGGCAAATGCTCGCGTATCTGGTCGAGCGTGCGGACAAAATCGGCGAAGAATTGACGTGGCAAATCGGCAGGCCGATTGCGTACAGTCCGTTTGAAATTCGGCGCGGCTTTGCGGAGCGCGTGAATTATATGTGCGACATTGCGGCGCAGGAACTCGCGGACATTGCGATTGAGCCGAAAGAGAATTTTCAGCGATTTATTCGCCGCGAACCGCTCGGTACGGTGCTCGTGCTTGCGCCGTGGAATTATCCGTGGCTCGCGTCGGTGAATGCGATTGTACCTGCGTTATTGGCGGGCAATTCGGTGATTTTGAAAATCGCGCCGCAAACGCCGCTCGTCGCGGAACGTTATGCGGAAGCGTTTGCCGCAGTGGGATTGCCCGATGGCGTATTTCAGTTTTTGCATATTGATCACGATCAAGTGGCGGAAGTCATCAAGGATTCACGCATCGGTTTTGTCGCGTTCACTGGGTCAGTCGCCGGCGGTCATGCGGTGCAGCGCGCGGCGAGCGAACGCTTCATTGCGACGGGTTTGGAACTCGGTGGCAAAGACCCGGCGTATGTTCGTCCCGATGCGCAGCTTGAAGCCACTATCGAAAATCTGGTGGACGGCGCGATGTTCAATTCGGGGCAATCGTGCTGCGCGATTGAGCGGATTTATGTGCATCAATCTGTGTACGAAAAGTTCGTCGAAGGCTATGTCGAATTGACGAAGCAGTATCGGCTTGGCAATCCGCTTGATCCCAAAACAACGTTGGGGCCAATGGTCCGCACAGAGGCGGCGGACAAGGTGCGCGAACATATTCAGGACGCGTTGCATCGCGGGGCGCAAGGCTTAATCGCGCCGACGCTCTTTCCCAAAAATCAAAAAGGCACGCCGTACCTGGCTCCACAGGTTTTGGTCAATGTAGATCACAACATGCTCGTGATGAGCGAAGAAACGTTTGGCCCGGTGGTTGGGATTATGTCCGTCAAATCGGATGATGAAGCAATTCAATTGATGAACGATAGCCGCTATGGTTTGACGGCTTCGATTTGGACGACGGACGCAGATGCGGCGCTACGGATTGGCGACCAAATCGAAAGCGGAACGTTTTATATGAATCGCTGTGATTATCTTGATCCGGCCTTGGCATGGGTGGGGATCAAAGATTCAGGGCGCGGTTGTACGCTGTCAACATTGGGATTTGAAGCATTCACTCGCCCGAAATCATTTCATTTGCGGTTTAGGATATAGGATTTGGGATTTAGGATTTAGGTCTATTGCCGGGTTTGTGGTCAACCTCTATCTCTATATCCCAAATCCTATATCCTAAATCCTCTTGCTGAATTCCTAAATTCTTCCCTGTCGTTTAAAATAGCCATCTCTACTCCCTCAATTTGCGTGAGACATGACCATGACAGAGCAAGTGCCCGCTGCTGCCGGAAAACTGGAATTGCGATTGCTCGGCTCCGTGACAATCCTCGTTGATGGAGTGGCGGTCGAGGAGCGGCAATGGACGCGCCGCAAATCCAAAGCTCTACTCAAACTCCTCGCGCTCGCACCGCAACATCAACTCCACCGGGAACAATTGATCGAACATCTGTGGCCGGAACAGGAAGCGGAACTCGCCGCCAACAACCTGAATAAAATCATCCACGCCGCCCGTCGTGCGTTGGAACCCACCTTAAAAGCCGGGGCCGAATCGCGCTTCATTGTCACGCACGATCAACAAGTGATGTTGCGTGCGCCCGGTGGTTTGTGGATTGACGTCGAAGAGTTTGAGCAACGCGCTGCAACAGCGCTGAAAAGCAAAGCGGTTGCGGATTACGAAACGGCGTTGGATTTGTATGTCGGCGAATTGTTGCCCGAAGATCGTTACGATGACTGGGCTGCCGCGCGGCGCGAACGATTGAGCCGATTGGCGACGCGCTTGCTGTCAGAATCAGCGCACCTCTATGAAGCCGCCGGGCAACTTCAACCCAGCATCGAACGGTTTCAGCAACTGGTTACATTAAATCCATCGAACGAAGCCGCGCATCGTCGCTTGATGCGATTATATGCTTTGAGCGGTAGTCGGCATGAAGCGTTGGCGCAATTTCAGCAATGCCAGAACGCTTTGCGCAAAGAAATTGATGCGGAACCGGAGCCGCAAACAATCGCGCTGTATGAGCAAATTGCCGCCGGGAAGTTGCCCGCCGTCGTCGAAACATTGGATTTGCCCCGCGACGGCCATCAGCAAGTTGTATCGCCCTCAACCGGCATTGCCAAGTCCGCCCAAACTGCAACAACGGGGTACAATCGCAACCGCCTCTTTTTGGGTTTGGCGATTGTTGTGCTGGCATTCATCACGATTGCCGCGACGCTGTACTTTCGCGCGGGTGAGGGCGAAATCGAAGCGATTGCAGTTTTGCCATTTACGAACAGCAGCGCTGATCCCAATGCCGAATATTTGAGCGATGGCATTACCGAAAGCCTTATCAACAGCTTGTCGCGCGTTCCGAACCTGCGCGTAATGGCACGCACGACGGCCTTTCGGTACAAAGGCCGCGAGATTGATCCGCAAAAAATTGGAGCAGAATTAAAGGTGCAGGCATTGCTGACGGGGCGCGTCATGCAACGCGGCGACGAGTTAGTAATTCAAGCCGATTTGATTGATGTCAAAGACGGCGCGCAGCTCTGGGGCGAGAAATACAATCGTAAGCTATCCGACATTCTCGCCGTGCAGACCGAGATTTCGCGCGAGATTACTGATCGCTTGCAGTTGCGATTGACGAACGAGCAACAACATCTCATCGCCAAACAACACACCAAGAATATCGAAGCCTATCAACGTTATTTGCAAGGCCGATTTTATTGGAATAAACGCAATGCCGACGGGGTCAAAAAAGCAGTCGAGTTTTACGAACAGGCGATCAAGGCCGACCCGACCTACGCGCTGGCTTATGCCGGAATCGCTGATGCTTACGCCGTCTGGCCGGACGATTCGTTGACGCGCAAAGAAACCGCCGCGCGCGTGAAAGCTGCCGCCAGCAAAGCCGTAGAACTTGATCCGCAATTACCCGAAGCGCACACCTCACTCGCCTTCGCCAAAATGATTGAGGAGCGCGATTTGACAGGCGCGGAAAGCTCCTTCAATCGTAGCATCGAACTCAATCCAAACTACCCCACGGCGCACCATTGGTACGCCTACGATTTGATTGCGCAAGGCCGCGTAGACGAAGCGATCCAATCCATTCGGCGGGCGCAAACACTTGATCCCGTTTCGCTCAGCATCAACAACGATGTGGGCGAAATTTATTTCTTCGCGCGCCGCTACGATCAAGCCATCGAACAGTGTCGCAAAACGTTGGAAATGGACCCGAACTTTATTCCCGCGCATCAAACGCTTGGTCTGGCCTACGCGCAAAAAGGGCAGTTCCCACAGGCTTTGGCTGAATTGAAAAAAGCCGTCGAAATGTCCGCCAACAATGCGTATGTGCTGGCGCTGCTTGGTTATGTCTACGGAGCCGCCGGACAACGCCCGGAAGCCGAAGCGACGCTCGCACAACTGCAACAACTCTCCGCCAGCAAATATGTCTCGCCCTTTCACCTCGCGTTGGTGCACACGCAACTCGGCGATTTCGACCGCACTTTTGCACTGCTGCAACAGGCTGAAGATGAACATGTGTTTTCGATGTTGTTGCTGAAGGCCGATCCGAAGCTGGACAAGTTGCGTTCAGACTCGCGCTACGCTGCATTTTTACAGCGTCTTGGCGGGAAATAAACCACGGGGAACACGGGGCGCACGGGGAAGTTTTTGATCGGATTCACAAGATACGACTTGGTTGATCTTGTCAATCTTGCCAACTCTGTATGATCTCCCCGTGCGCCCGTGTTCCCCGTGGTTTATTTTGCAGCTTTAAGCCCATGCCCGCGCAGGTACAATCCCGGCAGGCTCACAGGCAATTTCCCGGTAAATTCAATTTCACCAAGCAACGCTTTCGCCGCCGCACGTTGGCTGAATGGGAAGGGGCTGTAGGCCGCGATGTAGGTTTGTGCGCCT
>JAEUQN010000311.1 GCA_016789725.1 Blastocatellia bacterium | reverse complement strand
ATCCATAGGCCGCATTTTCGCGTTGCCCACCGTGGTCTAAATAGGCGATTTTGAGTTTATCCAATGCGTCGGCTGGTAAGGCATTCCGCTTGGCATTGACATTGACGTTATAGAGCTTGGCCGCATTTAATCCAAGAATGCGTTGCTTGTCCTTCTTAGTGATTTTCTTGTAGCCAAATTTCGCGCACATATCATCAGGAATCTGGAAGCGTTTGAAGGCATCAATCGCCCATTGCGGCGATCCCCACCACAAACAATCCGTCCCCCAAACCACGTGATCAGACCCATAATACTTGATGTTTTTGCCGATGCCGTGCGCACACATTACAGGATCAGTGACCGCCAGAATATTGAAGAAGCTGCCGATTTCACAGTACACATTGTTCATCTTCGGATTCCGTTTTTTGATGTCCATCAGAATGCTGTGCCATTCAAAATCACCAGTCGTCGGATCGTATTTGTTGGACTCTTTCCAATTCGGCTCATTCGGTCCATGTTTGATGGCGGAATGATAAACCACGAAATTGAAATCAGGATTGCGGAGCGCAGCTTTCTCGACGTCTTTCGGATTCGCTAGATGGCCCAACGTGCGCGATTGATACGAATACCCTTTGTGCGTGCTGATGAGTTTGATGCCCATTTTACGGGACTCTTCGATGAAGAATTGAGAGTTGTCGTCATCAAGCTGGAAGCCCTGTCCGGTTTGCGCCGGGTCCGTATGGCAATACCATTTCCAGGATTTAATACCATACTGTTTTACTTCGCGCTCCATTTGCTCCAGCAGCTCGGCCCTGTTCATCTTGTTGGTTGCCTTATCCCAATAGTGATTGGGCGCGAGGTTGCCTTGATTGAGCGCACGTTGAGAACCCGCGAGCGCGTTGATTTCCTGAGCTGCTTTTGACATGACCCAGCTTGGCAGTACTCCTCGACTACGGGCGGGACCTTCGAGAACTTTGCCATTCTCGTCGCGTAATTTTTCCATCGTAGGAACGCCGGAAATCACCACCAGCGAGGTTTCGCTATCGAAGAACATTTCTTTGACGAAGTTTCTAAAGCCATAAGCTTCGGCATCATCTTTCAATTGAAAGCCCATGTTCTTCACGAATTCCATCGTGCGAAAACCGGGAATGCGAATGCCATTGGTGAAATGCGCCTGGACATCAATCACGAAATACTCGCCCTTCGGGAATTTCTCCTGAGTCGCGGCTGGTTCCCACGATTCAACCTCATCTACATCCCAGACGTTGGTTCCGTAGACCTGATTGGAGGCGAGAAAGCAGGTTGCCAAGCCCATTGAACTCGCCATAAAACTGCGCCGATCCAGATTGAGTTTTTTGGCGCGGACATCCGACATTTCACCAATCAAATGTTCGACCTGTTTTTGCGGCTCTGATTGTGGGCGTGGGATGAACTCTTCATTTGAGACTGCTTGGGTTGGCATCGGAGAGATGACACCTTTTTTTCTGTCACGTTCAAATTTGCGAATCCACATAGATGGCTCCTTGTTGATGTTATGCACCCCTACCGGTTACCGGGTTTCTAAAAGGGGTTGGGTCTTAATGATGAATTGTTGATTGCGACACCGATATTGTCGTGTCAGTTCGACGAACTTGGTTGTATCCCGCAACGTACTTTTGGAATTCTTCCCGTATCAGTTTGAGAGGGAATGATGAATCAGAAAAATTGTCTTCAAGCCAGCCCTGACATTGTGCGCCTGATTTCTTTGTTTGTCATGTCGGAAAATACTTGCCACAAACCTTGCCATATCCGCTTTTTCAATGTTTATGCGGGGCGTCGGATTGAGCCGTTGCCTTTGTCGCCGGACTAGTGGGAACGGTTTTGACCTTGGCGAGAGTGAGTTCCGCGAGTGGTTCCGAGAATTTCCTGGCTCTGGGATCGTCCTGCAAATTTCGATTGTTGTCTGAATTGTCGAGATGGGCGATCACCTCGATGCGCGTTCCAGCCGGAAGTTTGACCGGTTGCTTGAAGAAGTAACTTGGTTGCCAGTCATAGCGATACGATTGTGCGACAATCAAGACTTCTGCCGTTCCATCTGGGCGCAGGGCGGTGGCTTCGACCGATGAAGCAAATGGAAAAAGCAAGGGGCGAATGGCGACCGCTTCAGCCGTCTCCCGCACCAGATAAACCGCATTGATTGGTGTTTTGGCCCCCGCCGCAATCAATTTGGGAATGGGTTTGATCGCCACCCGTTGCGCCTGAAACGCAATATCTTCGAACGCAAAATAAATGCCCAGATTGCCGCGTTCCTGTGCTTCCTGCTCGCTTTTTTGATAGCGAATTTTCATTGTCAGGCAGGAATTCGCTGGCAGATATAATCCTGAGCCTTCTGGGAACTGAATCGCATCTTGTCCTGGAACCCATTCGCCAATCTTTTCACCTGTCGCGCAATTCTGACCACATTGTTTTTGCAGGAAGATTTCCGCTGCCAGCACGGCTTGCGCGTTGGAAGGTAAAAACTCAATGGCATTTGCCCATTGCGCTTGTTTGAGCTTGGTCGGTAATTTGACGCACGCGATGTAATCGCCTTCGCCTGTCGGTATCTGAGTCGGTTGCTCCGGTTGCAAATTCAGTTGAGGCGTGCCGAATGACCAGTTGGCGGTGACTTCCTTCGGTAAATCCTTGGCTTCGCCGCGTGGTGCGCCGCCTTCCACCCACGAGACCAATAATTCGATTTCGCGTTGTGATAACAAATACGCATTGTGAAATTCGCCGTAGCCCTTTACCGCTTGGAACGGTGGCATCCGCTTTTCGAGGACTTCTTCTTTGATCGCCTTCGCCCACGGTCGAGCTTCCTCGAACGAAGTCAGGGAAATGTCCCCCTTGATTTTGCCGGGACTATGACAATCCAAACAACTTCGTTGCAAGATGCGGACAATCTCTTTGTTGAAGGTGACGCTGGTGGTGATGGGGTCGTGTGAGCTGGCAGGTAGCGAAAACAACAGGCAAAGGAGCAGCGAGGCGAAAAAAAAGAATCGAATTCTATGCCTGTTATGGCGCATCTGGATTCTCGCTCTACGAAAATCTGGGGCAGACAATTGCGCCTGCCCCAGACTGCCTTACTTCATTGCGGTTGTTTTGAAGGACTGTTTGTCGAGAGTGTAATCAATCCAACCAATTGTCATTTCTTCGTAAGTAGGATCACCCCAACGAACGTCTTTGTTGGGACCAGGATTGAATTTATTTTTGGAAGAATTATCCCAGACAGTTGTCACTTGAATCCGTGTTCCTTTGGGAATCGCAATCGGTTTTTTCGCATAGTAAACCAGTTGCCAGTTGAAATCGTAATTCGGAACATTACAGATCACTTCACTGCGACCGTCTGGATAGAAGGCCTTGAATTCCATTGATTTCCCGCGCATATGCAAATGCGGCATAAACGTGATGAGGTGAATGTCCTCTTTCGCTGTCCAACACGCAGTGGCTTTGTGGTTTTCCGCTCCTGCTGGAATCTTGAAATAGTGATTGCCGATGCCGTGTGTTTTCAATTCACGATCCGGCGTATTCTTGGCAAAAATCATGCCGACGCTTGAACGATCTTTGAGTTCTCCGGCGGGATTCAGGAAGGTCGAATAATGAACCTGAAAAATGAGCTTGGACCCTGCCGGAATTTTTTTCACAGTTCCCGCTGGCCAGATTTCCTGATTTTTCCCGGGGGCGTAACCGCACAATAACATTGAGCCACCGCCACCTTCGCCGCCACCTTCACCAGAGCCATCGCGTTTGGAACCATTGCCGCCACTTGGTAGGTGGCAGGCATCATCAAACACGGGCGCATCAGCTTTGACTTTGGTCAGGAAACCATCTTGATAAAAAATATTGTCCTTTGCGGCTGCTTCGCGCATTTTGCGACGCTCTTCCGGCGTCAACTGCTTGACGTTGCTGTCTGCTTTGGCCGGGGCCTGAACGAAGGCAATGATGTGATGCACGATCTTGCGATTGCCGGGACGCGCTTCAACAAATTGTACGTATTTATCTTCTTTGAAATTGGTATCCACTGTGAAGTACTGAATTTCGTCAGGGGTGCCGGGCTTGAGCGTATATTCTTTGCCCATGTCCAGCACGACATCCGGCTGACCAATCGCCCATCCCTCAGTAAATTTTGGAGCAGGGGGCAAATCTTTAGGATTGCCTTCAAGCGCACCTTGATCTACCCACGCGACTACCGCATCAATATCCTTCTGAGATAAGCGGGTGTCATTTGCCCATTGCCCAACGTGTGGATCGGCGTGCCAGGGAGGCATCGTTCGTTTACTAACTTGTTCGCGGATGGATTTTGCCCATGGACGAACGTCTTTGTATGTTAGCGTTGAAAATGGAGCCGCCTCGCCCGGACGATGACAGGTCGCGCAATTTTTGTTGAAGATGGGCGCGATGTCTTTGTTGAAGGTAACTGTTTTGGCTTTAGCTTTACTGCCGGAGGCTTCGCCTGCTTGGAAAACAAGTACGGCTGCGATCACAAGGCACGCAAAAAGAATCGTTATGGCACGGAACTTTTTCATGATGGACCGACCTCAGGAGAATTGTGCGAGACTGTGCAGCGGTTCACTGGCACAGTCTCGCTTGGAGTGAGTTTATTG
>JAEUQN010000310.1 GCA_016789725.1 Blastocatellia bacterium | reverse complement strand
AATTATCAGGTCACCAACACGCCCGGCACCCTCAAGGTCTTCAATAGCTGTGGCATCAGCCCTGTCCCCTTCTTTGCCACCCAGGGAGCGGTCGGAGGCTATTGGCTTTACTACCAACCGCTCTCGGCCTCGCCGCTGGGGAATTACACCTTCAGCCTGTTTGCGGGAACCTTGCCGCCCGGACTGTCTATCGTGAACAACTTTGGGCAGTACACCTTGCAGGGAGCGCCGACGACGCGCGGGACGTACACCTTCACGTTGCTGGCGAAAAACACGGCCAACACCTGCGAGGCCATCCACACCTACACCATCACAATTTGGTGAGGCGTAGTTGCGCAGAATTAGCATACAACTTAATCGAACGCCCGTTCACCACACAGGCCACACCGCGATACACAGAGTAATTCCTCCATGTACCGCGATGTGGCCTCCGCCTCTCTCTATGGTGAATGAGGTACTTTTTCACTATAGCCGTTCCAACAAGTGATCCCCCACGCGCAGCGCATTCGCCATAATCGTCAGCGCCGGATTCACCGCTGCACTCGAACAGAAAAAGCTGCCGTCCACCACATACAAATTATCCACGTCGTGCGCTTTGCAATTGCGATCTAATGCCGAAGTTTTTGGATCATCGCCAAAGCGAATCGTGCCGTTTTGATGGGCTACGCCCGCGAGCGGAATGCGTTCGGCCAAAAACAAATTGCGCGCAAACAAACCCTGATGACAGTCATGTCCGTGCATCTCGCATTTCGTTTGCTGTTTCATCAGGCTTTGCAATTTGGCCTGCAATCGTTTGTGCGGCTCAACATTGTTCGGGGTGTACGACAAAACGATGTTGCCGCTGCGATCCAATGTCACGCGATTGTTTGGATCGGGCAAATCTTCCGATGTCAGCCAGAAATCCAACGAATGCTTTGCCATCAAATCCAGCGTAAATCCCGGCGCAATTGCAGGCGCTCCGGCAGACAGCGCGACGCCGTCGAGTTTGCCGACGAATGAGATATGCCCCATCGGAAAGTCCCATTCCGGCGCGCCGAAATAAAAATCATTCAGTGCCAGTGTCTTCTGAAACACGGTCGGGTTCGGGCATTTTGACACTGCCAGCATCACCGAATTGACGTGTCCCATGTAATGCCGTCCAACCACATCGCTCGCATTCGCCAAGCCGTTCGGATGCTTGTCATTCGCGGATTTCAAGAGCAAGGCGGCTGAATTGATTGCGCCTGCCGACACCACAACGATATTCGCGGAATAGACTTCATACGAACCATCGCATTCGACGCATACTTTGCTGATTTCGCGGCCTGTGGCGTTGGTTTCCAGTTTCACAACCTTTGCGTTCGTGAGCAGCGTCACATTTGGATATTCGAGCGCGGGTTCGACCGCACAAGTATGCGCATCCGACTTGGCGTTGATCAGGCACGGATAGCCGTCGCACGTCGCACAGCGAATGCACTGGCTACGCGGGTCTTTCTCTTTCAGCAGAATACCAAGCGGCACGTGAAACGGCTTGCAGCCTTGCCGCGCGAAGTCTTCGCTCAAATGCTGCATACGCGGTTCGTGACTGACGGCTGGATGCGGGTACGGCGCACTGGCCCACGGATCAGTTGGGTCTTCACCTCGTGTGCCATGCACGTGATACATCTGTTCGGCCTCGGTGTAATACGGCTCTAATTCCTGATACGAAATTGGCCAGGCGGGCGAGATGCCATCGTAATGTCGCAACTCGCCGAAGTCGCGTTCGCGGAATCGAAACAGCGCCGCGCCGTAAAATTTCGTATTGCCGCCGACGTAGTAATTCGTATGCGGGTGCAGTGGCTTGCCGTCCTTGTCGTGCCAGATTTCTTTGGTGTTGTATTTACCTTCAACATTAACGGCGCGCGATTCCCAATTGTCTTTTTCGCGTGGGACAAAGTCGCCGCGTTCCAGCAATAAAATCTTTTTACCCGATGGTGCCAATTTGTGCGCCAGCGTGCCGCCGCCTGCGCCTGTGCCAATAATGATGACGTCGTAATGATTTTGCATTGAGATAAACTCCTCAAAAGAATTGGTACAGCACCGCATGCAGTCCTGTACCCAGCGTGACTCGTAACAACTCTCAGCGGTATAATCCATGTGATCTTAAATTTATTCCCCCAGCAATTTGTGCTTTTCCAGCTCCTCAAAACGAGCGGGAATAAACGCCTGCCTCCGAGCGATTTATGCAGCGTAAAGGAGAAATGCATGACGCTGATTGAAACCCTCAATTTGTTGACGACGACCACCGTGTCCCCATTATCTGCGCCGAAGCTCGAATTGCGCGAAGGCCGGTATTTATTGCGATTTGCGCAAAACGCGATGGACCTGGATGCGGTGTTGAAATTGCGTTTCGAGGTTTTCAATCTCGAATTGGGTGAAGGGTTGCAGTCCTCGTTTCGCACGCAACGCGATCAGGACGACTTCGACGCACAATGCCATCATTTGATGGTTGAAGACACGAAGGCAGGCAATGTGGTTGGAACCTACCGCCTACAGACAAATGAAATGGCGGCTGCTGGAGCTGGCTTTTACTCCGCCGGGGAGTTTGATCTTACGTCTCTGCCGGATGCTGTTGTTTTGAACTCCATCGAACTGGGCCGCGCTTGCATTGCGCCCGCGCATCGTCATACCAGCGTGTTATTCCTGATGTGGCGCGGCATCGCAGCCTACACGCTGCAAGCACGCAAACGTTATTTATTCGGCTGTTGCTCGTTGACGAGCCAGGATGCGAATGAGGGCTGGGGTGTGATGAGTCAATTGCTGGCCGGAGACCACGTTCATACAGAGTTGCTGGTGCTGCCGCAACTTGGGTTTGAATGTGATCTCGAAGACGACGACGCCTCTCTCGTAGAAGCCAAAATCCCAAAGCTGTTTCGTTCGTATCTGCGCTTCGGCGCGAAAGTTTGTTCACCGCCCACGATTGATCGGCAATTCAAAACGATTGATTACCTCGTGCTGATGGACTGTCATCAACTCAGTCCGGTGGCGTATCAGATGTTCTTTCAGTGATTGGTACAGTACGAGGAGCGGTAGCGACTTGGTAGCAATTCATCCGGTCGCTACTGCTTGCTGTACTGTACCGCTTTTGAGTCATGCGTTCTCTCTCTGCTATCTTCAAAGCCATCGCCTTTTCTCTGGCTACCATTGGTTTCTATTCGCTCTGGCTGGTTGTCGCGCCGTTCGTGTATTTCTTTGCTACCCCCAAACGCCGCTGGCGCAACTTTATCTTTCGCCACTGGGCCAAGACGATTGTGAGCGTGTTGGGAATAAAAATTCGCACCAATGAGATTGTACCTGCGACACCGTTCTTTCTGGTGTCCAATCATTTGAGTTATCTCGACATCGTGGTCCTGGCTTCTCAACTGGATTGTGTGTTCATTGCCAAACGCGAAGTGGAAAGTTGGCCGGTGTTCGGGTTGCTCAGTCGCAGCATGAATACGATTTTTATTGATCGGGCGCGGGCCAGCGACATTCCGCGCGTCAATGCCTTGATCGTGGAAACATTGCAGAGCGGGCAAAACATCGTGGTCTTTCCCGAAGGCACCAGCACCGCAGGCGCGAGCATTTTGCCCTTTAAGCCAAGCTTGTTGGAGCCGGTCGCACGCGGGCATTTTCCGGTTGCCTACAGCAGCATTCACTATCGCACGCCGCCCGCCGAACCGCCCGCACACTTGTCGGTGTGCTGGTGGGGTACTATGACATTGATGCCGCATTTGTGGGGCGTGTTTCGGTTGTCTGCCATTGAAGCGACTCTGACGTTTGGTATTGAAACGATACGAGGAACTGATCGCAAGGAATTGGCCCAGATGCTGCACGAAGCGGTCACGACAATTTTTACGCCATCAACGAAATCTGAAACAGTGCCGCGCGCGGTGGCAAGCGGGTTAGAGTTAGCGCCTTGACCAAGCTCGCTACCGCTCGCCGTACTGTTCCCATTGGAGGTCAAATGCAATACACAGACGCAACTATCAATCCTTCTACTGAAATCCTGATTGCCGAAAACATTAAGGTGCTGCGCGAGGCACAAAAGCTGCTCGAACGAATGGATGATCGGCTGTACACGAAAGTGGAGGCCCCAACCTTCACGAGCAGCATCGGCGCACAGTTGCGACATTGCCTCGACTTCTATCAATGCTTCCTGAGCGGCCTCAAAACCAACCACGTGGATTACGATCAACGCGAACGCGACGAAGCCACCGAAGGCAGCCGCACGCGCGCGATGGAACGCATCGAAGCCACCGCCGCGAGGCTCTGGAAGCTCTCATTCGCTGACGAACAAGCCACGTTGTGGGTCAAGCAGGATTCCCCCTATTGGAGCACTTCATCACTGCGCCGCGAACTGCAATTTTTGCTGAGCCATCTGGTACATCATCAAGCCTTGATCGCCGTGATGTTGCGGGTGCAAGGATTTGTGCCGAATGAAGAAATCGGTGTCGCTCCGGCTACGCTGGCGCATCGCAGAGAGCGCAATCTGTTTGGGGTGTTGCGACAACGGCAGCCACGGTTGTCAGTCGTTTTATGAGGAAATCATGTCGTCGCTTTTCTTTTGTCTTACCGAGAAAACGTTCCAGCAGTTTCTA
>JAEUQN010000030.1 GCA_016789725.1 Blastocatellia bacterium | reverse complement strand
GTTTTCTCCTACCTTCTACTGTCTACCGTCTACCGTCTACTTTTCAGGAGAACTTATGCAAACCCTGCTACAAGACCTGTTCTACGGTGTGCGAATGCTACTGCAAAAACCGGGCTTTGCGTTGACCGCCATCTTGACGTTAGCGCTCGGCATTGGCGCGAACACGGCGATTTTTACGGTTGTCGACGCCGCTTTGTTGCGAGGATTGCCATACAAAGCGCCGGAGCAGCTTTACCACGTGTGGGAAACAACGCCGCGTCAGGAATTTCCACAACGCGAATTTTCCTATCCCGATTATCAGGACTATCAACGCATTCAGGCGTTCGATGGCCTTGCCGCCTACACGGGCGGAGGCGCTATTCTGTCAGGTCGCGGCGAAGCACAACGCATTTTCGCGCCTGCGGTGTCGGCAAATTTCTTTGCGGTGTTGGGCGTCGAGCCTGTATTGGGACGCAGCTTCAAAGCGGGCGAAGATCAGCCAGGAACTGAACGTGTGACAGTGCTGACGTACGGTCTGTGGCAGCGAATGTTTGGCGGCGATCCCAAAATCATTGGGCAAGCCCTGACGATCAACGGCAACAGCCACACGGTCATTGGTGTGCTGCCCGCGAGCTTTCAGTTTGCATTGCGCCCGGCGGATTTATGGCTACCGTATCAACCGACTCCGAATCAATTGACGCGACGATTTATGCACGGCACGAACCTGATTGCGCGGTTGCGCTCCGGCATCAGTTTAGAGCAAGCAAAATCCGAAGTGAGCGTCGTTGCCAGTCGTATCGCGCAAGATCATCAGGAATCGCACGGCGGAACCTCCGCCTTTCTGCTTCCCTTGCAGGAGCAAGTAACAGGTTCTATTAAACCCATGTTGCTGGCGCTGTTGGGCGCAGTTGGATTTGTATTGTTAATGGTGTGCGCCAATATCGCCAGTTTGTTGCTGTCGCGGTCGTTGACGCGGCAAAAAGAAATTGCGATTCGCGCTGCATTAGGCGCAACGCGAGGCCGCATCCTTCGGCAATTACTGACCGAAGCGATGCTCTTGTCGTTGCTGGGCGGCCTCGGCGGGGTGCTCATCGGTTTCTGGGGCGTAGATGCGATAGTGGCGGCCTTGCCGGACAATCAACTGAACGCAATGCCGTTTCTGAAATCGTTGCGCCTTGATGCGGGCGTGCTGGCATTTGCGTTTGCTCTGTCAATGTTGACGGGCATTGTGTTTGGGCTTGCGCCCGCGCTCCAGGCTTCGCGCCTTGATTTGCACGAAGTCTTGAAGGAAGGCGGACGCGCTTCGGTGGGCGGTGTGCGGCAACGATTGCGCGGCGCGTTGGTTGTGACGGAAATCGCGCTGGCGGTCGTGTTGTTGGTTGGGGCGGGGTTGATGCTGAAAAGCCTCTGGCGATTGATGCAGGTCAATCTCGGTTTCGATCCAAATAATCTGTTGACGATGACGATAGTTTTGCCCGCCAGTAAATATACCGAGCCAGGTCGCATCCTGAACTTTCACGAACAACTACAAACCCGTCTCTCAGCGTTACCTGGTGTTATGGGTGCAGGCACCGTGGACATTCTGCCGCTAACGCAGGGAAACACGACGCGCTTCATTGTCGAAGGCGATCCTGTCCCGCCACCGGGGCAGGACACAGAAGCCAATTTCCGTATCATCAATGCCAGTTATCTGCCAACGCTTGGCGTCCCGCTTCTTCAGGGGCGACTTTTTACCGACCGCGATACGGCGGATGCGCCTCGCACGGCCATCATTAACAAAACGCTCGCGGACAAATTGTTCAGCGGGCGCGATCCAATCGGACGGCGGCTGGTTGCCCCGGCCTTCCCGGATCAGGCGACAGAAATTGTCGGAGTCGTCGGCGATGTCAAAATTACCGGGTTGGATCACGCAATGAGGCCAGTGCTGTATATGCCTTTCCTGCGTAATGCGCCAATGGCTACCAGTTTGGTGGTGCGTGCGAGCGGTGATCCCAATACGTTGGCAAACGCCATCCGCAACGAATGCCGCACCTTGGAGCCGGAGGTTGCGCTCTTCAATGTGCGAACGATGGACACGATGATCGAAAATAGCTCCGCCGCGTTTTTGCGTCGCTTCCCGGCGTTTCTGGTGGGACTGTTTGCCGCCGTCGCTTTGCTGCTGGCGGCTATTGGCATTTACGGCATTGTTTCGTATTCGGTTAGCCAGCAAACGCATGACATCGGCATCCGCATGGCCTTGGGTGCAGGTGTTTCGGACATCTTGAAAATGGTGCTGAAACAGGGACTGTCATTGGCGTTGACGGGCGTCGCTCTTGGAGCCGCCGCCGCGCTGGCCCTGATGCGGTTGCTCAGCAGTTTATTATTTGAAGTGAGCGCCAGTGACCCACTGACCTTTGCCACGGTTATCGGCGTTTTGGTGTCAGTTGCTTTGCTGGCTTGTTGGGTTCCCGCGCGGCGTGCCACAAAAGTGGATCCGCTCATCGCGCTCCGTAGCGAGTAAAAGCAGTGAATAAAAGTGGTGAATAAAAGAGGTTGCCTATGAATTCTGCACGCCGTCAATGGCTTCAACAATCGGGCGGAGCCTTGCTCGCTTCTGTTGCGATGAACTCCGCCCCCACCGCACAACGCGCGAAGCCACCGGCTGGCACGTTGTCGGACGCTTTTCTGGCGCGCTTGCCGCAAATGATGGAACTCGCCAATGTGCCGGGGCTTTCTATCGCGCTCATCAATGAGGGCCAAGTTGCCTGGGCGCGCGGTTTTGGCGTCCGTGATGTCAACACCAAAGCGGCAGTGGATGTGGACACGATTTTTCCGGCGGCTTCGTTGAGCAAAGTGGTCTTCAGTTATGCCGTCCTGAAAATGCGCGAAGAGAAGTTGATTGATCTGGATCGCCCGTTGGTCAGCTATCTGAGCGCCTCTGATTTGCCCAATGATCCGCGCGCGAAACAGATCACTGCGCGCCACGCTTTGACGCATTCGACGGGTTGGCAGAACTGGCGTTTTGCGAAAGGCAACGAGTTGCAGTTTGCCTTCAATCCCGGCGAGAAGTTTTCGTATTCGGGCGAAGGCTTCTTCCTGCTGCAACGCGTCGTTGAGCAAATCACCGGGCGCGGTTTTGAAGAAGTGATGCGCGAGCGCGTGCTGCAACCGTTGGGAATGAAACGCAGCAGTTATATTCGCCAACCCGAACACGACGCGAATTTTGCTGCCGGGCACAATTCGCGCGGCGTTCCGTCCGAATTTGGCGGCCCGCAGCAGCGGCAGAAATTTTGGGATTTGGCGAAGCAATGGAACAAACCGATGGCTTCGTGGCGCTATGAGGATCAGGTGCGCGCAATGCAGGAAGTGCAACCGGACTTGCCGCCTTTCCCCAATTTCATGACGCCCAACAGCGCCGCCAGTTTGGTCACAACGGCCTCTGAATATGCGCAATTCATGCTTCGTCTGTTGGATAAATCATCGCCGGATGCTGTTAGTCTGATGGAAGCAACCCGCCGCGAAATGCTGACGCCACAGATCAAAATCAACAGCGCGATTGCCTGGGGCGTGGGCCTGGGATTGGAAATCGAAGGCGGGCGCACGTGCTTCTGGCATTGGGGCGACAATGGCACCTGGAAGGCGTTTATGCTTGGTGACCCGCAGCGCCGCTCCGGCGTTGTGGTGCTGACAAACGGGGCCAACGGACACAAGCTTTGGCAACGCATCATCGCCCAAGCCACAGGCCGCGATCACGCCGCTTTTTTGTTTTGGATGGTTTGAGAGCAGGCCAATTTGCCGGGCACGACGCAGTTGTGATACTCCTGTCTGGCAATGAGTCAGACCGCGCTTACAATTCGCTACGATGCTGGCACGTTGGTGTTGGACGGGGCTGAAGAGACAATGAATGTTTCCTCGGCCTTTCGATGGGATGCGCGAGTGCGGCGTTGGCGCGCGCCTGCGATGGCGTATCGGCAAATCGTCCGCGAACTCACTCGCCAGCAAATTCCCCACGAAGACCAGGCCCGCAATTATCACGATTTTGAATTTCAGCCGAAACTCTTCACCGAACCGCGACCCTATCAGGTTGAATCCATCGAGCAATGGAAAGTGTCAGGCCGACGCGGCGTGATCGTACTGCCGACCGGCGCAGGCAAAAGCTTTGTTGCGCAGATGGCGATTGAACTGACGAAGCGGCAAACCTTAGTCATCGTGCCAACGCTCGACCTGATGAATCAGTGGTACGACCTGATGTTGTCGAGCTTCAACGTCGAAGTTGGTCTGATCGGCGGCGGCTATTTTGAAGTCGGTGCGATCACGATTACGACCTACGCCTCAGCATTTCGATTTATGGAGCGGCTCGGCAATCAATTCGGTTTGTTGATTTGCGATGAATGCCATCACTTGCCCGGCGACGTCTATCGCTACGCCGCAGAGATGGCGATTGCGCCGTTTCGGCTCGGATTAACGGCGACGCCCGAACGGGCGGACGGCGGCGAAGCGTTGTTGGCGGATTTGTTGGGACCCATTATTTATCGCCTCGAAGCACAGCAACTTGCCGGGGAGTTTTTAGCGGATTACAGCATCGTCCGCATTCGCGTGCAGTTGAATCCGGCAGAGCGCGCCGCGTATGAAAAAGCCCGCAGCATTTATCGGGAATTCATCGCGTCCCAAAACATTCGCTTGAGCAGCGTGCAAGGCTGGCAGTTGTTTGTGATTGCAAGCGCCCGCAGCGAGGCGGGGCGCGCCGCGATGTTTGCGTACCGGGAATCCAAACGCATCGCGCTCGGAACCGAGGCCAAACTTCAGGTTTTGACCGAATTGTTACAACGTCACAAACGCGAGCGCGTGTTGATTTTTACAGCAGAAAACGAAATGGTCTATCGCATCTCGGAGCAGTTTCTGATCCCTGCGATCACGCACGAAACGCCGATCAAGGAACGCAAAGCCTGGCTCGAAGCATTCAATCGCGGCGAGGTGCTGGCGCTCGCCACCTCGAAGGTTTTGAATGAAGGCGTGAACATTCCCGCAGCGGCGGTCGCAATTGTGTTGTCCGGTTCTGGTTCGACGCGCGAACACATTCAACGACTCGGTCGCATCCTGCGCAAACAGGAGGACAAAGAAGCGGTGTTGTACGAAGTCGTGACGAGCGAAACGACCGAAGAACACATCAGTCAACGCCGCAGCGACACGCGCCAATTTCATAGCGTGCAGGAGAGCCTGGAGCCGCAGTTGAAAGGCTGAGAGTAACAACTTTTGAAATCAGAAAAGCAGATGTCTAATTCCAATCAAATCAGGGCATTGTTTGAAGCGGCTGGGAAACTTCTTGCTGTTCGTTATTCAGTCTACAACAGCGGGCTGAATAGAAAGGATTGGATAGATGCCGTTGAACTGCAATTTGAAGGAGTCGTCGTAACCATCTATGCCGAAACGGATTTCGATACAATTCAGATTGAGTTAAGTGAATTAAGAGTCCGCGAGGATTGCTATGTGAAGGAGGCAACATCGCTTAACCCTTGGGATAAAGTGACTGGAAAATTGTTGGAGTGGATTTGGTTGCTCATCAATCAACAAGGCTATGAAGATGGATACCGATTTGAATTTTCATCAAAAGGCGTAAAAGAAGTTATTACATTTGTTGTCATCGCTTCGAGAATTCAGATTTATCACTCTGAGGAAATCAAACTCTCGGAAATGATCAATGAAACGCCCTGAGATTCTGTCGTGCATTGAGATTTTATGCTCACAAGTGATCTGGCAATGAGTTGGACGCGCGGCGATCAGATTCGACCGCGTTACCTGAATCCTGACGCCGAAGAGTATTTACAGGCGGCGGACGATTTGATTCTGCTCGTGCGCGAGCATCAACAACGGCGGCGCAGCGTATTGCAAAAGGCGTTGGATGATTACATCGGCGTCGGCACGGATTACCGGATTTTGCGTGGGCTGATTAAGCTGCTCGTGGATCGTTGCGAATTTGAAACCGTCGCCCCGATGGAACCGGCGGAATTGCGGCGCAGCCTGTTTTTACGCGCCTTCGCGCATCATCCGGTGCTGGATCGAGAGGCTGTCCTCGCGCTCGCGGCGGAAGAATTGAACGTTCCGGCGGAGCAGATACTCGACAGCCTGTACGCTGATTTGCACGACAATCAAAAGCTGGTTTCGTTTGAGGATTTGGAGGCGCGGGCGTTGCTGGATGAATACAATCTGGCGCAGGCGCAGGCGTTGTTTTATCGGTGCGTTGAGTTGACGTTGTGGGTGGAGCCGCAATCGCCATTGGGTTATCGGCAATTGTTTGAGGCGATCAAATATTATCGGTTGATTCATTCGATTCGCGGCAGCGCGGCGCGCGGCTATGAAATCCGATTGAGCGGGCCGGTGTCGCTCTTTCATCGCTCGCAAAAATATGGCATTCAAATGGCCGTGTTTCTGCCTGCGTTGCTGGCGTGTCAGGGGTGGCGATTGCGCGCGGAGATTGAATCCAAAAGCAAACCGATTTTCTATGAACTCAACAGCGAACAAAAGCAGTTGTACGCCGCACAATTTGATACTTCGAGCGAAGATAACCCGATGCTGGAAAAGCTGCTTGCGAAATGGGCGGACAACGAATGGACGCTCGAACGTTGTGCGGAAGTGATTGATTTAGGCGAGACGGCGTTTGCGCCGGACTTGAAAGCAAGTCGCGGCGGTCGGGCCGTGTACATCGAGCTGTTCGGCTTTTGGACGCCGCGTTATTTGCAGCAGCGATTGCAGGAATTCGCGCGAGGCGGGATGCGCAATTTCCTGCTGGCCGTATCGGAAGAATGGCGCGGCAGCCGTGATGAGCCGACAATTCTGCCAGCGAATGTGCTGGTCTATAAAACCTCGCTGGACGCGCGCGCATTGCGTTCAGCTTTAACCAATTTATCGGAGTAATCGAATGAATCCTTATGCAAGTTATTTAGGCGACCGTGACCCGCTCGCGGTTTTGGCCGCAACTCCCATACGCATTCGGGCCGAGATCGAACGAATTGGCCCCGACGCTTTTTCGCGCACCTACGAAGAAGGGAAGTGGAATGTGGCGCAAATCCTGACCCATCTGGCGCAGTGCGAAATCGGTTTCAGTCAACGCATCCGACAGGCGTTGGCGGTTGAAAACTATGTCGCACAACCTTTCGATCAGGATGACTGGATGAACAGTGAAACCGTGATTGATGGGCCAACCGCGCTGGAAGCGTTTTGCAGTTTGCGACAATTTGACCTGTTGCTATTTCGCGGCTTGAGTGAAGCGCAGCGGGCAACCGCGTTGTCAAATCCTGCGATGGGGCCGCAAACCGTGAATCTATTGCTGGAAATTATGGCTGGACATGACCTCAACCACCTGGGACATTTGCAGGCTATCGTGTCGTCATAGCTTCAGAACGAGGAATTCGTCAAAAAAAATATCTGTCAGGCGAAGTTTGTCTTGCTGACCGGTCGGTCAGCGATTAAGATGTTACGCGTTCTGGATTCAACTGTTCATTGTCCAATCCAAGGGAGACATCTAATGAAAAAGAAACTGTTCCGTACCTGTCTGGCGTTTTCGAGCTTGGCCGTTGTCCTGGTGCTGGCGACCGCCGCCTATAAACCCGCTCAATCCAAAGTCACGTTTACCAAAGACGTCGCGCCGATTCTGTACAAGAATTGCGCTGAATGTCATCGTCCCGGCGAAATCGGCCCGATGTCGCTGATGAATTATCAGGAAGCGCGACCCTGGGCGAAATCCATTCGTGAACAAGTTGTCAAACGCACGATGCCGCCGTGGACGGCTGACCCGAAGGTTGGACAGTGGGCGAACGATGCGCGCCTCTCGCAAAAAGAAATTGATACCATCGTCGCCTGGGTCGAAGCGGGCGCGCCGAAAGGCGATGACAAGGATTTGCCCGTCGCGCCGAAATTCGCGGAGGGCTGGACGATTGGAAACCCGGACGTTGTGTTGGAAATGCCGCAGGAATACAGCATCCCGGCGGACGGTACGATTCCGTATCTGTACTTTTCCATGCCGACTAATTTCACCGAAGACAAATGGATTCAGGCGATGGAAATTCGTCCCGGCAATCGCAGCAATGTGCATCACGTCATTGCTTATGCGCAGGATGCCGGAGTGAAAGATACCTCGGCGGGCGGCGAAGGTGATCTGCGAGGCGGACGCATTCATCTGGGCGGCATTACGCCCAATAAAACCGGAATTCATTACGGGCAGGATATGGCGCGGCTGATCAAAAAAGGCAGCAATATCGTCTTCCAAATGCACTACACGACCAATGGTACGCCCGCCAAAGATCGCACCCGAATTGGCTTTGTGTTTGCCAAAGAGCCGGGCAAGCGATTGTTGGAAACCGGTAACGCGATCAATGTTCGTTTTGCGATTCCTCCCGGAGCGCCAAGCCATGAGGTCAAAGCGTCCAAGACCTTTACCGAAGACGTGTGGATCACTTCTTTCACGCCACACATGCATGTGCGTGGCAAAGCGTTCAACTACACCGCAGTGTATCCCGATGGGCGGTCAGAAGTGCTGCTCAATGTTCCAGAATATGATTTCAATTGGCAGTTGACCTATCAGCCGAAAGAACCGATTCACTTGCCGAAAGGAACGCGGCTGGATTGTGTGGCCCTCTTTGATAATTCGCCCAAGAACAAATTCAACCCGGACCCGGCGACAACGGTTCGTTGGGGCGATCAAACCTGGGAAGAGATGATGATTGGCTGGTATACGTTCACGAAATCTCCCTTAGCCTCTACGAAGTCGGCATCCACAGGGAGCGGCATTTCCGAGCAATAACAGTTTGATTTGGTGGTTCTGAATGCCAGATGGTGCGACGCCGCACGATCTGGCATTTTTTGTTTTGACGTGCCTTATCGCCTTCGCAAAATGGCGGTCACGGGAAAATGATCCGATGGCGTCCGGCCTTCGCGCTGGGTTCGATCAATAGTGGCGCTGAGAGTTTTCCAGTGTGACGAAACGCCAATCCAGTCAATACGCGGCCCGCTGGTCGCCATGACTTTGAAACCGGAAAAGGTTCCTTCGTTTGGCACGCGATTGGGATTGACCGTCCGATAGGTGTCGGTGACCGGTGCGGCCTGCTTCCCGGTTTGCGCAAACATGGCCTGATACGGTTCGCTGTCGTCGCCAGCATTGAAATCACCCGTTAAGATCACAAGCGCGGTTTTACTGGCTTCTGCAATGCGGCGACGTAATAAACGCGCGGATTCGAGCCGAGCCTGTGTACCGCGATGATCAAAATGGGTATTGAAAAACATCAGCGGTTTCGCTTTTGGCTGGCGACGATCTCGCAGCTTGACCCACGTGACCATTCGCGTTAATGCCGCATCCCAGTTTTTGCTGCCGGGAAGATCCGGCGTTTCGCTCAGCCAGAAATGCCCGCCATCCAGTTTTTCAAAGCGGTCGCGTTTGAAATACAACGCCGTCATTTCGCCTTTTTCCTGACCGTCATCCCGGCCCACGCCCAACACTTCGTATTGGGGCAAATGCTCGGCCAGATAATCGCGCTGAAACCCCAGCGTTTCCTGTGTGCCGAGCAAATCAGGGTCAAATGCCTGGATCGTTGCGAGCAGGAATTCTTTGCGTTTGTCCCAGTGATTCTCGCCATCATTGGCGGTGCCGTAGCGGATGTTGTAACTCATCACGCGCACTTCCCGCACATCTCTTTTCGGTTGGCTCAAGGTTACTGAGCTGGCAAGGGCAACTAATAAAATCAGTACTGCAACGCGATTCAGCGACATAGCTTCATTCCTCAAATGTTGTAGCGCGATTTGCTAAATCGCGGCTGTTGTTCGCACCGACGCGCGATTTAGCAAATCGCGTTACACCGCCGAACTTTGCTGCAAATGTGCGCGTAAAAACCGTCCGGTGTGTGAAGCGGAATGATGCATCAATTCTTCCGGCGTGCCGACCGCAATAACTTGGCCGCCTTGATCGCCGCCTTCCGGCCCCAGATCAATAATCCAATCCGCCGTTTTGATGACATCCAGATTGTGTTCGATGACGACCAGCGAGCCGCCCGCTTCGATCAGGCGACGAAACGCGCTCAGCAGTTTGTTGATGTCGTCGAAGTGCAATCCCGTCGTCGGCTCGTCGAAAATGTACAACGAATGGTCGCCGCTTTTTTTCGATAAATACGATGCCAGCTTGACGCGCTGTGCTTCGCCGCCCGACAGCGTCGTTGCCGATTGACCAAGCCGCAGGTAACCCAAGCCAACTTCTTCCAGCACACGCATCTTGCTGGAAATCCGATTGATGTGCGAGAAGAAATTCAACGCCTCACGCACCGTCATGTTGAGCACTTCGTAGATGTTTTTGCCGCGATACTTGATGTCAAGCACCGACGATTTGAACCGCGTGCCGCGACATTCTTCACAGATTAATTCAACATCGGCGAGGAACTGCATTTCGACGGTCACCGTGCCGTCGCCTTCGCACGCATCACAGCGACCGCCAGGGACATTGAACGAAAAATGGCTCGCATTGTAGCCGCGTTTTTTGGCCTCGTTCGTGTCGGCAAAAGCCTCGCGGATTGCGTCGTAAACTTTGATGTATGTGACCGGATTTGAGCGCGGTGTGCGTCCGATGGGCGATTGATCTACCAGGAGAATATCGTCTACGAAATGCCCGCCATCCAACAACCGAAACTCGCCGACTGCGCCGCGCCAATCGCCGCGTTCGTGCTTCAATCCGGCGTAAAGACAATCGTGAACGAGAGTGGATTTGCCTGACCCGCTGACGCCCGTGATGCAAACCAGTTTGCCAAGCGGGATAGTGACATCAATATTTTTCAGATTATTTTGCCGCAGTCCTTTTAATTCAATTTGCTTTTTGACGGCAGTGGGAGTTGCGGGCGGGCGATGTCCATTGGGAGCCTTGATTTGCATTTCGCCCCGTAAATATCGGCCTGTGAGCGATGTTGTGTGTTCCAGCAAGCCCTCGAAATCGCCCTGGTACACGACCTGTCCGCCGAGTTCGCCTGCGCCGGGACCGATGTCAATGACGTGATCGGCGGCGCGCATCATTTCGGCTTCGTGTTCGACGACCAGCACCGTGTTGCCGATGTCGCGCAGGTTTTCCAGCAGTTTAATCAGGCGATCTGAATCGCGCGGGTGCAAGCCAATGCTCGGCTCATCCAACACGTACAACGCGCCGACCAACGATGCGCCCAAGTTCGTCGCCAATTGAATGCGTTGTGCCTCACCGCCCGACAAGGTCGAAGCCAGACGATCCAGCGTCAAATAATCCAAGCCAACGTCCACCAGGAATTTCAGCCGTTGCCTGATTTCTTTGAGCAGGCGATCCGCAATCGCGTGTTGCTCCGCAGTCAATGGCAGCTCATTGAAAAACACGTTCGCGTCTTTGATCGCCAGCGCACAAACTTCGGGCAACGATTGGCCGCCAATTTTGACGCATTGTGCTTCGCGTCGTAGCCGCCCGCCGCCACAATCGCCGCAGCGCGTGTAGCCGCGATACTTCGCCAAAAATACGCGCACGTGCATCTTGTATTTCTTTTCTTCAAGCTGATCGAAGACTTTGCGAATGCCGAGGAAGCTGCCTTTGCCGTTGACGATCATTTGTTGCTGCGCTTCGGTCAACGACCAATACGGCTTGTCCAGGGGGATGCCGACGCGATTTGCAAATTCAATCAGCTTCGGCATCCACCACTCGAATTGTGGTTTCGTGAACGCTTCGACCGCGCCTTCCGCCAGCGATAAATCTTTGTTCGGAATCACGAGATCGAGATCAAGCCCGATGGTATTGCCGAAGCCCTGACAGGTCGGACACGCACCAAACGGATTGTTGAAGCTGAAGAGTTGCGGTTCCGGCAAAACGTAATCAAGGTCGCAGGTCTTGCAGGAAAATTTCTCCGAAAACTTTAGGAGCGAATTGTGTTCGGGCGTGAGCAATTGAATAACCGCTTGCCCGTGGCCTTCGATGTAACAAGTCTCCAACGAATCCACGAGTCGCGTGCGAACGTCCTCATCACCGTGCCGCACGGTCATTCGATCTACCAAAACATAAATGTCTTCAAAGCTGTTGCCGGTGAAGCTGTCGGGCGTTTGCAGTTCGATGATTTCGTTTTTCGTGAGGTCGTAGAGTCGAATAAAACCGCGCTGCATCAGGCTCATCAAATGTGCGTTGATGCTCAAGCGGACGTGTTCGGAGACTTTCTTTTTGGTCGCTTTTTTGCCGCTTTCTTCCAGCTTTTCCATCAAGCCGGCTTCGGCAGGGAAGAGCACGTAAAACCGCGTGCCGTCAGCTTCCTGCAAGACACGTTCGGCGATGGCTTGCGGGGTGTCGCGCTTTACTTCCTGGCCGCAGTTATAACAAATCGTCGTGCCTGCACGGGCAAACAGCAATCGCAGGTAATCGTAAATTTCCGTTTGTGTGCCAACGGTCGAGCGCGGATTGCGTGTGGAATTTTTTTGGCTGATTGCTACGGCTGGGCAAATGCCGATGACTTCGTCAACATCGGGCTTTTCCATTCGTTCGAGGAATTGCCGTGCGTAGGCCGAAAGCGACTCCACGTAGCGGCGCTGACCTTCGGCATACACCGTATCAAAGGCCAGCGAGCTTTTGCCGGAACCGCTGACACCCGTGACGACGGTTAATGAGTTGAGAGGGATTTCAAAACTGATTTGCTTCAGGTTGTGAACACGCGCGCCTCGGACAATGATTGCTTCTTCGTTCGACATGATGATGACAGCCAAAAAATAAGAATGAAGTCGAATTGGCGATTCTACCTGAAGGCAAAGAGCTTTGACAAACCGGCGTGTTGACTTAAACTGAAGGCAATCTAGGCGCAGGAAGGTCAACTTTCATGGATACAAATTTCACTCATACCTTGCACGAACAAACACCGACGACGGTTCATAACAATTACTGTATTTACGAGCCAATCGTCCCGGAAATCCGCGCGATTCGCGTGCTGACGATAGATTCGTTGGTGGGGGCCGAAGATCAATATTCCGAGGTGGCCCGCAGCGCGCCGGATTTCAACGCTGCGAAATGGTGCAAGCTGGAACGTAAAATCGCCGGGATGGCGCTGGCAAATATTGAAAGCAATATTGAACGGCTGGTGGTGAATCCCACGATCAAGCGTGTGCATTTCACGGAACTCAATGAGCAACTCACCAAAGATTTCAATGCCGAAGCTATTATTTTGAGCGGCACGTTGCGCGATTTCGATTTTTACGAACCACATTTGTTTGCGCGCCTGAATGAATTTTTGCGCACGACCTCGATTCCGATTCTGGGTATTTGCGGTGGACATCAGATGGTGGGGCAAGCTTTTGGTGCCAATGTCATCACTCTGGACGAAAAGCTCCCCAGTGAGCGCCGCTCCAATCGTCAGATCGAATATCAATATCGTTTCGTAACAATCACCGATGAACATGATCCGATCTTTGTGCGTTTGCTGGGGCATCCCGGCTACGAACGGCAACATAAGAACGCCAAGGTGATGCGCGTGTGGCAGAATCACGGCTTGCAATTGGATCGCTTGCCCGCAGGCTTCAAACATTTGGCGCGCGGCTATCTGGCGGAACAGCAAATGATGGTGCGACGCACGGCGGAGCAATTAATTTACGGCGTGCAATTCCACATCGAAAAATCGTTTCAGGATTGGAACCTCGACAGCTATTGGAATCACCGCGTCGAAAGCCGCGATGGACGCTTGATCTTCGAGAATTTCCTGATCGAGGCCCTACGCTTCCTTGGGAAATCCGACGCTGAAATCTTTGCTACGGATGAAGAAGCCAGCGCAAAGGTGAAACGATTAGCCAGCGGAGCGCAGGACGAAGAATCCGAAGGCTTAAATCAATCCGGTTGGTAACGCATGAACATTCACGTTTTATTTTTCGGCGCGTGCCGCGAAGCCATTAACGCCAGCGAGCTTGCCCTTGAATTGCATTCACCCGCCAACGTTGCGCAAGCCTTTTCCGCTTTGCGCGAACGATTCCCCCTCCTGGAAAACTTCGGCAACAGCTTGTTATTTGCCGTCAATGAGGAGCATTCACGCGCGGATGACCCCATCCAAGACGGCGATACGTTAGCCATCTTTCCGCCAGTGTCGGGTGGATGAGGCGCTTTTTTCAACGCAACGGAACTAAGGTTCAAAGGGACAAAGAGCGTCAATCAATTGAATTGCTTTGTCCCTTTGCTGCTTTAACTCTTTGCGGTAAAACATCTCTCAATAGTTTGGAGGCCCTACGATGAAGCGAGCATTTCTGTTTCTCCCATTTTTATTATCCTTAGCTTTTGCCCAACGTGTTCCGACCATTGATGAACTCATCAATGTTAAATCCGCAGGCGGCGTGCAGCTTGCGCCTGACGGCAAACGCGTTGCGTATATCGTCACAGAAACGGACTGGAAACAGGACGCGTATGTGGGTCACATTTGGATGGTGGAGGTGAGCAGCGGACGCCGGTATCAATTGACGCGCGGCGAAAAGAGCTGCAACAACCCACAGTGGTCACCCGACAGCGAATGGCTGGCGTTCACGAGTGATCGCGTGGGCGGCAAGAATCAGATTTTCGTCATTCATTCTGACGGGGGCGAAGCAGTGCAATTGACCAAGGCCGAAAATGGCGTGGGCGGTTACGCGTGGTCGGAGGACGGCAAACACATCGCGTTCACTTCCAGTGATGCTGACAGCAAAGCGACGAAGGACCGCAAAGATTACCTGGGCGATTTTGAAGTCGTGCGCCGCGAATACAACCATTCCCATTTGTTCACCTTTGCGGTTGCCGACGCGATGAAAGAACCCGTGGCCGGAACGCAACGCACGAAAGGAAAAGAATTCACGGTGGGCGGCGCTTCGTGGTCGCCCAATGGTTCGCGCCTTGCCTTCAGCGCAACGATCAATCCTGACCTCATCAACGGCGGTACCTCGGATATTTATGTGCTGACCATCGCTGATAATTCCGTGAAGAAAATCGTGACGCAAGCCGGGCCGGACAGCAATCCGCGTTGGTCGCCAGACGGCAAACAGATTGTGTTTTCAACGGCGATGGGCAATCCAAAATATTTCCATGCGAACTCCAAACTTGCGGTTGTATCTGCCGACGGTGGCACACCGCGTTCGATCACGGACAGTTTTGACGAAGAGCCCGCATTGATTGATTGGCGCAACGATGGTGTGTACTTCGCCGGTATGCAAAAGACCGCGTCGCATCTGTTTCGCGTTGATCCCGCCACAGCCAAAGTCACGCGCCTGACTAACCCTGACAACCTGATGGCAAGCGGTTTCAGATTCACGCGCGATGGAAAGCGGATGGCGTTTGCGGCCCCGTCGGCCACTTCGCTGAATGAAATTTATGTGACTGACACGGCGAACTTTGCGCCCCGTAAACTGACCGCGATGACTGAGCAAGTCAAAGACTACAAGCTTGCCACCCGCGAAGTCATTTCGTGGAAGAGTCAGGACGGCACAACCATCGAAGGCATCCTGATCAAACCCGCTGATTTCAATCCATCAAAAAAATATCCGCTGCTGTGCGTGATTCACGGCGGCCCGACCGGCATTGATCGCCCGACGTTGCTGGATGCGCGCTATTATCCGAGCGACATCTGGACCGCGCGTGGCGCGCTCGTGCTGAAAGTGAACTATCGCGGCAGCGCCGGATACGGCGAAAAGTTTCGACAACTGAACGTCCGCAACCTCGGCGTCGGCGATGCGTGGGATGTGCTTTCCGGCGTAGATTTTTTGATTGGCAAAGGCTGGGTAGATTCATCGAAAGTCGGTTGCATGGGCTGGAGTCAGGGCGGTTACATTTCGGCCTTCCTGACGACTTCGACCACACGCTTTGCCGCAATTTCGGTTGGCGCAGGCATCTCGAATTGGGCGACGTATTACTACAACACCGACATCACGCCGTTCACGATTCAATACCTCAACGATGACCCCGCCGCCGATCCCGAAATTTACGCCAAGACCTCGCCGATGACCCACATCAAAAAAGCCAAAACGCCCACGCTGATCCAGCACGGCGAATTCGACAAGCGCGTTCCGATTCCAAATGCGTACGAATTGCGGCAAGGCCTGGAAGATCGTGGCGTGCCGGTTGAGATGATCGTCTACAAAGGCTACGGACACGGCATCACCAAACCAAAGTCCATGCGCGCCGTGATGCAACACAATCTGGCGTGGTTCAATCACTACATCTTTGGCGATGCCAAGCCCGAATTTGCGAAGCCGGAGTTACCGAAGAAAGAAGGCAAAGACGAAAAAGCGGTGGGGAATTGAATGGATGACTTCAAGTCACACATTATGATGCACACATAAGTACGCCCATATTTGTAAACATCTACATTCCAAGGGACTTCTTGAGCGCCTCTATAGCTATTGGAACACCGATAGACTTTGCTACTTCTAATGCCCACTGACCCGCAGTCTTCAGATGCTCAAAGGCTGACGTCCCATTACCTTCTTGGGCTGCTGTCTGAGCCTTTGCTACAGCCGCAGCAGATTCGAAATGTCCTGCTTCTTTAGCTTGCTTACCCAACTCCTCACGAAGTTTTGCAAGCTCTTGGGCAAGTACTTTAATATCCCCGCCAGCTTGATTCCATTGATTGAAGGTGTTGCCAGATGCTGAGGCGTTATCACCGACAGCGCCTATCTGTCCACCGCTGATATTGTACTTATTTCCCATGTTTATCTCCCTGATGAATATATCAGTTTTTATATACTCTTCCACTTTGTGATAAATGTTTTTCCGAACATCAAGATTCTTGAGTGCTGTCAACAAATTATCGCGGTCTCCGGGATGAATTAAGTCTTCGGACTCTCGAGCTAGCTCAGCGACATCACTTTCGGAGATATGGTCAGCCTGAGAGCTTAGTCTGGAAATCCGGCGCGTAGACTCGTTTAAGTAATGCTGAAGTACGCTTGACTCACTGGTTCTTGGCTTGATTTCTATCTTACCTGTTGAAATATTTCTCAAAATTAGCCTCAACGCCTCATGTTCAGCGTGTAGTCGAAGAAGGCAGATTTTCAATACCCTGGCTTCTCTGTAATCGAAGTAGGGCGATAACCCCATAATCCACATTCGCAAATTCTTTCCTCCATATGGAACTTCACAATAAGAGAGATCTCCTGAAAAAAAAGTCTTACGTGGGATCGGCTTAGTCGAGAAAGGTATAAGGATTTTTTCTTTAGATTCATGAATCAGAAAGAGTAGGGGGGAGCCTGCTTGAACCCACCAGTCCTTGAATCTTACAGGGGGCTGGTGGGCAATGCTTGAAGCCGAATAGAAACGTGCTAATGGTCTTCCAGCTTGCCCTAATACTGTTTCAGTAGGTTTCCCCGCTAACTCGCCAACAACTGCTTTTTCAGATAAAGGCGGAGTGATGACTGAAAGATCAAGAACGTGCTTAATAAACCCAGCAACCTGCTTCCTTGAGAGTCCCCCTTTTTTCAAGGAAATAGTGGTCAATCCTGCTTCAAATTTACCAACAGCCAAACCATCAAAGTAAAAGCGACGGAATACTAGCTTTAATGGTAGGCTCAGCTCTGTATCTCTAAAAGCATCAATTTTGGTGAATCTGAGTGCACGATTAGCTTCACATATTTCTCCTTCACCGATCCATCCTTGCACTCCACCTAACTTTCGTCTTCTGATACTTCCAAATGATCGGACAAAGTCTTCATCTGGTGCTGCGGCTGGCCAGGTAGGCCTACCTAACACCTGATTGTTCCCTCCAAGAAACCCTCTGGAATCTGCAAGGGGAAATTGAATAGAGAAAAGCATGAAATCTCTTGTTAATCTAGGATGCCCCCTCCGCCGAACGGAGGGGGCCAAGCGTATCCCTTATCTTAAGGGTCTAAGCCTCGCAGCTAGTGCTTTCTATCGCTGCGAGTCACATTCCTGATCTTGTATGAATCCAAGCACCTAGACGCTGGCTAGTCAAAATGCTTGCATCAGCATACAGTTTCAGTACCGCCGAACAACGCCAGCAAAACTACGATACTGTCCTAAGTTTGCTGATCTAAGATCAGGCTTACGCATATACCTCTCAATAATCCATAGTCATTAGAGATATGATATAAAAAGCTACGCCTAGACTTCGGCAGTGTCAAGATTGAAACATGTTAGCTCTGCCTGATCTATGTAAATATCCACATAATCCGTCTCAACACCGCACGGGCTTTGCATTTGCTGCAAGCGCCAGTATTTGCGTTTGCCGGTGATCGCAAAGGTCATCTCGCCTTCGCGCGTGCAGGGCTTGCCTTCGTTGTTGTGGCTAACTTGCGTGATGATGGTGCCGGTAAAGGTGAAGGATTTGGCTTCGATGGCAGTGATCGTGCCTTCTACTCTGACGAAATCGCTGCCTTGCCGGCTTTTCTGTTCGCCTTTTACAAACAACATGCCGTTCTTTTCGGTGACGGTCGCCGTGCCGAAGTACTCCCAACTGATCCATTGCAGCGAAAGTTTGTGCTTGCCGAGCAGTTTGGCTTTAGCGGCTTTGTCTTTGACGACGGTTTTGGTTTGCGCGTCGAGTGGGAAGGCGAACGCGCCGAGAAGCAATAAACAAAGGGTGATTCGTTTCATAGAGTTTTTTGTGATCGGAAGAAATTGACCACGGAGCGCACGGGGGACACGGAGAGAAGACACTAGACAGGATTGACCTGATTCACAAAATCAGCGAGAAATCATTCTGTACAGCTTGTTAATTCTGTCAAAAAAACTCCGTGCTCTCCGTGCCCTCCGTGGTTTCATTCTGTCGAATCAATCGAAAGGTTAAGTTGATGCGTGCGCCGACGCTTTGCGCGGTTTTCGGGACTTGATGTTTCCAATATGTTTGCGTTGTGCCTTGCATCAAGAGCAGCGAGCCAGACCCCAATTCAATCGTGATGGTCGCCAGGTCTTTGCGTTTCTTGTGGCGCAATTGAAAGCGCCTTGTTGCGCCAAAGTTCACCGAAGCGATGACGGGATGATCGCCCAATTCCGGTTCGTTGTCCTGATGCCAACCCATACTGTCTTGCCCGTTGCGATAATAATTCAGCAACACCGAATTGAAGGATGCCTGTGCGACTTCTTCGCATCGTTGCCTGATTGCCAGTAAGGCGGGCGTCCACGGCAACGGGTGATTTGTAATGTTGGAGTACGTATAAATCGCCCCTTCATCGCCATACCACGCGGTCAGGCGCGGTTGCGGGATTTCTTTATTGAAAAGTTTGATGGACTCCTGTCGCCACGCGATGCTGTCTGTCAACGCCTGCCAATAATGATCACTTTCCTGCGGGCTGAAACAAGCGGGAAAATATGCGACATCGCCATCGGGCATGACAATTTGTTGGTGCATGGCTATCGAATCTTGAGGACAACGAACGTGACATCATCGTCGGCCAATCGGCTCTGGCCCCATTCATCTCCGATTTGCACGAAGCGCGCGAGGATTTCCTGCGAAGACAAATGCGCGGCGCTGAATAACGTGTGCCTGGCCTGCTCGTAACCCAGCATTTCGTTGGCTTCGTTGAAGCGTTCGGGGAAGCCGTCGCTCATTAGCACCACGATGTCGCCGGAACGCAGCGCGACCTCTTCCTGTTTGTAGTTGTAACTGGTCACACAACCGAGCGGCATGGCTTTGATGAAAACCTCTTCAATATGACGTTGCGACGCGCGATAAATCAGGATCGGTGGCATTCCGGCGGCGGTGATCGTCAGGCCGTGATTTCTGAGGCGCACAACGGTCAATGCCATAAACAGCGAGCGCAAATTCATCTTTTTGAGTGCGTGCGAGAATCGCTTGAGCATCACGGGCAAATCCTCTTCGCCCGCCAATTCGTTGAATAAGCCTTTTGTGGCGGTCACCATCGTTCCCGCTTTTAAGCCGTGTCCCGTCGCATCACCAATCGCAATTGTTAACGTGCCATCGTCCGCGACGTGAAAGTCGTAATAATCGCCGCCGACTTCGGTCGCAGTTTTCATATAAGCGGCGATTTCAAGATTGGGAAACTGCGGCACCTGTTTGGGCAGCATGGAAAGCTGCAATTGACGGGCTTCGTCAAGTTCTCTGGCACGCTGTTCATTCTGCGCTTCGAGTTCTTCGCGGCGGCGTGCATCTTCGACCAATCGTTCAATCAGGCGTGTGTTTTCAAGCGCGAACGACATCGGCGCGCTGACCGAAAGCAGCAGGCGTTTGTCTTCGTTGGAGAACGGTAAGTCGCCGAGCCGCGCGCCCAGCGAAATGATGCCAGACATATCATCTTTGCCTTTTAGCGGCAGAAGCAACGCGGAGTTCAAGGCGCGCAACGTTGCTGTTTCGGTTTCGGTTAAGGTGGCGACCTCTTCGACAAATGCCGCCTCGCCGTCCCAATGCACTTCCAACGGGTTGGCCGCTGTGAGCAACCGATTCGTGAGTTCGGTATTTGAAAGCAACTGATGACCATTGACGCTGACTGTCGAATGGCTGCTGCGCGGGTCGTAATCGCACGAATAGTCGCACTCATACGCGCCCGTTGCTTCGTCTTTCAGCAGGATGGAGACGCGCTCGGTTTGCAACGCGGCTTGGATTTTGGTGGCGACAAGTTGGGGTAATTGCTGACGGTCGGTGGTGGTCCGCAACGAATCTGACAGCTCGGCCATAATTTGTTGTGCGTCGTACGATTGCCGAAAAAACTTGCGATCAATCAGCGGCGCGAGGTAACGATTGTGAATCGCGCGCGTGCCTTGCCACACGACAATGCTGACGATGCCTGACACGATTCCAACAACCAGATGCGAGGCCTGAAAGCGCGTCATGATCGTTCGTAGCACGACGGTCAGCACTAGCACGACGGTCAGAAATTCCAAAATCACCGCGCCGCGCGACACCAGCAAATACCGCACGCCGCGTCGAATAATCAGGCTGACGGGGATGACTTTGTGGCGAATGATGGCGTAGGCAAACGACAGTGGAATGAGCGGCATTGTGACCACCATACTAATTTCTATCCACTGATTTATTTGCGGTATCCGCTTTGGCAATTCAAAGAACTCCCCGATCAAGACCACCAATAACGTGAGAAATCCGATCCCGCTCCCAACCATAATGACGCGCAATCGTCGTCGTGCGTCCACACCCGCCACGCGATAATTGATTCCCAGGCAAATCAACCCCGCCGCCAAATACGCCACGAGCGTCGGCATGGGCAAGTAGAGAAAACTATGGGCATTGAGCCATTTGATGGGTGGCAAGCTGAAATACCAGAGCCTCAGCAAATCGGGCAATCTGGCACCGCCAAAGAAAGGCAGTGCGCCCAAATAAAACGGCCAGTACAGATACCGTTCCACTTGTGGCCACCGCTTCAGAATCGGAGAGCGATCCGGGAAGATCAGGAAAAATCGTACCAGCAGCGGGAGTGACCAGAGGCCGAGGATTTTGACAAAGGACGTGACAAACTCTACCCCGCGTCCCAGTGCCATCAGCGGCATCGTCCAGGTACTCAACACCGTGAAGGTGCCGAGCATTAAGGCGAGGTACCACGCCTGCTGGTCATCCGGTTTGAGGAGAAACACGAACAGCCCCGTCAGCAGAAAAATCAAATAAATTAGGAGGAAAACCTTTTGCCCCCAGTCAGGTTGTTGTGCGCGATTCTCAACCGTCACGAGCGGTAGTGACACTTCCTGCCCCGCGCGCCGCACCGTCATGGTGTAATTGGTCCCCGGCGGCATCCGGCCTGCGAAGTTCATAATGCTGGGGTCTTGGCGCAGTGTGATGTCATTGATCGCCAGAAATTCATCGCCTGGACGTAGCAAGGTGGCTGGGCCTTGTGGATCAATACGCGTGATAAAGGCCGGTTTGTCAAACCCCCGTTGTTCTCCGGTCCATCCGTCATAACTGCCAAGGTGAAAGAAAATAAAGTAGATCCGCACGCCGAAGTAAAAAATTAACAAAGCGAAAAAGAGGCTACCCAAAATGAATCGGCGTTGGTTTTTCATCTTCGATTTTGCTGGCGCGTTTATCTGGTGCGTGTGGCAGTTCGATTCACACGAGGTGGCGCGGAAGCCGCCGGCGAAGCAGTTGTTGCTACGGTCCCATCCGCTTTTAGTAAACCCAGCTCTTTCGCTTTAACCAATAAATTCGCGGCGATGGGCGCGGCAATCTTCGATCCGTAGCCACCGCCTTCGACCATCACAGCAAATGCGATTTGCGGATTGTTGAGCGGTGCAAATCCGATGAACCATGAATCAATGCGGTTTTCTCGCTTGGTGCGTTCTTTGCCGCGTGAATCTTTGTAGGTGACCGGCTGGCCGGTTTTCGGATCAATCACTGGGACTTCGCGTTGCGCGGTTCCGGTTTTGCCACCAGCGGTGAGGCCTGCCTGTTTGACGGTCGAACCGAACACGCCTGCGGCGGTGCCGCGTTCGACTACGCCGCCCATCAATTCGCGGACTCGCTTGGCGGTTTCGGCGGTCATCGCCTGACTCAAGATGGCTGGCGGTCGTCCCATCTCTATCAGCGGGCGCATCACGTTGCCTTGATTGTTGGCGGCGGCAGCGGCGACAAAAGCCATTTGGAACGGCGTCAATTGCACATAGCCTTGTCCGATGGATTCAAGCGCGAGGTCGTATTTGGTAATTTTGTTGCCGTTCACAAACGTCGAGTTCAGCGGGGCTAAGACATCGCTCAGGATTTTGTTTTCGGTGTTCCAAAGCCCGCGCGTCGCTCCAGTGCCAATCGAATCAGCGGGGTTCGCAAACACGCGCAGACCAAAGCGCGCTGCGGCTTCGCCCATCCGTTGCCGTTCGACTTCGACGCCGAGTTGGGCAAAGTATTGGTTGCAGGACTTAACGTACGCTTCTTCCAGTGAAATGCTGCCGTGAACGTGGCCTTCGTCATCCTGGATCGGGCGGCCTGAACCGGGCGGTGTCCATCCGCCACCCTGACAGACGAACGGTTTATTTTCACTGATCCGCACATCCAATGCGGCGGCGGCAGTCAATGTTTTCAAGGTCGAACCGGGCGGATAATATTCATTCAGTGCGCGATTTAAGAGCGGGCGGTTTTTCAGATCACGACTGATTTCATTCCACTTGACGTCGTTGTTGATGTCGTCAGGATCAAAACTGGGGTTGCTGGCGATGACCAACACTTCGCCGGTTTGCGGATTGACCATCACGACCGCGCCTTTGTGGCCTTTCGCATTGAGTTGCTCGAATGCGGCCTTTTGCAAATCGTAATCCAGCGTTAATTGCAGATCGCGTCCGGCTTCGACTTTGGGTTCATCGGATTCAAACGAAAACCATTTTTGCCACCAGCTTTGCTCGGCTTCTTTGGGTGGCGGTTGGTGGACGACGGCGCGTTCCATTTCGGCATCTCCGCGTGCGAGACCGCTGTACCCAATCAGGTGCGAGGCGGCTGCGCCCAGCGGATAGTCACGCAGAATCTTGCCGTTGAGGTAACGATATTTAGCTAGGCAGCGACGATAATCTTTGTGACGATCAAAAATCCAGCCACGCAAATTTGCTTCAGCATCGCGCCGATTGCGTTGGTCGCGCGTGTTTTTCAAATGCGCGAAATCCTTGTTTTCGCTGATTGGCCCAGCGGCGAACAATCCCCAATAGACGTGAAAGCCGAAGGCCGCGATGACCAGAACCGCGAATGCCCAGCGCACATACCGCAAGCGATTGCTCGTGAGTCGTGGCCCGAAATCATCGGGTAAATCTCCGGTATCGCTGGGGGCGGGCTTGCGCGAAAAGCGCCACGTCGAGAGAAACATGGACAGCAGCAGGAAAACGATGCCACCGATGAAAACGAGCGTAGCAATGAAAGGAAAGTTCATAGGGCACGAAGAAAATTTTCATTTTTCATTTGAGATTTGAACTTTGTCATTGGTAAGAGAGCCGAAAATAGCGATGACAAATGAAAGATGAAAAATGATATATGGAAACTGATTCAGAGTGTGTTTGGAAACTCTGATGATTTGCGTTTTCTCAATAGCCCAGTCGTTGACGGCTGGGGAAAAATGCAGGAAAGCGCGAAGAGGGCGCTTGGAGCGTCCTTCTCCGCAGGCTTAAGCCAAGAGATAAGCCCGATCCATCGGGCTTGGAGTCTTTGTTTGGCGTTCACCCAGCCGTCAACGACTGGGCTATTCAAAAACAACTGAATTTCCAAAGACCCGCTCAGCGAATCACTGCACAATTCATCAATCTGCGCGATATTCCAACGTCACTTCAACATCGCCAAAGCGCAACTGATCGCCGGCGCGCACAATTGTTTTATCGCCCATTCCGATTTGGACGCCGTTGACGAAGGTGCCGTTGCTGCTGCCGAGATCGGTGATGTAGAGCGTGCCATTGGCGGCGAGCGTGAATGCGGCGTGAATGCTGGAAACCGTCGAATCCTCAATCACCAGAACATTGTCGTGACTCCGGCCCAGACCGATGCGCGCGCCACTGGAAGTTTTGGTGCGGAGTTCAAATCGTTTGTTTTTGAGCGCAAGTTCAGCCTGTGCGGCGGGCGCAGCCGTTACAGTTTCATTCACTATCGGCTGAGGGGCGTCATCGGGAAACTCGGCCTTAATGGTTAGCTTGCGCGTAAACATGTCGTAGGCGATTTTGACTTGAACGTCGCCGCGCGTCGCATAGCGGCGATTGTGAATGTATTCATAGACCGACAGGCGCAATTCGCGTTCGAGAAATTCAATTCGTTTGTTAGTGAGTTGTTGATAGGTTTCGTAATCGTAGCGCAGTTCGATCAAATTGGGAGCCATCACCTTATTGCCTTCGTGGCGCAACTTATCTTCAATCGCGCGTTCCAGCGGCGGAATGAGTGCGGTGATGTCGGTGCGCGCTTGTGGGTTCAATGGACGTCGTAGCGCAAAATCCAAGGCACCGCCGAGACGCTCGAAAAACTTGCGCACGCCGCCTTCGACGCGGTTGGTAATGGCTTCGTCTTTCGGTAGATCGCTGTTATTCATCGCTGGGAATATACGGAAATTGAAAGGTAAAGTTTAATTTCTTCGTTGCCGCGCCGCTTCAAACAAAATCGCGGCGGCGGCTGCCGAAACGTTGAGCGACTCGACGGGCGATTGCAAGGGGATGCGCATTTGTACGTTGCAGCGTTCCAAGAGTTGTGGGCGCACGCCATTGGCTTCGTTGCCAAATAATAACATCGTTGGTTGCTGCCAGTCGTAGTCACTGTAAATCAATGAAGTCCGCGCCGTCGTTGCCGCCAGCGTGATTTTCGCAGCTTGGCAGCGTTCAAGCAACTGCTCTGGTTCGACTTCGGTAATGATTGGTAAACGGAAAGCCGCACCCATCGCGCTGCGCAACGTTTTCGGCGCGAAACAATCCACGGTTCCTTTCAGCGCGATGACGCCTTGCGCGCCTGCGGCTTCAGCCGTGCGCAGGATTGTGCCAACGTTTCCGGGGTCCTGAACGGAATCGAAGGCGATCAATAAATTGGCGTGTGGGCTAATGACATTCTCAATGGCCCAGACAGGATGTGCAGCAATAATGATGATGCCTTGCGGGTTGACTGTATCGCTGACGACGGCGAACGCCTCGGTGGCAGTTTCATAGACATGGCATTGACGCTGCCAAAGTTCAGCAATCACTGCTGCCGCGCGTGGTGTTGGATCAGGCGTATGAAATGCGACGAGTAACGGCAACCCGGATTTCATTAACTCTTCGCACAAGCGTTCGCCTTCAACAAAAATCGCATCCGTCTCTTTGCCCTCGCGCACACGGCGGGCAAATTTAAGTTGGGGATTGACAGGACTGGTGATGAGCATGGTTAGGTTTTTGATGGTTGGTTTCGGAGTAAAGACGGAGGTTGAATCTACAATCCAAAATCCAAAATTAAAAAAGGCAGGTGATCTGTTGACCACCTGCCTTCATTGTTGACGTCGTATTGCTACGACAGGTTCTTAGCGACGACGTTTCTTCGCTGGGCGACGGGCCGGAGCAGCTTTCTTCTCAGGCGTTACCTCACCAAGCGTTGCATCCGAGCCTTGCGGCATTTCGGATGTGTCACCGTTTGCTGGGACGAACCACAGCCGCACCTGACGACCATCCGTATGAATGCCGCTCGGACGAACGACGATACGGTTGGCATCAATAGCGGTACCTAAGCCACCATCGGCCAAGCGGTCGCGGGTATTCTTACCGCGTTGCAGGTCGAGGTCAGCCGGTTTCTCTTTCTCGCCCTTGTACGAGTAAATGACGAGTTGAGATTGCGGATCGCTTTGCAACTGACGAATGGCGTCTTGCAGGATTGCTTTGCAAGCATTATCAACGCGAGCGTTGTTATTCTTGAAGCTGGTGCAAGAGGACAGTTCCGTTGCCTTCGGTCTGGGCGGCGGAGGCGCAGCCTTGGTTCTCACAGTTGCGCTGCCGCTTGCTGAGCAATTGCCCATTGAACTGTTCGCGGTAACTGTGATGTTGATCGTCGTCTCATTCGGTACACCAGTGGTATCGAGACGTGCGCTCGTACCGTTGCCGGTGATCGTGCCAGCCGAAGCCGTCCAGGTGTAGGTGACATCGCCATAAGCTCTGCCGCCGGTCACGCCTGACGTCGAGAAGGTCACGGCTTCACCAGGATTGACATCGCTGGTCGAAGCGGGCGTCACATCAAGTGACGTAGTCGTGAAGCAGACCAGAATTGGTGGGCAGGTTTCGACGCGAACAGTCTTCGTATCAAAAGCCACACAACCGCAACCGTCATCCACTTCGCAAGTAATGGTGTATTCACCCGGAGCCAGACCCGTTGAATCAAAGCTCACGTTTGCACCTTCGCCAACGATACGACCGCCAGTGGTGGTCCACTTGTAGGTCAATGTATCGCCATCCGGGTCAGACGCCGTAGCACTGATCGCAACCGCGTCACCCACGCAAACCGTGCTGGCATTCGTGTGAACAAGGTCTCTGGTGTTGTTGGTCACAGCCCCCAAGGCCAATGCGATGGTCGGGGCATTATTTGGCAGAATGGCTGGCTCACGTTTGTTCACGTGACCGATTGAGAGTCCTGCGATAAAGCCATTTGGGCTGCCGGTGTTCTTGTCGAACTCTGACATCCAATTCAAGTGGCGTTGATACGCCGCCGTAATGGAAAACCAGCGAGAAGGGAAGATTCTTGCACCTGCCACCAAATCAACCGGATTGTTGATGAGCAGCATCGGTGTGCGGGAACCCACATAACGCGTTCCTGTGATTTCCGCCGCGAAGGCGAGATATTGGCTTAACGGAAAGTCTACGCCGACGCCAGTACGCAATTCGTTTGGCAAATCAAGCGCCGCTTCGCTACGACCAAAACCCTGAATCACACCGGCTGTACCGGCCAGCGGCCCCAATCGCATATCTTCAGCGCGTGGGTCACCTTTCCTGATGAAGCCGACGTTGGCGCTCAGATTGACATGCTTATGCAGGCGACCATCAAGAGCTAAAGTTAAACCATAATCGAAAGCTCCCGTGCCACGACCACGCTCTAATCCTGTGTTGAGAGTACGGGTGGTGGGAATCTTAAAGGTTGGAATGAACGCTGCGCCAAACGCGCTGTTTGGCGGAGTGAAGCGAATTTTGGCTCCTAAGGTGATGTCACCCACACCGGTGCCGGTAAAGCGAGAAAGGAACGGTGCGCTGGGCAAATAGCTCGGAACCAGTCCGGCTGGAATTGCCGGGAGAATGCCGCCAACAGGCGCGCCCAGTCCCGGATAGACCGCCGTGTTATTGCTCGAAGGTCGAGCTGTGAATGCGCCAAATGGAGCGCAAGGTCCGGCAAAGCCACCATTGGCACAAGGGTCACCAACTGTCACGCCGACCACGTTTGTACCTGGGCGAATTGTGATGCGACCCGGTGCTAAAGTCCGAGTTCTCACATCCGGCAAATAGTATCCGCTCAGCAAAGAAGGCTGCCCGGTTGTAATGACCTTTTGCGCTTCCAGGTTGACGAAGAATTCAAAGTAATCGTTGAACCCAACTTGGAAATTGGCCGGATAGACCTGAAATCGTGCGTCGCCTGCGTCACGATGAAAGTAATTTGCAAAAAAACCAAAATTGAACTCGCCCCGCCGTAAAGTCTGTGCGTCGTAGACGGTGAAAAGTCCGGTTCCGCCTGTGACGGTGGGAGCCAGATTGCGAGGGTCGTCTTCCGAACGAGGGGTCTGCGCCATCAATGCTGTACTCAATGACAACATTAGCAACAAACCCAAGATTCTTCTCGCGGAATTCATATTTGTCCTCCTGGAAGTTTATTGATTAATGATCTGTATCTCTCAAGCACCTGTCGGCAAGAGAACGAAATGATCACCTATGTTCTATCTACACTTAATAATGACTGAATCTTGAACTCTTAAGAGACGGTTGTAAAGGGAAGTTCTCTACTACGTGAACTCTTCACAATCAATCCCGTCTCATACAATATTTTCACTAACTTGAATTGTTACTACGAAATTGATTCAAAGTCTTGTTTGTACTCTCAAGTTTCCGCAAATATACCAAATTTACGATAAAACTTTCCGCGAGAATCTATACGATAGCCTGTGTTGTGTCAACACTTTAATTCACTGGATGTTACCCGCTATAAGCTAAAGTCAGTTCGCATGAATTCATAACTAAGCCTGTGACTTAACTGGAATCCCTTCACCTCATGGTTTAGCCGCCATCCAATTCTCCCCGACGCCAATTTCGACCTGGAGTGGGACCGCCAGATGGAATGCTGTTTCCATCGCGTGTTTGATAACTTCGCGGGCGGATTGGATTTCGGTTTTAGGAACTTCAAAGACGAGTTCATCGTGGACCTGCAAAATCATCTGTGTTTTTAGATTGGCACGGCGGAGCTTATCTTCTGTGTGCAGCATTGCCAACTTCACGATGTCAGACGCTGAGCCTTGCATTGGCATGTTAATGGCTTCGCGTTCGGCCCGTGACCGCAAATTGTGATTCTTGTTGTTGATGTCTGGCAGTTTGCGCCAACGCCCGACCAATGACCGCACTACACCATTCGCCGCTCGGACTTTATCCGGCACTTCTTCCATATATCGTCGCACGCCTTTGAAAGTGTTGTAGTAATCCTCAATTACCTGCTTCGCCTCAGTTCGTGTGATGCCGACACGCGGAGCCAGGCCAAAGGCACCGACCGCGTACGCAATCGCAAAATTGACAATCTTGGCCACGCGCCGTTTTTCTTTGAGTTCGGCTTCCGTTTGTGCGCCGAAGACTCGTTGCGCCGTCCGCGCGTGGATGTCTTCGCCTTTCCGAAAGGCGTCGAGCATTTCCTCATCTTCGGTGATGTGGGCGAGCAGCCGTAATTCGATTTGCGAGTAATCCGCCGAAAGCAAGACGCACCCGTCCGCTGGAATGAACGCTCGCCGAATGCGGCGACCGAGTTCAGTGCGAATGGGAATATTTTGCAGATTTGGATTTTCACTTGATAACCGCCCCGTCGCCGCAACAGTTTGATTCAGCGTCGTGTGGACCCGTCCGTCCTGAGGACTGATCAAGCCTGGCAATGCATCCACGTACGTGCTTTTCAGCTTTGTAACCTCGCGGTATTCAATAATTAAGCGCGGCAATTCGTACTTTTCGGCAAGCTCTTCCAGCACTTCGCGGTTGGTCTGAATCTGGCCGGTTTTGGTGCGCTTGGAAACTTCAAAGTTCAGTCCTTCAAAAATTTCACCAAGCTGCTGCGGCGAATTGATATTGAACGGCTTGCCCGCCAGTTCATAAACCTGTTGCGTCAAACGATCAATCTCTTTTTGCATCTCGACGGCCAGTTCCCTGAGCGCGTTTGGATCAACTTTGAAGCCGGCCTGTTCCATCCGCAGCAACAACGGTACAAGCGGCAATTCGATTTCGTCGTAGACCTTTCGCAATTCTGCTTCATCAATTTTGGCTGAAAAGATATTGGCGAGTTGTCCGGTTACATCGGCAATCAA
Source organism: Blastocatellia bacterium (assembly GCA_016789725.1). Classification (GTDB taxonomy): domain Bacteria; phylum Acidobacteriota; class Blastocatellia; order RBC074; family RBC074; genus JAFDVL01. The sequence continues at coordinate 23,396 of JAEUQN010000030.1, read as the reverse complement.
TAAGGTTCGTTCCGCGACCTCTTCCGGCAGCGCGATTTCCGTCCCCAGATATTCGCGCGCCAGTTGTGGCAAATCGTATTGCGCTCGCTCCGGTTCCAGCAAATATGCTTGCAATTCCGTATCGTCCGAAACCGCCTCAAGCGATAGCCCTGCCTTTGTTGCTATCGCCAATGCCTGCTTAAGGCCGTGTACCGATTTTTCCAGCAAGCCGTTATCGAGTATTTCCCTAAGCAATTCCATCGCGGCGGCGCGATCATCCATCGCTCCCCAATCAATGTAATCCGCTGCTCCCGCTGCGGTCGAAACCGCCATCCCGACGAGTTTGGGAGAATTGTCTTCCTCCACTAAATCAAACAGGCTTTCTGCTTGCTCCGGTTTGGTTGCGGTGCCGACTGCAAACGCAAAGGCAAAGCGATCTTTGGCGAGCAGGGAATTCGTAAGTTTTTTCAATTCTTCAACGGTTTTGACGTGTCGGTATTGCTTGGTTGCCGGAGTCGCCGCCACCGCCGTCATCGGTTTTGCCGCGCCTGCAAATTCGCGGGCGAGTTGATTGAATTCCAGTTCTGTAAAGAGCTGATAGGCGGCTTCCCGATCTGGTTCTTCGGTAATCAGCGAGTTCAAGTCGAGCGTCACAGGCGCATTCGTTTCGATGCGCGCCAGTTCACGCGACAAGCGAATGATTTCCACATTATCGCGCAACGATTCCCGATACGTTTTCTTCTTTACTTCTTCCCATCCCACAAGCGCCGCTTCAATGGAGCCGAATTGTTCGATCAGGCCAATTGCACCTTTTTCGCCAATGCCGGGCGCACCCGGAATATTGTCGGACGCATCGCCCATCAATCCGAGCCAATCTACAACCTGATCGGGCCGCACGCCGAGCCGCGTTTTCACGCCCGCTTCGTCAAACCAGGATTCGCCGGTTTTGTCTTCGCGCAGGATGATGATGTCGGGATCGCGCACCAGTTGGCACAAATCTTTGTCGGTCGAAACAATGACGGCTTGCAACCCCGCGTCAGCCGCCTGATGCGCGAGCGTTCCCATCAAATCGTCTGCTTCAAAGCCAGGCATTTTGATGATCGGCACGCGATACGCCGCGCAGACGCGATCAATCAATGCGAGTTGTGGCACCAGGTCTTCGGGCATCTCGGTGCGATTGGCTTTGTAGTGTTCGTATTGATCGTGGCGAAAGGTTTTTTCTTTGGAATCCAGCACGACGCCAATGTAGTCGGGCTTGTGTTGCGTCAGCAGTTTTCGCAGCATCATCGCAAAGCCAAACACCGCATTCGTCGCTACACCGCGCGAAGTCGAAAGCCCGCGAATCGCGTAATACGAACGGAAGATGTTTGACATGCCGTCAATCAGGAAGAGGCGTTTTTTCTCAGACATGCGCGCGATTATGCGGGAGGGAGAGGATTGCTGCAACAGCCGGGCGATTACTTGATGCTGACTTCAATCGTAAAGGTCGCGGTTCCTTTCGGCGGCGAAATCGTCAACTTATAATCTCCGTTCGCAGGCAATTTGGCTGACCAGGGTTGATTCAGTTTTGGTTGCGCGATGTCGGCTCCTTCTGGTGCTTGTAAATCTACGTTTGCATTGGTGCCGGTGATTTTTAGGCTCATCGTTTGACCTGCTTTTGCGCCGATCAAATAAGTTTCCTGTCCTTTGGTCGTGCCTTTCACCAGCGTTGAGGAGGTGCCGCGCGCAAACCGAACGCGTCGCGTTGCATAATCGCCGTCTTTGCTCACGTAGTCGCTTTGGACGGGCTTGCCGATTTCGACCAATCCTTTGCCTGTCAGTTTGTGTGTAGATGTTTCGATGTAGTCAGGACAGCACGCCCCGCTGTGGCCACCATAGCGCGAAACTTTCAGCAAGCCGTTAACGATTTTAACCTCGTGCAATCCGCCATCAGCGCGATCACCAACGCCGATATTGCCAATCAGAACAGGCTTGCCGTTTTGCATTCGGTACACCAGGCCATCTGTGAATTGCCCTGTGCCGCCGCTATTGCAGATCGTATCTATGACCGCTTCTTCGTTGCCGTCACTGTCAAGATCGCCATACACAACCGCGCGGACTTCAAAGTAGACGGAGTATTTAATGTCGCCATCTTTGATCTCGCGTTGATATTTGCCTTTGGTGATGCGCGTAGTTTTCTGGTCTTCGTCGAAGCAGGTGTTATAGCTGAAATTGCGAAAGTCAATTTTGCGAATCGCCTGCGTATCCGTTTGCGCGAAAATGGAGCTAACGCTGAAGACAAGTAGCAACAAGAGGAAATGAATTCTGTTCCTGACCATAAATCAATCTCGTGAGCATTCCTATTAATTCGTGGCTTGATTAAGCCAAAAGCGGCTGGATCACATTCCCGCCAAAATCCGTCAATCGTTCATCACGTCCGTTGTGTTTGAAGGTTAGCTTCCATTGATCCAAGCCCATCAAATGCAAAATCGTCGCATTGATGTCGCGCGGGTGATAGCGGTCGCTGACGCATTTGAAGCCCAGTTCATCGGTTTGCCCAATCGCCTGTCCGCCTTTGACGCCGCCGCCTGCCATCCACATCGAAAAGCCTTCGTGATTGTGATCGCGGCCCTTGCCATTTTCGGAAACGGGCGTGCGTCCAAATTCCGTTCCCCACACGACGAGCGTCGAGTCCAGCATCCCGCGACTTTTCAAATCTTTCAGCAAACCGGCAATCGGTTGATCCGTCCACAAAGCCATCTTGTCGTGATTTTCTTTGATCAGGTCGTGCGCGTCCCATTGTGTGCTGACGGGGCCACCGCCGGAAAACAGCAACACGTTGCGCACGCCGCGTTCGACTAATCTCCGCGCGAGCAAGCACCGCGTCCCGAATTCACGCGTGTGTGGGCTGTCGAGGCCATACAGCTTTTTCGTGGCTGCCGATTCTTTGCTCACATCCACCGCTTCGGGGGCGTGTTGCTGCATGCGAAACGCGAGTTCGTACGATGCGACGCGCGCCGCCATTTCGCTGTCTTCTGCCCCCTGATTCATCTCGTTCATTTTGCGCAGATAGTCGAGCAGGTGCCGTTGTTGTCTGGCATTGCTATGTTTCGGCGGGTCAAGGTGCAAAATCGGCGTTCCACCGTTGCGCAATTGCGTGCCTTGATACAACGTCGGCAAATAACCATTGCCCCACATTGGCGCTCCGCCTTCGGGCAAACCTTCCGGCTGCGTCAGCACGCAATACGCGGGCAGGTTCTGGCTTTCGGTGCCGAGGCCGTAGGTTACCCAACTGCCGAGCGAAGGATGACCGGCGAGCACGCGACTCGTCAGCATTTGATACATTGCAGGCGCATGCACGGCGCTATCGGTGTAGCACGAACGCAGTACCGCGATGTCATCAATGCACGAAGCGATGTGCGGAAACAGTTCGGAAACTTCGACGCCAGATTGCCCATGTTTCTTGAATTTCCAATGACTGTGCAGCAGCGGCGTACCTTGTTTGACGAATTGGCCTTTGACTTCGCCAAAGGATTTCGGCAACTGTTGGCCGTGCATTTTGTCCAGCACAGGCTTGGGGTCAAACGTTTCCATCTGGCTTGGTCCGCCAACCATAAACAGATAAATCACGGCTTTCGCTTTGGCAGCGAAATGCGGTGGTTTAGGCGCGAGAGGATCATTCGATGTCAGATGTTGGATGTTGGATGTTGGATTGGCGGCGGCTTCTTGCTGAAGCAGGGCCGACAGGGCGAGCGCGCCAAAGCCGTTGGCAGATTGGGTCAGAAATTCACGACGATTGCGAGCGATGGGAAAATGAGGGAACCGTTTCATACAAGTCTGTTTACCTCGTGCGTTTTGCAAAACAAGCTAAAGCTTGAACTCTTAACGCGTGATTTTCAAGGCGATGGTTCGTCTTGGGCGAATTTGTTCCAATGCCTGGTAGCCTTGGACGACTTGCTCGCAACTTGACACCCGCTGCTTGGTTCGGCACAATGCGCGCTTCTTTTGTTTGATCCTTCAAGTAGAGGCGCGGGCTTTAAGAGTAACGGTTTGTGAGAGCGCGAAGGCTTGATGACCAGCCGCGAAAGGGAAGTGCCGCCGAAATCAGCACAAGGCTTCGTCCGTTTGCTGATTGGTTCGCCGGGTCAAATCCCGGCAACTGTCACCTTGTGTGGTGGAGTGCTACGAGAAGCCCGGAATGATTGGTTGCGACAGCGATCTGTCGCATTGACATTATTCACGAAGGGCTAACGAGCATACACTCGTTAGCCTTTTTTATTTTGGTCAGCCTTCAGTGGTCGGAATTACAACCGACACGAACGACTGGCTACGGACAGCTAACAATGATCGTCATGAAATTTGGTGGTACGTCGGTCGAAGACGCTACCGCGATTCGCCGCCTGGTTTCCATCGTGCGGCAACAATTGCAACGACAGCCGATTGTGGTGGTCTCCGCGATGGCGCGTGTGACCAATGGTTTGCTGGATTGTGCGCGATGGGCGGCAGAAGGCAAAGATGCGGATGTGCAGGCAAAACTCGATGAAGTGAAAGCGCGACATTCTGCTGCCGCTGATGAATTGGCGTTGCCTGAAGAACGGGAAACCTTGCACGCCGCGTTGCGAACGCAGTTGGCTGAACTGACAGGTACACTGGATGAAATTCAGCGCGGCGGAATCGTGACGGAGGCCTTGTCTGACAGTGTTTCAGCGCAGGGCGAACTGTTGTCTTCGCTGCTCGTTGCGGCGGCGTTTCGTGCGGATGGCATCAGCAGCGAGCGCATTGACGTTCGCCCCTTGATGCGCACGAACGATGATTTTATGCGCGCGGCAATTGACTTTGAGGTGGCTGATCCGTTGCTGCACGAAACCTTCACCGCGCAGGTCAATGCTGGTTGCGTGCCTGTTACGCAAGGTTTCATCGGCTCCACGGTTGATGGGCGCACGACGACCATTGGGCGCGGCGGTTCGGACTATTCGGCTTCGATTATCGGTGCCGCCGTCAACGCGACGGCGATTGAAATTTGGACGGACGTAGACGGCATGATGACCACCGATCCACGGATCGTGCCGGAAGCCGCGAAAATCAAAACCATTTCGTTTGCCGAAGCGTCGGAGTTGGCCTACTTCGGCGCGAAAGTGTTGCATCCCTCGACACTGCGCCCGGCGATGGTCAAAGACATTCCGGTCTACATTTGCAATTCGCGCCGACCGCACGTTCAAGGCACCGCGATTTTAAGCCACGCTCCCGCCTCCAAATCTCCGATCAAAGCGATTGCCTTCAAACGCGGCATCACGGTGGTGAACGTGGATTCGGTGCGGATGTTGATGGCACACGGCTTTTTGGCGCGACTGTTTGAAGTTTTCAATCGGCACGAAACGGCGGTGGATATGGTGGCGACTTCGGAGGTGAGCGTTTCGATGACGCTGGATGATACGCGCCATCTGGACGCGATCATTGCCGACTTGCAGGAGTTCGGCGAAGTCACGGTCGAACGTGACCGCGCGATTATTTGTTTAGTGGGCGAGCAGATGAAGTTTACGCCGGGCCTGGCTTCGCGTATCTTTACGCCGTTGAATCAAATCAACATCTCGATGATTTCGCACGGCGCTTCGGCGATCAATGCAAGTTTTGTCATCGAAAGTGCCTTGGTGGATGAAGCTGTCAAACGCTTGCACAAAGAGTTTTTCAGCGAATTGGATGAAGAAACGTTTGAGAAAGTAGATGTGTAACGCGATTTGCTAAATCGCGGAAGTGGTAGGACAAGGCAGGCGATTTAGCAAATCGCCTTACATCTTTTGAGAAATTATGCGATTAACTGAAATGGCATCGTGCGCTGGTTGAGCGGCTAAGCTCACGCCCAGCGCGCTCGCTCAAGTTTTGAGCGGGTTACCAAAACAACCAAATAATCCAAATCTGTTGGTTGGTTTCGATCACGCCGATGATGCCGGCGTGTATCGTTTGCGCGATGATTTAGCGATTGTGCAGACCCTTGATTTCTTCACGCCGATTGTAGATGACCCCTTTGATTACGGGCGGATCGCCGCGCTGAATTCGATCAACGACGTGTGGGCAATGGGCGGTACGCCGATTACGGCGATGGCGATTACCTGCTTCCCGCGCAAAGGGGTGGATTTTGCGATTCTCGGCGAAATTATGCGTGGCGGCTTGTCGGTGTTGATGGAAAATAATATTGCCTTGATTGGCGGCCACAGCGTAGACAATGCTGAGATTATGTTTGGCTATTCGGTGACGGGAATCATTGATCCGAATCAGATCGCCACCAATAGCGGCGCACGTCCCGGCGATGTTTTGATCCTGACGAAGCCGATTGGTACAGGGGTGATTTCAACGGCGATCAAGTTTGAGAAATGTAGTCCTGAGATTGCCGAAGCTTCGCTCCAAACAATGCTCACGCCTGCCCGTGAGTCGGCGGTGTTGATGCGTGAGTTTGGTGTGAAGGCGGCAACAGATATTACAGGCTTTGGCCTGCTTGGACACGCGTGGGAAGTGGCGAAAGCCAGCCAGGTCACGTTCGAAATCCACTCGGCTGACGTGCCGCTTTTGCCGAATGCGTTGGCGTTAGCAGAAGCCGGAATGCTCACGCGTGGCGACCGCGTCAATCGTGATTATGTTGGGGGGGATGTGAAGTTGGATACTGCGATTAGCAAGCCCATGCAAAGCCTGCTTTATGATCCGCAAACCGCAGGCGGGTTGTTGATTTGTATGGCTGAAAATCGGGCAGATGAGTTACTGAAGGTTTTGCATCGTCATTATCCGCAAGCGGCGATCATTGGGCAGGTCACTGAATTCCAAGGCCAATCTTTATCCGTCCTCTAATTATCAATGGAGTAAAAAAAACGCGAACGGCCATCAATAGCAATTCGCGTTTTTCCTGCTTGAAACTTGTTGTACTACTTCCGCCGAATATCCCGATCAATCATTCCGTCGCGAATAAAAATCTCGCGGTGGGCATGCGCCGCAATGTCAGGTTCGTGTGTGACTAAAATGATTGTGTTGCCTTGCTCGTGTAGATGTTCGAGCAATTGCATGATTTCAACGGACGTTTTTGAATCCAGGTTCCCGGTCGGTTCGTCCGCCAGAATGATCGAAGGACTGTTCACCAAGGCACGGGCAATCGCTACGCGTTGGCGCTGACCACCGGACAATTCATTGGGGCGGTGACTCATACGATGACCGAGTTCGACGGATTCCAAGGCTTTCTTCGCCATCTCAATGCGTTTGGCAGCGGGCGTTCCGTTATAAATCAACGGCAATTCGACATTGTGCAAAGCCGAAGCGCGTGGCAACAGATTAAAGGTCTGAAACACAAATCCGATTTCTTTGTTCCGAATGTGCGCTAGCTCGTCATCGTCCATTTCGGAAACTAACTTTCCATTCAGCCAATATTCCCCCTGGCTCGGCGTGTCCAAACAGCCAATCATATTCATCAACGTAGATTTGCCGGAGCCGGACGGGCCAATGATGGCGACGTAATCTCCTCGCGTCAGTTCAAAGGAGACACCGCGCAACGCATGAATTTCTTCGTCGCCCATCACATAGGTTTTCCATAAATTTACCGTGCGAATCAACACATCAGGGCTTGCACCATTCTTGACTGGGGCAGCTTTTGAGGCAGTCGAACTTTGAGTATCAGTCAGCATAAATTAGGTGTCAGGTCAGGGTGTCAGGTGTCGGGGGGCGAGTGTCAAAGAGAAGCTGACACTCGCCCCTGACGATTAGCTCTTCGTCTCACTGCCATTAGATTTCTTGTTTTTGTCTTCAAGCTTAATGACAGTGTTGTTTTTGAGGGTGCGAAGCTGGCGATAGGGACCCGTGATGAGGGTTTCGCCGCCGCTCAAGCCGCTCTTGATTTCGATGTCGTTTTCGCCCGTGATGCCGGTTTCGACGGGAGTAAAGACCGACTTGTTATCCTTGACCAGAAACACGCCCTTGACGGTTTTCTTCTTTTCGACCGGTGCGCCTGGCGCTGGCGAAGGAGTCGGAGTCGGTTTGGCTTCATCGCCAGCTTTGCCCTCTTTGTCGAGTTGCGCCGGATCACGCTCGACCAAGGCTTGCAGCGGAATCGCAATCACATTTTCGCGCTTGTCGGTGAAAACGGTGGCGGTGGCGGACATTCCCGGACGCAATCGTTCGCGGTTTTCTGCCGACAAATTACTCAACCGTACGACGACCTTGAATTCCTTGGCTTCCTGTGTGCCGGTGTTGGCTGTTGCCGCAATGTTGGCACCCGATTTCGTTACCGCCGAAGCGGCTCTTTCCTGAACCACACCTTCGAGTTCTTTGTCGCCTAACGCATCCACTTTGACCGTGACACGTTGCCCGACCTGAACATTCGCAATATCGGTTTCATCCACGCGAACTTCAACGTTAATCGTAGACATATCCGCGATGATGACAATTGGCGTGGATTGGAAGTTCGCCGTGGCAAAGGTTCCGACGTCAATCGGCTTATTGGCAATGACGCCTTCAATGGAGGCGAATTGAACAGTCTTGGTCAGGAAGTCGGTGGAACTGCGCAAGTTCGCTTTTTGCTGTGCGACACGCGCTTGCGAAGAGAGCAACGACGTTTTGGCTTGCTCAACACGAAGTTGCGCTTCTTTGATCTGGGCTTGGGATTGCTCCACGCGCGCCTTGGCCGCATTGACCGAAGCGGTTGCCGAGTCGTAGCGTGCTTTGGCGGTGTCATACACCGAGCGGGAGACAATCGCCGATTCCAATAATTCGGTATTGCGCTTGAGTTCGATTTCCGCGTTGGTTTGATCTACCCTGGCACGATCCAAATCAGCCTGTGAACTGAGCAAAGAGGCGCGTGCGGTGTTGATGGCGTTATCGGCCACGTTAATCGCAGCATTTTGATTTTGCACATCGGCTTGACTTGCCCGTAACGCCGCTTCCTGAATTGAAACGGAAGTTTCCTGTTGCGTCGGATCGAGGCGGACAATTTTCTGGCCTTTTTTGACCAGATCGCCTTCTTTGACGAAAACATCTGTGACGCGGCCACTAACTTCAGCCGTCAGATTGATAAGTTGAATCGGGCGAACTTCGCCGTTCGCGGTCACTTTGGATTCCAGCAGATTGCGCTTTTCAACTTTGGCGGTTTGCACTTCGGGCGCATCGCTCCGCCGTGCATACACACTAGCGACGATGATGCCCGAAATGATTAGAACGAGGATGGAAGCAATGATGATCTTTTTCTTTTTCGAGACAGCCATAACGAACTCCGAACTAAAATACTAAATTTGATGGTGAGACAGCCTAATCAGATGCGCTATACGAAGGCTGGAAATCTCGTGTTCCAAAAAAATGATGCGGGACGTAAACCGAAATTGTAGAGGTTTCGGCGATCTGAGACAAGGCAGAGTTTAGCGATCCCGCAATTGCTTCATAATCGTCGCCGCCAGGGTCATGGGCGTTGAGTCACTTTCCACGGGAATGCGGATTTGTGCCTGCTCATAAATGGGAACTCGCTGTCGGTATCGTGCCTGTGCTTCTTCGCTGGTCGGAGCCAAAGGTCGCACGACGGCATCGCGTTGAATTCGCTCCCAGCACAAGGCAAAAGGCGCGTCCAACCAGACAGAAATGCCTGTTTGTGCGACCACTTCCCGATTGATCGTTTGTGTGAAGGCCCCGCCGCCGAGCGAAATCACCGCTGTTTTTTGCGTAGAGGCTTCCCGCAAGCAGGCGGTCTCAAGTTGACGAAACGCCGCTTCGCCCTGCCGCTGGATCATTTCGGCAATCGTACAACCGGCTGCCCGCTCAATTTCTTCGTCCAAATCAATAAATGGCACGTCAAGCTGGGCCGCCAAGGTGCGCCCGACAGTCGTTTTGCCCGATGCCATAAAACCGACGAGGAATAAATTCTGGGTGGTGGATGTTAGATTTTGGGGTTCAACGCTCACGTCAGTTTCGCCAATAACTCATAAAATTCAGGCAATGACACCGAGGCCGCTTGCGCGTCATGGATCTCGGTTTCGCCCGTTGCCATCAATCCTGCCACCGCGAAGGCCATCGCAATGCGATGATCGCCGTACGATTCAATCAGTGCTCCGTGCAATTTCTGTTGGCCTGCGATGCGCATCCCGTCTTCATATTCTTCGACTTCAATCTGCATTCGCCGCAGGTTGTCCACAATGGAGCGAATGCGGTCACTTTCCTTAACGCGGAGTTCATTGGCTTCCCGAATTGTCAACGTGCCATGGAGTTGCGTGGCGATGACCGCGAGGATCGGGATTTCATCAATCAGGTTCGCCACGACTGCGCCACTCAATTCAAGATCGCCGCGTAACTCGGATGATTGCACGAAGAAATCGGCAACTGGTTCGCCGTGCGCCAGTCGTTCATTTTTGATTTCGATACGTCCGCCAAGTTGCTGCAAAACGTCAATCAACGCCTTGCGCGATGGATTGATGCCGATGTGGCGAATCAGCAATTCCGCGTCGGGAACCAGCAATCCTGCGGCCAGGAAAAATGCGGCGGAAGACAGATCGCCAGCGACCGTATAATCGCCCAATGCTTGTAGCGAGGCCCCGCCTTGCACGGCGATGCGTCGGCCTGTGGCGATTTGCTCCTGCTGCACTGATACACCGCATTCCTGCAACATAATTTCAGTGTGATTGCGTGTGGGAGTCGTTTCAATCACGGACGTCTCACCCTTGGCAAACAAACCTGCGAGCAGAACACACGACTTGACCTGCGCGCTGGCAACGGGCGGTGTGTATTCGATGCCGTGCAAGTTGCCGCCGTGGATTTTGAGGGGAGCGAAGTTATTGTCGCGGGCTTCAATCTGAGCGCCCATTTTCGTCAGCGGCTCAATCACGCGCTTCATGGGGCGGCGTTGAATGCTCTCGTCGCCGTTAATTTCAGTCGTGAAATTTTGCCCGGCCAAAATCCCGGAAATCAATCGAATCGTAGTGCCGGAATTGCCAACATCCAGCATTGTAGTCGGCGCTTGCAATTCATTGACGCCAACGCCTTCAATCGTGATGTGATCTGGTTGACGAGCGATTTGTACGCCCATTGCTTCAAAACAATCCAGAGTATTTTGACAGTCGCGGGCAGAAGAATAATTGCGCAGAACGCTGGTTCCTTTGCCCAGGGCCGCAAACATCGCGCTGCGGTGTGAAATGGACTTATCGCCCGGCAAGTGGAAGTCCCCGCGCAGTCTGGAAGCCGGATAAATCTTGATATGAGCAGCAGAATGATTTGTCATGACAAAAGTGGTTTCCTTGACACTGATAAAATAGCTGTGTTACATCCCAAACGGTTGAGCCAATCAGACGCGATTGGCTCAACCCATCTTAAAGGAAGCTTACCGACAAAGGAACTGTCCGCATATGACGCTCGCCGAAAAAGTGGTCGAGATCACGATTGCCAGCAGCCTTGATCTAATTGATATTGCCACGCTGACCGCTGATCACATGTCTAAACTCTGCGGTTTTGATGATGAAGAACAGTATCGGATCAACCTCGCCGTGCGCGAATCCATCGCCAATGCCATCGAACATGGCAATAAATACAATCTCGAAAAAAATGTAGAGTTGTCTTTCCGCCTTACGGAAGCCACGCTGAGCATTGCCGTCCGCGATCACGGTGCCGGTTTTGATCCCGCAGAATTGCCGGATCCGCTTGATCCCGAAAACCTTTTGAATCCGGCAGGACGAGGCATTTTGTACATGCGTTCGTTTATGGACGAGGTGGAATTGATTCGCCACACTGGCGGTGGCATGCAAATCACAATGGTCAAAAATCGCAAACAGCCGCCGGACTGCCCGCCAACACAGAACGAACAGGTTGCCGAAGGAACGTAACATGCAGTTGGAAATTCATGCCCGCAAGCTGGGTAGTATTGTCATCCTGGATTTGGTCGGCAAGATTACTATTGGCGAGGGCAGCAACAAATTGCGGGATGAAGTCAATCGTCTGCTTGAACTGGGCGAGAAAGAAATTATCCTGAATTTTGAAAATGCCAGTTATCTGGACAGTTCCGGCATTGGCGAATTGATTTCCCGTCACACGACCACTAAGAATCAGGGCGGTCACCTCAAATTACTCAAGCTGCCGCGCAAGATCAGAGATTTATTAACGGTCACCCGCCTGCTCCCGGTTTTTGAAACGTTTGAAGATGAGCAGGAAGCGATTTTGAGCTTTGGCATCATCGGCGCGGTTCCTAACCAAAATGGCTGAGTGGGAACGAACCTGCAACGCCAAATCGCTATTCGCCACTCAAATACGCATAGCGCAGCAAAAACACCAGCGCCAGCACATACACCAGTGGTGATACCTCCCGCCCGCGTCCCGCCAGCACTTTGAGCAGCGGATAAAAAATAAATCCCAGCGCCAACCCATTCGCTATCGAAAATGTTAATGGCATTGCCAGCATCGTCAGTAACGCTGGGATCGCTTCGGTCAGATCGTCCCAGCGAATGGCCGTGACCGAACGCATCATCAAGGCCCCAACGACAATTAAGGCAGGGGCCGTCGCTATCGCCGGGATGATGCCTGCTATCGGCGATAAAAATGCCGCGAACAAGAACAGGATTGCTACTGTGACCGCAACTAATCCTGTGCGTCCGCCTTCGCTCACTCCAGTTGCGCTCTCGATATACGTCACTACGGTGGAGGTGCCAAACAACGCCCCCACAATGGTCGCTATCGAATCGCACAGCAAGGCGCGATTGATGCGTGGCAATTTACCTTGGTTATCCAAATATCCAGCCTGCTGCGCCAGCCCCATCATTGAGCCGATGCAATCGAACATGTCCACGAAAAGAAAGACAAAGACGACATCCAGCAACCCAATGCTCAGTGCGCCGCGCACATCCAGTTGCAGAAACGTTTCGCGCCACGCCGGAACTTCAACGATGCTGGTTGGCAGTTTGGCTAAACCGAAACCAATCGCCGCGACTGTGACAACAAAAATGCCAATGAGAATCGCCATTTTGAAGCCGCGCGCCATCAATGCTCCAGTGATGACCAGCCCGATCAAGGCTAGTAGTACCGGTTTGGAAACGATATGACCAAGCGTCACGAACGTGGCGGGAGAGGCCACAATTACACCCGCATTTTTCAACCCAATGAATGCAATGAATAACCCGATGCCGCACGCGACCGCTGTTTTCAATGTCATCGGAATCGCATCCACAATCAACGCTCGAATGCGCACCAACGTCAGTAGCAAAAACACGATGCCCGACAAAAACACTGCGCCCAAGGCCACGTGCCAATCGTGCTTCAGCCCCAGCACAACGGTGTATGTGAAGTACGCGTTCAATCCCATTCCTGGGGCCAGCGCGAACGGGTAATTTGCCAGCAACCCCATCAACAATGACCCTATCGCCGCCGCAATGCAGGTCGCAAACAAGGCCCCGGAAAATGGGACACCCGCTTCTTTCAAAATCGAAGGATTGACGAAGATGATGTATGCCATCGTCAGAAATGTGGTGACTCCGGCAGCCATCTCGCTGCGGATTGTGACACCGTGTTCGGTGAGCTTGAAGATGCGATCAAAGGGAATGCGCGCAGTCATGGAAATCATATCGCAATCGTTTTGTTAGCGTGAAATTTAAGGACTATAGCAGCAGCGTCTCTACGCGGTGCGCGTGCACCATTTCTTCGCAAGGCGACCACACAAAGATTGTGAAACGCCCATCTTGCGAGGCCACCAGCGCGACGGCATCGCGTTGATCCTGCACGAACTGCGCGGCAGACAGATGACGCGTTCCCCCCAGTTGTTCCGGCTCGACGATGGAAGCCGGAGTGCCGATCACCGGTTCCGTCATAATGATTCGTTCGACGCGGGTGCCTCCCTTACGCCGCACAATTTTCGCGCCGAAGGCGAGCAGTTCGTGCTGATCGTTCATGAGGGCTGCGCCATCCACTGCCGTCAATCCTGCGACTGCGGCAACCGCTCGCCGCAATGCTTCCTGCCACGGTTGCCCCTTTCTCTCGCCCACTCCTTGCCGCATTAGCTCTGCCAATTCCGAGAAGGCCGGTGTCACCGAATACAGGATTGGCTGGAGGATGGATTCCCGCCAGGTTACAGAGTTTTGAGGGATAACCAATAACGCTCCGCCCCGCCCGTGCGCGCGCATCGAAACGGCCAGTTGCACCAGCACATTCACTGAGTCTGTGGCCGAACCAAAACCCAACAATGAGGTCAGAACGGCGGGGCATTCCGGCAAACTCGCATCCTCTTCGTCTACCAATTTAACCTCATCACCTTTGAGCACGGCGACGTTGACATATTTGCCGGGGTCTTCGCCGCGCCGATACTTGATAACCAGCAATCCCGGTTCGATGACCTCCAACACGAAACAAAGCTTGGGGATGACCCGCGTGGTTCCCCAAACGCAGAGTTCCTGACCATAGCGCCAGACTCCCAGATGGATGCCCGGACGCTCAACCGCAGGCGCGAGGCGCGAGAGCGACACCGGGGTGAAGGGAAGCGGGCGCGCGAAGGTCAACGGCTGTCGCGTCAGTTCAGGCGGCAGGAGCGCGAGCGAAATTTTTGGAAAATATCCTTCCTCCTGACGCAGGCTCGCCCAGAATGCGGCATCAATAATTTCTTCCACTGTCTGTGCATCCGGTTGTGGAGCCAGCGATTCTGTATCTTGCTGATAAGCCGTCACGAGGTGGGACGCAAAAAATTCCTGCATCGTCGCCGCAACTCTTCGTGAGGCTGGATATGATGGTCCTGGCATAGTTCAATCACCTCGATAGGCGCAGCGAGACAACTGGGAATGTCCAAGCCAAGCCCTCTCGCAGGCGTTGCTGGAAGCGATTGGCATCGTATCTTATTTTGCTGGATTTCGCAGCGTCTGACAGACCCGTCTTGATCCACATCTGTAATTACACCATGATAAATTTGCTTTTCCACCACAGACCTCTCGCACGCGTACAGATGTGTGTGAGTCGCAACGTAAAATCATTCAGGAGGACCTCATGTTGAGCCGAATTGCGCTGACCGTGTTCGCCAGTCTATTTGTTGGAGTTTTGGGCTTTGCTCAGGTGCCAACCTTCGAGCCGCAAACGATTGATAACCGCGTGTCTATTGGCTATGGACTCGCTATCGGCGAAGTGGACGGTGATGGCAAACCTGACATTCTGCTGGCCGACAAGACACAGATCGTTTGGTATCGCAACGGAGACTGGCAACGGTTTGTGATGGCGGAAAACCTCACGGCCCGCGACAACGTAGCCATCGCTGCCCGCGACATTACCGGGGACGGCAAGGTTGAGGTTGCTGTCGGCGCACAATGGAATCCGGGGGAGACCAGCGATAATCAGAAGTCCGGCGCGATCTTTTATTTGATTCGTCCTGATGATCCGACGCAGCGATGGGAAGCCGTGTCCTTGCCTCACCAACCAACCACACACCGGATGAAATGGGTGCGCCTGGCTGATGGAAAATACTCGCTGGTGGTAGTCCCTCTGCATGGACGTGGCAATCGCAATGGGGAAGGCGCGGGCGTCCGTCTGCTTGCTTACCTCAAGCCGGACAATCCGCGTGATGTCTGGCAAACAGTTTTGTTGGATGAAAGCCTGAATATGACGCACAACTTCGACGTAGTGCCCGTTCCAGGAACCAAATCCGAACGTCTGGTTGTGGGTGGCCGACAGGGGGCCATTACCCTCGCGCCGCGCGGCGGGCAATGGACACCGAATTCGACGGAGCGGGTGCCGGGAATTGGGGTGAATCGTGGCGTCGGCGAAATCCGACAAGGGCGACTTGGCAGCCTGAATTTCCTGGCCACCATTGAACCGATGCACGGGAACGAATTGGTGGTTTATACCTTGCGCGGGCAGCCCCAACGATACTTGCTGACGGGTGGTTTCCGCGAAGGTCATGCGCTTGCTGTAGCGGATTTACTGGGACTGGGAAGCGATCAGATTGTTGCGGGCTGGCGCAATCCCGATGCTAGTGGCAAGGTGGGAATCAAGTTGTTTGTGCCGCTTGATAAAACGGGTTCGCGTTGGCAGAGTCACGTCATTGATGACAACACAATGGCGACCGAAGATTTGACCGTTGCGGACCTCGACGGAGACCAACGGCCCGACATCATCGCTGCCGGACGTGCTACGAAAAACCTCATCATTTACTGGAATAAATCCAAAAAGTGAGAGGAGCCTTGCTAAGTGTAATTTGGCATGAAAGTGGTAAGACTTTGAATTCTACAGGAAAGAGGGAGCGGAGAATGAGAGAGGCTTGCCAAGGGATAACAGGTGCTTGTCCCAAGTGAAGTCAGCCGCCCATTTGATTAGCACCTTCTGATTGTTACGTGGCGGTTCAAGTCGCAATTTGCCCTCCATCATTGTTGAGGGGACAACATAAACCCCTTCTGAAATAGGATCATAAATCGCCAAATAGTCGAAGTCTTCGACGGTGTATTTGCGCATGGCCTTGTAATGCGCGTCCCGAACTTTCCTGCGCACCTTGTAACATAAGCAGCCACTGCTTCGCCAGCCTGTCTTGACTTGGATTTTTAGCAACCGCATCCCCGTATCAACGATCAAATCGTAGGCTGCGCCGTTACCGAAAGGGACGCTGATAACAAATCCTGCTCGTCATACGCTGCCAGAACTATTCCCTCTGAAGAATTGCCCTTTTCCATAGTATTGCCATTGGAATAGACAGCTTTCAACATGCTTGACCTCCGTGCAAAACAACTTGGTCATGAATTAATACGACTAAGGAGGGAGTGCCCTCGGTTGGACTCGAACCAACAGCCACTCGCTTAGGAGGCGAGCGTTCTATCCCTTGAACTACGAGGGCCAATAAAGCTACTCAAGACTGGTATTTTAGCAGCGAGAAGACATCGTAGCCAGCCAGCTTTTCGCGCCCTGGCAAAAACTCTAGCTCGACAATCACGGCCAGCCCCGCCACGTTGCCGCCGAGCTTTTCGACCAACTGCGTTACGGCCTGTGCGGTTCCGCCCGTTGCCAGCAAATCGTCCACGATTAACACGTTGTCACCCGATTGCACCGCGTCTTTATGAATTTCCAACGTGTCGCTGCCATATTCAAGTTCGTAGCTATGGCTCTCGACTTCCGCCGGAAGCTTCTTTGGTTTGCGCACGGGAACAAACCCCGCGCCCAGGTGATAGGCCAGCGCGGGGGCGAAGATAAATCCGCGCGATTCGATGCCAATGACGGTGTCAATTTTGCGTCCGCGATATTGATCTATCAGGCGATCAATCACTGCGCGCAAGCCGCTCGCGTCTTTGAGCAGTGTGGTGATGTCGTAAAATAAAATGCCGGGTTTCGGAAAGTCGGGGACCTCGCGGATCAGTTGTTTGAGTTCGAGTTCTGCGGAAGTAGACATGAAAAAATTCCTTTTAGCTTAGTGAAACCACAGAGAACACAGAGAGCACGGAGTTTTTTTGAGACAGGATTTACAAGCTGGACAAGATAAAGAGCGAGAAAGATTATGTGAATTCCGTCAATCCTGTCTAATTCTTCTCCGTGTCCTCCGTGATCTCCGTGGTTAATTTCCTAATAATCAATTTTGAAATCTACAAAACGCCCGGTGACAGGCAAATCAATTTCATCAAGGCTGTTGACGGTAGCGAAAATTGGTCCCGTCGCCAAATCCATTTTGAATTGTTCCATTGCGTCGCGGTCGCCTTCGGCAATTACTTCGACAGTGCCTCCGGGCAAGTTTTTGACCGTACCTTTGACTTGATGACGAGCCGCCGCACGCAACGCGAAATAGCGAAAGCCTACGCCCTGCACTTCACCAGCAATGAGAAATTGTCGAGCAACCATAAGAAAATCAAAAGGCAAACATCAAGCAGTCGCCAGGCTTCTGTCAAAAGGCAAAAGGTTCAGAACAAGGCTGCACAGCTTAGCCGCTCGTTGCTAAAGCTGTCAAACGGGGATGGCTTGGTCTGACCGCGACTTTGCGGTACAGTCTACGCGTTTCAAATCCATCACGAGGTCACGTTATGAACAGGTTCGGATTGCTTTCGGTCGTGCTTTTGTTTGCCTTACACTGGCCTGCTTTGGCGCAGAATGCAGCCAACACCAGAACACCGGATGACATCGTTTCAACGCGCGAAATGGAGCGCATCAATTGGATGGAATTCAAAGAGGTTGTACCCGCGAAAATCAATACTGTGCTGCTGCCCACGGGTACGATGGAACCGCACGGCGTCGTTAACAATGGGGCAGACAATACGGCTCCCTTTGGGATTGCGAAGCACATCGCCAAGCGCGTCAATGCCATGATTGCGCCGACCTTGCCTTACGGCATCACGGGCAGTATGGAAGCCTATCCCGGCGCGTTCACGATTTCCGAAGAAGCCTATCGTCCGTTCGTCAAGCAACTGCTCGAAGGCTTGGCGAAAAACCAGTTCCGCAACATCATCATCGTCAACGGTCACGGCGGTGGACAAACGGCTGTACTGCAATCCATCGCAGCAGAAGTTTCCAAAGACAAAAAAGTACGCATCCTCGTCGTGAATTGGTGGAGTTATTGTTCCGACATCACGAAAGAAGTCTTTGGCGAAGATGGCGGACACGCGGGCTGGAACGAAACTGCGTTCATTCAGGCGATAGACAAAACGCTGGTACACCCGGAAAAGTACAAAGAAGAAATGGCAACAGCGAATCCGGCTCCGGGGACGTGGGCGGCGTATCCATCACCGTCTTCGATTGGGTTGTATCAACCGAATCAGGGCTATCCGAAGTTCGATCAGAAAAAAGCCGATGAATACTTTGCGAAGGTCACGGATAAGGTGGCGAAGCTGATTCAGGACATTATCGCCAAGTGGAATTTGGCAGGCTTATAGCGTGACTTACATTATCCCTTATCCATTTTCCCTTGTTCATTGAATGCAGGAAAACATCAGTTCGTGTAGATGAGCAGTGAAGACCATCTGCATATAATGGAGAATGCACAAGGGACAAAGGACAAGGTTTGTCATTGAAAGAGAGGTTGAGCTTGAGGAAATTTTATTTGTTCGCGGTTGTCTTGATGCTTCTGGCTGGGCCGATGTCGCACTCGATGGCACAAAAGCCCAAGGCCGTGCAATCGCTGCGCGTCAAAGTTCTTTCGACGATGCTGACGGGCGGCAACGCAGGTATCGGCGAATGGGGCTTTGCAGCCTTGATTGAGGTGGACGGACATCAAATCCTGTTTGACACGGGCGCGCGCCCGGAAACCGTATTACAGAACGTCCGCGAACTGAACATTGATTTGGCAAACGTTAAAGACGTAATCCTGAGCCACAATCACGGCGATCATACGACTGGTTTGTTAACGTTACGACGCGAGTTTATGAAGAAGAATCCCGCCGCCCTGTCGCGCGTTCACGTCGGCAAAGGCATCTTCTGGAGTCGGCCTGCCGGGAACAACGAAGGCAATTACGTCGTCAAAATCAAAAGCGAGTACGAAGCGACAGGCGGCACGTTCATCGAATATAACGAACCGAAAGAAATCTTGCCCGGTGTGTGGTTGACCGGCCCCGTACCGCGCGTTCACGCCGAACGGAATTGGAGCGGCAGCGGGCGGATGAAATCGCCGGACGGTTTGGTCGAAGACAATTTGCCCGAAGATATATCGCTGGTGGCTGTGACAGACAAAGGCTTGGTGGTCGTGTCCGGCTGTGGTCACGCAGGCATCATCAATACGCTCGAACACGCGCGCAAGAAAGTGCAAAACACCAATGTTTATGCGGCGCTCGGCGGCTTTCATCTGTTCGCGCTGAATGATGAAAAGCTGGATTGGACGGCGAGCAAGCTGAAAGAATTCGGCCTCCAACAATTCTTGGGCGCACATTGCACGGGCATCGAAGCCGTCTATCGCCTTCGTCAGCAAACGGGATTGGATCGCCAAAGCTGCGTCGTCGGCGCGGTTGGCGCATCGTTCGATCTGAGCAAAGGAATTGACCCAACCGTGTTGGCCAAGTAAGGAGCGTTATGAAAAAACTGCTACTTCTCACCCTTTTGTTTTCGGCAACGGCTTTCGCACAAAACAAAGGCACACTGCTTGAAGACCTGACGTGGCAAGAGGCTGAAAAGCTGCTCAAGCCCGAAACCGTTGTTGTGATCCCGCTTGGCGCACAGTCCAAAGAACATGGCCCACATTTGAAGCTGAAGAACGATTGGACGATGGCGGAGTTTTACAAACAACGTGTTTTGAAAGTGGCGGATGTTGTCGTCGCGCCGACGATCAACTATCACTTTTATCCTGCGTTCGTCGAATATCCTGGCTCGACTTCGCTGCGATTGGAAACGGCGCGTGATCTGGTGGTAGACATCTGTCGCGGCCTCGCGCGTTTTGGGCCGCGCCGGTTTTACATAATAAACACTGGGGTCTCGACGCTACGTGCCTTGAAACCTGCTGCTGAAATGTTAGCCGCTGACGGCATCGCGCTGCATTACTTGGACGTCACGAAAGATGTCGAGCAGGTCTCCAAGCCGCTGATGAAACAGGAAGGCGGCACGCACGCGGACGAGATTGAAACCTCGAAAATGCTCTACATTGATCCGGCCTCGGTCGAGATGAAAAAGGCGGTAAAAGATTACACGCCGCGCCCCAACAACAGCCGAGGTTTGACGCGTGACCCGAAAGTGGCAGCGCGCGGTGAAGGCACGTATTCACCGACGGGATCGTGGGGCGATCCGACTTTGGCGACGCGCGAAAAAGGAAAGATCGTGACCGAAGCGACCGCTGCTGCGATCCTCAAGCAAATTGAAACATTGCGGAAAACAACACCTCCCAAAATCGAAAGCAAAACCACTATGTTTAAGCACGAATACGCAGATATTAACGGCCTGAAATTACACTACGTCAAAGAAGGCTCCGGCACCAAAACGATTCTTTTCCTGCACGGTTTTCCTGAGTTTTGGTACGAGTGGAAACATCAACTCAAGGAATTCGGCAAAGATTACACCGCCGTTGCTTACGATCAGCGCGGCTACAATTTGTCGTCCAAGCCCGAAAAGCTGGAAGACTACGCAGTGCCGCACATTGTCGCCGACATCAAAGCGATGTTTGAAAAATTCGGCACGAACCCGAACAACAAAGGCATTCTGGTTGCCCACGATTGGGGAGGCGCGGTCGCGTGGGCGTTTGCGATTCGGCATCCTGAATATCTCGACAAACTCGTCATCATCAATGCGCCGCATCCCGGCGTGTTTGCGCGCGAGTTGCAATCGAATCCGGCACAGCAAAAGGCGAGCGCGTACATGAATTTCTTCCGCTCGCCGCAAGCTGAAGCAGGCTTGAGCGCGAATAACTATGCGGCATTGCAGAATGCGGTGTTCACGGCTTCGAGCAAGCCGCAAAACTTTACGGAAGAAGACAAAAAGGCTTATGTCGAAGCGTGGTCGCAGCCCGGCGCGTTGACCGGCGGCTTGAATTGGTATCGCGCCGCACAGATTGGCCCGCCGACGGAAAACACGCCCAAACGCGAAACGAATATTGCCGCCGCTGCCGCGTTGGATTCGCTGAACGTCAAAGTGCCAACGCTCGTGATTTGGGGCGAAAAAGACACCGCGTTGTTGACGGGCAATCTCGAAGGTTTGGACAAATTCGTCCCGCAACTCACGATCAAACGTATCCCGACCGGCTCGCACTGGGTCATTCACGAAGAGCCGGAACTGGTGAATCAGTATATTCGGGAGTTCATCAAGAAGTAAGAATCGAGGCGCTTGAGGGAGAAGCGTTCAGAGTTCAAGCTTTAGCTTGGCGGTACGCTCGTCAAATTGAAAACCAAGCTAAAGCTTGAACTCTAAACACCACATTCCTGCGCGCTTCGTTACCTCCAGACATCTCTATGAAGCTGCGACATCTTGGCAAAAAAAGTATTGTTATCTCCTTTGTGTTTTTACTAGCAAGTATTTACACGCATCGTGCCTTCACGGCCTCACAAGACGAGCAGCAAAAGCTGGCGCAACAGGTTGTCTCTATCTTTCAGAATCACTGCATTCAATGTCACGGCGCTGACAAAAAATCCGGCTTGGATTTGCGCTCGCGTGAAGCTGTTCTGAAAGGTGGAATGCGCGGCGCAAGCGTCATTCCCGGCAACAGCAAAGAGAGCGTGTTGTATCAGTACATTTCCGGCGCGAAATCACCGCGTATGCCTATCGGAGGCGAGTTGGAAGAAGATGACATCGAAGCCATTGAAACCTGGATTGACAAAGGCGCGCCGTGGCCTGCGGCACTGGTTCTCAAGCCGCTGCCTGCGAATTTCAAAGAAAAGGAAATTACCGAGGAACAGCGGAAATACTGGGCTTTTGTGAAGCCCGTGCGCCCCGCGATTCCCGTAATCCAAAATCCAAAATCCAAAATCCAAAATCCGATAGATGCGTTTATCCTGGCTGAGTTACAAAAACACAATCTTTCGCCTTCGCCGCCCGCCGACAAAGCAACGTTGCTGCGCCGTGTGACCTTTGATTTGACGGGCCTGCCGCCGACGCCCGAAGAAGTGAAAGCGTTTCTCGCCGATAAATCGCCCGACGCTTACGAAAAAGTCGTAGATCGTTTGTTGGCCTCGCCTCGGTACGGCGAGCGATGGGCGCAACATTGGCTGGACGTCGTGCGCTTTGCCGAAACGAACGGGTTTGAGTTGGACGCGGATCGTCCTCAGGCGTGGCGTTACCGTGACTACGTTGTCAACGCGCTCAATGCTGATAAGCCGTATGATCGTTTCCTGCAAGAACAAATCGCGGGCGATGAACTTGAACCGACGAATTTTGAGGCACAGGTTGCCACAGGTTTCTTGCGTGCTGGACCACAGCACGTTGTCGCAGGCAACCTCGACAAAGCTGAATTGCGGCAGGAGTATTTGACCGAAACGATGCTCGGAGTTGGCTCTGGTGTCCTGGGCTTGACCGTCGGTTGCGCGCGTTGTCACGACCACAAGTTCGATCCGATTTTGCAATCCGATTTTTACAAGCTGCAAGCGTTTTTCGCGGCGACCGACAATGTGGATTACAGCAACGTTTCGGAGGCGGAAAAAGAAGCCTACAAAACCTCGCTCAAGTCGCACGAAGCGAAATTACAAGTCATCAAAGATCAGCTCAAGGAAATCGAAAAGCCCTACCGCGAAAAGCTAATTGCCGAAAAACGCGCCAGCCTCGAACCTAAGTATTTGGAAGCACTCGACACGCCGAAAGACAAACGCACGCCGGAGCAAAAAGAAATCGCTCAGTACGCGCAAAATAAGTTGGAGGTAAAGTACGAAGAGTTATGGCAAGTCATGCCAGAGGAAGTGAAAAAGCCCCGGGCCGCTTTGCGCCGCAAGATGCATGATTTGGATTGGGAAGCGCCAGCGCCATTGCCGAAAGCGTTGGCGGTGGCCGATAAACTTGATCCGGTTCCGGCGATGTATGTGTTTCGAGGCGGTGAGGTGCATTCGCCAACGCGCGAGGTCAAACCGAATTTCCCCAAAGTATTGTTGCCAAAAGAGGCC
>JAEUQN010000309.1 GCA_016789725.1 Blastocatellia bacterium | reverse complement strand
AACGCGCAGGTCAAAAATCCGCCCGTCCCGCACGAAGGGTCAAAGAGCAATTCGCCGGGCTTGGGATCAATGCGATCCACCATAAAAGCCGTGACCGCGCGCGGCGTGTAATATTCGCCCGCATTGCCTGCGCTTTGCAGATCGTTGAGCAGTTGTTCGTAAATGTCGCCGAAATGCTGCCGCTCAGCCAGATTGTTGAAATCTACGGCGTTGATTTTGTTGATGACCTGCCGCATCAACTGACCGGATTTCATGTAGTTGTACGCATCCTCAAACACATCGCGCACGACGCGACGACGGTCGCCCGGTTTACCCGTGAGGGACAGTTCCTTGAGTTGCGGGAAAAGCTGCGAGTTGATGAAGTTGAGCAATTCCTCTCCCGTCATTCCTTCCGGGTTGGCAGCCCAGGTTCGCCATTGCAAGGCTTCAGGAATGGGCGACTGATAGCCTTCTTTCATCACTTCGAGTTCCTGATCCTGGTCATCAATGATCTTGAGAAAGAACATCCAGCACAGTTGCGAGAGGCGCTGGGCATCGCCATCTACGCCGACATCCTGACGCATGATGTCTTGAATGGATTTTACGGTGTTACGAACGGACATTAAGCAGCTTCCTGATATAAAGCGGTTTGAAGTTCATGCACGGCGCGCTCGAAATCGGCGCGCGCGCCAAATTGTTTGATGAGTTGGAGCGGCGTCCCCATCGCCGTGAACGGCGGGATTTGCAAGATGCGCGAATCATCCAGAGAGGTTATGCCTTCGTCCTGATATTTTTGCAACAGCGCCTCCAGCACGGCGCGCGCCTGTGGGCCATATTTCGTGAACGCATCGCGCTTGCGGACATTGGCGACACGTTCGCGGCGCGTGAGCGGTGGCTGATCAAACGCGACGTGGCAAATCAGGTCGAACGGATCAAGGTCTTTGCCGACTTCTTCCAACAACGGTTCCAGCAACAAACCTTCGGCGGCGAGTTCTTCGATGATGATGTCTTTGCGCTCTTCTGATTTCCAGCGACGCAGAAATTCATCCAGACTGCCGTATTGCTGGCGCAACGTCTTGCGGCTGTAATCGCGCAGGCTTTCAGTAATCAGCCTGCCATCCTGATCAAGGTATTCGACGCGCTCCAGCACGACGGCGACAGGCTGGCCTTTGACGTAATACTTGCGCGGGCCGCTGTCGGGTGGATCGGTGATCGTCGGCGGATTCGGGTCAACGATGATCGTTTCATCTTCGCCGGGCTGTGGCGGAATAAAGTTTTCGTCGTCTTCGTCCTCGTCATTCAATGGCGGTTCATTGTCGGGCGGCGTGACGGGATCATCTTCGCCGGGTTCATAAATCTGGACTGGCTCGCCATCGAATTCAGGATCAGCGAAATGATTCGTCGCTTTGCGGAAATCAATCAGCGTGAAGTAATACTTTTTGGTGTCCTCGTGGACGCGCGTCCCGCGTCCGACAATCTGTTTGAATTCCGTCATGGAACCGACTTCACGATCCAGCACGATCAGGCGGCAGGTTTGCGCATCCACGCCTGTCGAGAGTAGACGCGAAGTCGTAACGATGACGGGATACTTGGCTTCGGGGTCAATAAAATTGCCGATTTGCGCTACGCCCTCGGCATCGTCGCCCACAATCCGCATCACATACTTGGCGTTTTGCTGCACCAGGTCAGCGTTTTCATTCACAAAGGCTTGTCGCATTCGTGCGGCGTGTTCGCGGTCAATGCAAAAGACAATGGTTTTCTGAAAACGGTCGCCGCTTTGTTTCAGGTAATCCGAAACCCAACGGGCCACGCGTTTCGTGCGCTCATCAATCACGAGCTTGCGGTCATAATCTTTTTGATTGTAGAGACGGTCTTCGATTTCGTGGCCGTAGCGGTCGGTTTCGCCCTGTTGCGGACGGAAGCCTTCGATGTCTACATCCAAATGCACCTTGATGACTTTGTACGGCGCAAGAAATCCATCCCGAATGCCTTGCTTGAGCGAATAGGTGTAGACAGGCTTACCGAAATAATGAATGTTCGAGACGTACTCGGTTTCTTTCGGTGTAGCGGTCAATCCGATCTGGGTGGCGTCGGAGAAGTATTCCAGAATTTCGCGCCAGGCGGAATCCTCGGCGGCACTGCCCCGGTGACACTCATCAATCACGATCAGGTCAAAGAAGCCGGGCGAAAATTCGCGGAACAGTTTCTGCCGCTCTTCGGGGCCGGTGATGGCTTGATATAAGCCGAGATAAATTTCATACGACGCATCAATGCGGCGTTTTTTATCAATGGCGGTGGTCAGGTCTATGGTCGTGCCGTCATCGCGTTCAATCGTTTTGCTGCTGGTGCTGAGCTTCGCCATTGCCGCGCCAAAGGGGCGAAAGTCATTGACCATCGTTTGATCAATCAGCACATTGCGATCCGCCAGAAACAAAATGCGTTTCTTTTGTCCGGCTTTCCACAGACGCCAGATGATTTGAAACGCGGTGTAGGTTTTGCCCGTGCCCGTCGCCATTACGAGCAGGATGCGGTTTTGCCCTTTGGCAATTGCTTCGACTGTCGCGTTAATGGCGTTGCGCTGATAATAGCGAGGCTCTTTTCCGCTGCCGTCATCGTGATAGGGTTGCAAAACGATTTGCTCTTGTTCGGGCGCAAGGCCTTTCCACGCGCGATATTTGGCCCAGAGAGTTGACGGACTTGGAAATTGATCAAGGGCCAGATCGGTTTCCATCGCTTCGCCCGTCGCCGTGCGGTCGTGAAAGACAAAGCCATCGCCATTGGAGGAAAACACAAAGGGCGCTTGGAGCGAATGGGCGTAATCCAGCGCCTGTTGCATGCCATCGCCAACCGAATGATGGTTGTCCTTGGCTTCGACCACGGCGAGAGGGATGTGCTGGTAAAAAAGCACATAATCAGCGCGGCGTTCCTTCCCGCGTGTCACAAGTTTGCCCCGCACAATGATGCGGCCCTTGGTGATTGGAAACTCTTCACGGATTTGCGTGTGGATATTCCATCCTGCATCGCGTATGGATGGAGTAATAAATTTAGTTCGGATGTCGGTTTCGGTGAGGATTTTTTTGTTCATGTCCCCTCTGCGTGATGGATAGCGATACCCTCGTAAAGCGATATTTACGGAGTCGAGTATCAAACCGAGGCACACCGACAGATAGTCGGAAATCGGTGGGTAGAAGTCAATGGGGACAGTCAAGTACAAGCAACCTGAGGGAAGATCAATAAAAGGAATGCGCCATGAATTGGTCAATCACGTGAGCGCCGTATAGGAGTGAATTGATTTGAGCAATGAATGAAAAGGAAGTGAGGTTAATTGGTCGGGGCGGAGAGATTCGAACTCCCGACCCCCTGGTCCCAAATCAAGCACCCTATTTTATCTCACCTTCTCCCATCTCCTCTTATCTTATCAAAATAAAATACTTAGCGACTTTCTACTTCTCATTTGTTATCATCATTTTTCTGGTTTTCTCGCTTCAATGTGGAACAGTAATGTGGGACAGGAGGTCATAGAATGAAAGCCCAAGAAGGTTATGTTGTCTATAACAAAAAGCGCAAGCGTTGGTGTGCTCGGGTGACAGGAACAAATCCCCTGACGGGTGAGCGAGTAGATAAAAGGCGCTTTGCTGAAACAAAAACGGCGGCACTGGAAAAAAAGCGCGCGCTTCTGAATCAATTCAAAAGTCAAGGCGTTCAATCTTTCTCTCCTGACCAAGTAACGTTTTCGCAAGTGGCACGAAAGTATAAACAGGAAAAATTGATCGAACCTGTTTATGTCGGAGAGAAAAAAATAGCTGGAATGCGTGACCTGATTTCACCCGATGGATGGATCAGACAACTACTCTTTTATTATGGCTCTAAGAAGCTTGCAGCGATTACAAAAAACGAAATCAATAAATTCAAAATTTGGCTCGCTGAGCTTCCGGTCAAGAGTGTAATTCTCGATAAGTCAGATCCTCAATTCACAACAAAATTTGAGAAAGCCAAAGAGCAGATAAAGGATCACACAATAAAAGAGAGTGCCAATGGCGACATAGTTCTCATACGGAACAATCAAGGCGAGCAGCGAAGTATTCAAGCAATCAATCGCCCGGTCGAATTACTCCGCGCAATTATCAATTACGCTATTGATGAAAAGCTCTTGCCAGCAGATGACAGCCCTTTCAAAGCGAAACGTAATGGTTTGATTGAGCGCAAAGCCGAAACTAAACGGGAGCGATGGCCAACCTTCGGAGAGGAATTGGCCTTGCTTTCCGTTTGTGAAGGAGAGCGTGAACATCTAAAACCAATCCTCATTCTGTTTTCGGATACAGGGTTGCGGGAAAATGAATTATTCACATTGGGTTTGAATGACATCCGTTGGGAGACTTATCAAATTCGAGTCAAAGCAAAAAATGCCAAGACCAATATAGCACGGTTCATCCCTATGACTACCCGTGTGATAGAACAGTTGAGAGTCCTTTATGAAACCAACCGCCATCATCCATCGGGCCTGGTTTTTGGTGGCCTAAAAGAGATCAAGCGATCCTTTGCCACAGCATGTCGAATGACGGGGATCGAAGACTTGCATAAGCATGATTTTCGCCATGCCTTCATCACTCGTTCTATTCTGGCAGGCATTCCTGTCGCAGTTGCGCTCAAAGCGAGTGGACACGCAAGCGACGAGTGGAAGCGATACTTAAACGTTACGCCAGATCAGCTACAAAGTTTATTTACACCGCT
>JAEUQN010000308.1 GCA_016789725.1 Blastocatellia bacterium | reverse complement strand
ATGTGGATATCCAGTTATAGCGGACGGTTTGTAAACCTCCCCGATGCAAAGGTGAGGTTACTGAACCGTTATATGGTTCAGAACGCACAGAAGAGAGTTTATGCCTCACACCAATCTCGTGCATTTGCAGCACTTGTTGATAAGTGGATAGGAACGTTCGATAAGGTTGCCCCTAATAGGACACAATAGGAATTGACATTAAAAGCGACTCTAAATTGGTAAATTGCAACTAACCACTCACTGTAACTGCAAAGGATTTATTTATGCAACGAAGCAACTTTTTCTTTACCGCGCTGCTATTCATCATCTTCACTTCCATCACCCACGCCCAATCCCAACGCACCAAAATCGCCATCGTCGGCTTAGTTCATTCGCATTGCTGGGGCTTTGTGACGAAGCTAAATGAAATGCACCAACGCGGAGACTTAATCGAAGTTGTGGGTGTTTCGGATGACAATCAGGAATTGCGGGACTACATCAAAACGTTGATGCCGGGCGTGCCGGTGTATGACAACTACGCCAAGATGCTGGACGAAAAGAAGCCGGAAGTGGTTTGGTCATTTGTCGAAAATGATCGGCATCTGGAAGTCACGAAAGCCTGTGCGAGCCGTAAGATTCACGTGATGTTTGAAAAGCCGATGTCGGCGACCTATGACGAAGCACGACAGATGCAGGCCGTTGCCAAGCAGGCCGGGATTCAGTTGATGGTGAATTATCAAATGGCGTGGTGGCCGGAAAATTATACGGCGCACGATGTGGCGATGCGCGGCGACATTGGCAAGGTCTGGCGCGTGCGTTCGGTGATTGGACACGGCGGCCCTGCGAACTTTGAGCCGGGCAGTGTACGACAAAAATACTTTATGAAATGGCTCAAGGACGAATCGCGCGGCGGTGGGGCGTTGATTGACTTCACCTGTTATGGCGCGAAATGGGCGCTTTGGTATTTGGGCTTGCCGAAAACGGTCTACGCGATTACGACGCACACGCGACCAGATGTTTACCCGTCGAACACGAACGCTACGGTGCTGATGTCGTATGGCGATAATAAAGTGGCGATCACCGAAGGCTCGTGGGATTTGCCGCGTTCGTTCTATGACGTCGAAGTCTTCGGCGATAAAGGCAGCGTGGCGATGAAGTATCCGAAGACGTTGGAACTGGTCATCGGCACGGAAAAGAAGCCGTTGGAGTTGGGAACGCTGGAAGGCGCACGGGCGGAACCGATTCGCTATTTCGTGGATTGCATTCGCAATAACAAGCCAGTCGAAGGTGTGGTGGCGGGCGACTTCAATGTCAACGTGATGATGATTGTCGAAGCGGCCAAGCGTTCGGCGGCAAGTGGAAAACCAGTGAGCTTGCCACTGAAATAACCGAGGCCTCTCATCAGTAATCAAGCAATGGATTTCACCAAAAACTTTTCCCTCCTGCCAACGCCTCCTTCTCATTGACAAGCGCGCCGTTCGGTAATAGTTTTGCATTTCACGTATTGGTCAAACCAACGTCTCACCTGTTCAGGAAAATATTTTCAGTTAACGAGGAAGCTATGCGGAAATCTGGGACTGTCAAAACTGCGGGCAAGCTGGCGATTATTGGGATTGTGGGCTTAGCCATTGTTGTTGCGGCGCAACAGCCAAGCGACATCTTCACGCAAAAAGTTGCTCCGATTTTTGAGCAAAATTGTGTGGCGTGTCACGGTGCGCAAATTCAACGCTCTGGCATTGATTTGCGCACGGAGCAAGCGATTCTGAAAGGCGGCAAACGAGGAGCAGCCATCGTTCCCGGCAAGCCTGAAGAAAGCCTGCTTTACAAACTCATCACACATAAAGAAGAGCCTGCGATGCCGATGGGAGGAAAACTCTCGGACGCGGAACTCGCGGTCATCGCCGAATGGATTCAGGGCTTGAAAGCGCCTGCGCCTGCGGCAGAAACGATTCCCACGCGGACGCACGGCTATTCCATCACCACCAAAGATCGCCAATGGTGGTCGTTTGTGAAGCCCGTTCGCGCGGCAGTTCCAGCCGTCAAAAATCGTCGCTGGGTGCGCAATGAAATTGATGCGTTTGTGCTCAGCAAATTGGAAAGCAACGGCCTCACGCCGTCGGCTCCGGCAGATCCGCGCACGTTGATTCGGCGCGTCTATTTCGATTTGATTGGCTTGCCACCATCGCCCGAAGAGGTGGAGGCGTTCGTCAAAAATCCCTCGAATGCCGCGTATGAAAAGATCGTGGATAAGTTGTTAGCTTCGCAACATTACGGCGAACGTTGGGGCCGACATTGGCTTGACCTCGCGCGTTACGCCGATTCGGGTGGCTACGAATTTGACTATGATCGCCCGCACGCCTGGCATTACCGCGACTGGGTCATCAAAGCCTTCAACGCCGACCTGCCGTACAATCAATTCATTCTCGAACAACTCGCCAACGATCAGCTCAAGCCGAACGACCCTGAAGCGATCATTCCGACCACGTTCTGTCGCAATGGCCCGACAGTGGACAATGCCGTCAACGAAGAAACGCGCAGCGATGAACTCGACGACATGGTTTCGACGACTTCATCGGTGTTTTTGGGCATGACGATGGGCTGCGCGCGTTGTCACGATCACAAATACGATCCCCTGCCAACGAAAGACTATTACCGCATGGTAGCGATTTTCGCGCCGTTCGAGAAAGCCGAAAAACCACTGGTGAACGAGGCAGAAGTTGCCGCGCACAAAACCGCCAACAAAGCTGTAGACGAAAAGCTCAGACCGTATAAAAAACAAATGGCCGATCTCGAAAAGCCGTTCCGCGAAAAGTTGATGAACGACAAAATTGACTTTCACGTCCGGCTCGCCGAATCGTCCAGCGGTTTTGGCGACAAGACCAAAGAACAGTTCCGCGCTGAAACCTCCGCGCGCCTCTACAAAGAAGTCAACATTCAGCCCGAAGAGATTGACGAGTTGATGACGCCAGAGCAATTGAAAGAACGCCGAGCGTTGCAAAAACAAATTGATGAAATCAATAAACTGCGCCCGAAGCCCTTCAATGCCGCGATGGGTGTCACCGACAAAAAAGAACCGAGTAAAACCTATCTTTACCTGCGCGGCAATTGGCGCACCAAAGGCGAAGAAGTGCAACCCGGATTGCCGACCGTGTTGTCGGATGGCAAAGACCTGACACCGACCAATCGCCGCCAACAATTGGCCGAATGGATTGTCAATCCTGAGAATCCGCTGACCGCACGCGTGGCGGTGAATCGCATCTGGAAATATCATTTCGGCCAGGGCATTGTGAAAACCACCAGCGATTTCGGCTTAACGGGAGATCGCCCCAGCCATCCTGAATTACTGGATTGGTTGGCGGTGCAATTTATGCAGGGCGAGTCGGCAAATCCAAAGTCCAAAGTCCAAAATCCAAAATCAACCGCGTGGAGCTGGAAGTCCATGCACAAGCTGATGCTGATGTCGAACACTTATCGCCAATCCAGTCAGCATAATGAACAAGCGGCGGCGAAAGACAACGACAATCGTCTGCTCTGGCGTATGAACCCGCGCCGCCTTGAAGCTGAAGCCATTCGGGACAGCATGCTGGTCGTCAGCAATAAGCTGAACCCGCAAATGTACGGCCCTGGCATTTATCCGCGCATTGATCCCGACATCATCAATACCGGATCGCGTCCGCGTTGGCCTTTGGAGGCCAAAGACAATCACGACACGTTTCGACGAAGCATTTACATTTTCGTCAAACGGTCGGTGCTGTTGCCAATGATTGAAGTTTTTGATTGCCCTGTGACAGTCGTGTCGGCACCGAATCGCGCGACGTCTACCGTTTCGCCGCAAGCACTTGCCCTGATGAACAACGAATTCGTCCTGGAGCAAGCCAAATATTTTGCTGAACGAGTTACGAAAGAAGCTGGGATCGATAGAAATAAACAGATTGTTCGTGCTTTCCAATTGGCCTTACATCGCCAACCAAACAAGCAGGAACAAGACTGGTCGCTGAATTTTCTCAAAGCACAAACGGACGGATATACACAACGCAAGCATGAAAGCCCTGACGCGGCGGCGTTGCGCGATTTCTGTCACGCGATTATCAACTTAAACGAATTTCTCTATTTGGACTAAAGGAGATACACAATGAACATCCATCTCTCCCCACTCACCAAAAAGCTCATCTTGCTGCTGGCCATGGCGCTGTTGGCGTGCTCCGCACTCTGGGCCCAAACGATTTCTGGCGGCGGCGCGATTCAAGGCACGGTCAAAGATGTAACCGGTGCAGCACTGCCCGGCGCAAAAATCACCATCCGCAATATTGCTACGAACGTAGACACCAACGTCGTCGCCAATGACGAAGGTTCCTTCCTTACGCCGTCGCTGCCCATCGGACGTTATCGTATTCGCGTGGAAGCAACGGGGATGAAAGCCTGGCAGGGCGAAATGACCGTCGAAACCGGGCGTGTGGCAGAAATTAACCCGGCGCTTTCGGTCGGCGATGTCAGCGAAACCGTCGTCATCGAAGGCAACCTTGCGCCGTTGGTCAACGTGACAGACGCAACCGTCGGCAGCACGCTGGAATCACAACGCATCAAGGAATTGCCGATCAATGGTCGCAACATCAACGCGCTGCTCGAAGACACCGTACCCGGTCTCGAAGCAAACTTCGACGTAAACGGCGGCGTGCGCGCGGCGGGGTTGATGGGGTACTCAACCGATTATGTGCAGGACGGCGCAGCGTCGAACA
>JAEUQN010000307.1 GCA_016789725.1 Blastocatellia bacterium | reverse complement strand
GACACACTGCATTCGCTATCGCAAAGCTTTTAATCATCTTCATGTCTGAGACTCCTTCAGTAAGACGAAATAAAAAACAACGCCTCCTGACGGTGGAGGTGTTCGACGGCTTATTAGTCCGTTTGGATGCGGACCGCGATCAGGCATCCATCAAATATGAAGAGTTACGCCTTTCGCTGATTACTTATTTCGCTACACGCGGCGCAGCAGACCCAAACGAACTAGCCGATGAAACGCTCAATCGCGTGGCCTACCGCCTGGCAGAGGGACAAGTGATTATGGTGAATAATCCTATCTATTACGCCCTGGCCGTAGCACGCAATATTTGGCGCGAACAACTGGCACAGCCCTTTAAAACTGTGTCATTAACCACGTTCACGGATGCGCCGCAAGTACAGGTTGTTTCCCCAGAAGACCTTTTGCTCGAATTTGAACAGCGCTTGCGGACAGACCAAAAATACGATTGTTTCAGGCATTGCCTGGCACAGCTTTCAGAAACAGATCACGTACTTTTGATTGAGTATTATCAAGGAAAAGGCCAAGCCAACAGCAAGAATCGTCAAGCCCTGGCGCAACGATTCGGCCTGACATTGGGCAGTTTACGAAATCGTATCAGTCGCATCAGGGATCGCCTGTCAAACTGCTTACAGAATTGCCTGGAGAACGAAAATAAGGTGTGAAGATTTGGATAAATTCTCATTAAACAATGAAGAGTGCTTTTATCTTTTCACGTAAAACAGAAACCCCATGCTGGAAGACCCGATCAAGAAAAATCCGCTCTACCATTACCTTCTCGGAACGTTGAGCGAGGCTCAACAAGAGCAGCTTGAGGAAGAATATTTTTCTCAACCGGAACGCCGACAAGAGCTATGGGCGATCTTTGACGAAATGGTGGAACGGTTTTCTCAGAAGGAGATGGATCCGCAGGATGCCCAAAAGTTTGCCGAACAATTACAAACCAAGCCCGTCTTACGCGAACGAGCGGAAAGATTGCATACGCTCTTTCATTTACTATCATCCGCTTCGCCCCCTAAAACGAGTGCCGCCAAACAACCCCCTGACCGACAAGCAACTGGCCTTAGAAACTGGCTAACCATTCCGGTCCTGAGATGGGGTGTTGTGGCGGCTTGCGCCTTGCTCTTAGGTTTAGGAGGAATAGTGCTAAGTCGCCGGACGCAGCAGCAAGTAAATGAAATCGCACAAGCGCAACCAACTGCCGCCGCAAGCGGAATCCCCTCTATTACGGCGACGCCAACAGCACGGCCTGCCGCAACGTCTCCGATAAAATTCAAGCCCGAACCATCACCGCTCAAACCGCAATCATCCAACCTCGCCACCTTTTATATCTTGCTGGAAAACACACGCGCGATGGATGAAGCCACCAGATTATCTATCGGCGAACAAACGCAAACGGTCACCCTCCATTTCGAGGTTCAACCACCTTTTCAATCGAACTATCAAGGGGTAGCGCAAACGAGTAGTGGGCAAATCTTCAAATCTTTTACGAACCTAAAAGTACAAAAACAAGAAGACCTGTCCTTTGTGACGATCCGGCTGGCGTTGGCCGAAATCCCTTCTCCCGATTTCACAATACAAATCCAGACAAACTCAGCCAGTTCAAATACGCCACCTTTAGTCTCACAAGCTTTTCACCTCGAAAAAAAATAGGTGTGAAGGTTTTGAGATTTTCTCACTACTATCATGGAAGCCAAAAAAGCTGAGAGGATCGGTGTAGGATGGGCGGTCGAATATCACAGCTCGCCTCACATGTAATCAACATCTAAAAGCTTTGGTGGATGATTGGTGCTGTTTTCTTTATAGCTTTAATCGGCGGTGTTGATTCATTGAGGCTGGCTTCCCCGAAGTCTCCGCGGATCATCAAGCGGATTTTTCTGTTTCCCTCACATCCTACAAAAATTATGGGTGACCGGGAACGCTGATCCAGCGTGGATCGTTTGCTTGCGAAGCAATATATCAGGGACACACAGCGAGCAAGTAAGCGGTCACGAAGGCTCTAAGCGGTCAAAGGTTGCCAAGGCGTTTTTGTAAGAACTGTGCGCCTTACCGATGTGCCTCTGAATAACAGGTCCGGTGTACAAACCCTGACCGTTCTGCTTACTAATCCGGGGGGAGTAGTAAGCAGAATTGATCTTATTCAGGGGACATCCGTGAGGTGTTCGCTGGATTCTGTGCGGCGAAGTCAGAAAAATAGCGGTGTCTTTCACTCAAGCTCAAAAATAAGCTTCGGCTTGGCCTCACTCACTCCCCCTTTCGCTGAACACCCATTGATGCGGTCACGTTTGACCTCCGGCAGCGATCAATGATGTTTCTTTTATTTACTAACATTAGGAGCAAACCACACCATGCGATTACCCCTGCAACGAACGCTGTTGCTGCTAACAGCGTTGTCAGTTTTCCTTATCGGATTGACCGCAGTGTCAGCCGCGCCCGTTACTTTTCGGGCTGATACTTCAGGCAAATTTGGCGCTGGCAGTTCCGGTGGAACAGTCAGTGCCGACGGCACCAGCCTTACCGTCGGAACAACCACCATTACATTCAGTTCCAAACCAAATGAAGTGAATGTCAATCTGAACCCTGGAGAATTTTCCAATATTACTTTGGGCGTCTTTAATGCGACTTCTGCGGGCTTAAGCTCGGTTAGCGGTGCAAATTTTACGCTCAATGTGACGTTTTCACTGCCTAACGATGGCTCGCCAAAACCAGGCGTTTACACCGCAACACTTTCAGGAGCGATTACCGCGGGTGCCTCAGGCGCATCGGTAAATTGGGCCACAATGACGTTGACGTTCAATTCGCCAACTGCTGGGACGTTCACGATTACGCTTGAACCGTCAACGCCGATCAACTCCCCAGCCAGCCCGGACGCCAGCCGCATTCGTGGCGTCATCACCTACAATGGCGCACCAGTCCCGGAACCCTTAACCCTGATGACTTTGGGTACGGGCTTAGCCGGACTCGCAACCCTCTTGCGGCGTCGTAATAAAACTAATACCCCTTAATTAAAGCGACTCAGAGAGTAAATGAGAGCGTAGGTAATCAGATGGCCTCTTCAGCAAATGCTGAGGAGGCCGTGCTGTCTCATTCAGTTCTGGGTCCCCGGTGTTCTTTATCCAATGAAGAAATGGAGTTTGATATGAAGATGAAAAATAGCACTTTTTTCCGCACCTTGATGGTTTTGTGCCTGGCATTGGCGGGGCTAATAACTCTTTTGGCCCAAACCCCAAACCTTTCGCCTTTCCGCCGCTTGCCGGTCATCACATCCTTGCAAGCGGTCAATGAATATGCCCCAAATACGACGGCAGCTTGCAGCACAGACAGTCCCCAAAACAGCAATTATGTAACGGGCAATAATCCTTGTATGGTCGCCACGGGCGATTTTAATGGCGACGGCAAGCTGGACCTGATTACCGCCAATTACGAAGGCAACAATGTTTCATTGCTGACGAACGATGGCGCGGGCAGCTTTAAGGCGGCCACACACTTTGCGGCTGGCATCAATCCACGATCCGTGGCAGCAGGAGACCTGAACGGCGATCAAGCTTTGGATTTGGTCGTTGCCAACTACACTGCCGGGCGCGTTTCGATTTTGCTGGGCAATGGCAAAGGCGGCTTCGCAGCACCGACCAGCGTCAGCGAAATGGATTACCCAACCTCGGTTGGCATTGGCGATTTCAACGGCGACAAAAAACCGGACCTCGCCGTTACGAACTCCGGTTCGTATGACATGGCAATTGCTTTCGGGAATGGCGATGGCACCTTCGGGCGGATCGAACATTACTATCCCGGCAGAGTGCCGTTCGCATTGGCGGTCGCGGATTTCAACAAAGATGGTAATGACGACATTGTCGTAACCAATAACGTTTCCAATACGATCATTATGTACTGGAATAATGGCTACGGTGGATTTTATGCCGGAGCCTGGTACGCCGGAGTTGCGCCAACGGCGGTGACAGCGGGCGATTTCAATGGCGATAAGGCGCAGGACATCGCCGTGTCCAATTATGATTCAAGCAGCGTGACGGTGCTGCTAAACGATACTGTCGGCGGTTTTCGTGCGGAACGTCATTATGAAGTCGGAGCCTTCCCGATTGCGGTCGGGGCAGCAGATATGAATGGCGATGGCAAGCAGGACATTGTCGCCGTCAATCAAGGTTCTGATTTTGTTTCCGTGTTAATGGCGAATCAGCAAGACGGTTTCACCAGAGCCAATATGCCCGCCACCGATAATTTGGTTTCAGTCGCAGCGGGCGATTTCGATGGCGATAAAAAGACTGAGATTTCGATGGCCGCATATTGGACCAACGAGGTCATGATAATGTCAGGGGGGTGCTTGAATACGTTCGCAGCACTGCGCACGGAAACAACGCCGAGCCGCGTGACGGTGCGCAGCTTGCGTTCCTTGCGACTGAGTGGCGGTCGCTAGTCGGCGGCCAAAACCAAAACCCACGGGTCAACGAAGGCGAGACATCAACTCGCCTTCGCCCTGTCGGGTCTTCCCTGCCACCCGTTGCGAATGGCCTTACACGATGCCCTACCAATCGCCCTGGATAGTGAACGCAGCCCAATAGTAGGGCATCTGCCAGACTTTCGTTTGGATCATTTCGATTTGCGCTGCACGGAGCGCAGCCGTCGGCGAGAGTTTTGGTTCTCGCAGTAGTCGTTCGTAAAAGACCTTCATCAAATGTGCGGTAGACGCATCGTTCACTCGCCACAAGCTGGCCATAACCCGTTTGGCTCCGGCGGACAGCAAGCCATGCGTCAAGCCGAGCAAACCTTCCCCATTGATCTCTTTGCCTCGCCCGGTGTCACAA
>JAEUQN010000306.1 GCA_016789725.1 Blastocatellia bacterium | reverse complement strand
TTGCCGATCAGGTCGAGACACGCGGTTTCGACTGCGCCAAAGGATTGGATGTTTTTGATGTTGCGGCGGAAATATTCAATCTCGAATGGGTCGCGCCCCAGCACGATGCTGCGCGCGGCTTCGAGTTCTTTGATCTGTGCGCCTCCAATTTCCGAAATGCCTTTGTAGCCGTCGTCGGTTTCGATTTCGAGAATCGAGCGTTTGAAATGCGTGTCGTGAACATTCCACGAATTCAGCAGCGCGTAATCGGGCGAGGCGACCAGCGTGGCTTTGAACTTCGTGATTTTCATTTTGCTGCGCGGGCGGGCTGCTTTTGGAGTACCGCTGCGTTTTTGCCCCTTGGCCTGCGCATCAAACACAAGCGGAAAGTCTTCGATTCCGGCGAGGCCGGTAATGCCCGCCGCACCTGCGATCCATTGTCTGCGATTCCAGTCAGTCATAAATCCTCATTTATGTTTATAACGTGCGCGGTCATAACTTGGGCTTTTCATCCACTAAGCCACACGAAGGGGCACGAAAATAGATCAGAAAATCAGGCGTTTTCTTCTTGTCCTCTTGGCGTGACTTCGTGGAAATGTAAATGCACAAATTGTTACCGTTCGCAGTCTAGCGTTAATCCTTCCAAATCGCACCCAATCCGAGTTCCCACAATCGCTTATTGAGCGATGGAAGGTCTTTGTCCAGCATTTCGTTGGCGCGTGCTTTCAAGGCAGCCCATTCCGCATTGAGTTGTTTCATTCGATCCAGCGACGGCTGATTCACTTTGGGAATATCGCTTTCAGTCTGGTTGATCAAAAACAGATAGTTCGCCGTGAACTTATTCGGGAAATTCTCAACGTCGTCATAGGCCTTGGATTTACGCTGCACCATCGCTTCATCCCACATCTTCATCTTTTTGATCAGCGCCTCGCCGTCATTTTTGACACTGCTGAATTTATCGCCAGCAGGCAAAGACTTGAGCAACGATTCCAACTGTTTCTGTTTTTCGTATAGGCTGTTCGTCATGCGGTGCATCGCCGTCAATTCGGTTTCCATCGCCAGCATCGTCTGATGGTATTCCGCATATGTCGCTGGCGTGGTCGGGTAAAGCGGATTGGCTAGAATCTCTGTTTCAGTCGAGACCGTCTGCTCACCCATCTTCACCGTGATGCTGTATTTCCCTGGCGGCGCTTTATGTCCGGCGTAGCTGCTTTCGATATAAACGCCCGGCACGCCCGGCATCGTCGCGTAACGCATATCCCAGACAAAGCGGTTCAGGCCCTTCGCTTTGGGCAACAGCGTTTCCGGTCTGGGGCCGCCGTCATAGCGCACAAACTTCTCATCCGCTTTGGATGAATAGCTGCGCACGAGCTTGCCCGCTGCGTCTTTGATTTCGAGCGCGATGTGATCGTCTTTTTTCAGTTCGGGCAGTTGATAGTAAAGCACTACACCCGAAGCAGGATTGACGCCTCTGAGCGGATTCGCGCCCGTGAATTCAGGATTGGCCCCATCCAGTTCGCTGCCGCTGTTGACAAGGTACGCATTGTCGGGCCGATAAATCGCCAGGGGGGCCTTGTTCGGTTTGTACTGCCGAATCAGCCCCAAATCATCCAGCACCCAAAACGAACGGCCCGACGTGGCGGCGATCAGATTGCCTTTGTGAACGCGCAAATCCGTGATCGGCGTCACGGGCAAATTCAATTGAAACGGCGACCAATCTTTGCCGCCATTCCACGACAGATACAAACCAAGTTCCGTACCTGCGAACAACAGGTCTTTGCGCACATCGTCTTCGCGCACAACGCGCGTGAAGGCGTCCGCCGGAATGCCGCTGTCAATCTTTGTCCACGTCGCGCCGTAATCGGTCGTTTTGTATAAACCCGGCGCGTGGTCGTTGAACTTATACCGCGTCGTAGCGATATAAGCCGTCGCCTTGTCGTGCGGCGAAACTTCAATCGCGTTGATTAAGCATTCAGCCAAACCTTTCGGCGTGACGTTTTTCCAGTTCGCGCCGCCATCGCGCGTCACGTAAACATAGCCATCATCGCTGCCTGTCCAGATGACGCCTTTTTCGTGCGGCGATTCCATGACGTAACTGAGCGTGCCGTAGTTTTCCGCGCCGACCGCTTCGTTCGTGTACGGGCCGCCGCCTTTGCCCTGCTTGTCTTTTTCGTTGCGCGTCAGGTCGGGCGAAACTTCTTTCCACGTTTTGCCCATGTCGCTGGTTTTCAGCAGCAATTGCGCGCCGTGGTAATAGGTGTTCGGTTCGTGCTTGCTCCAGATGATCGGCGCATTCCAATTGAAGCGATACTTGATGTCTTTGGCATCCATGCCGAGGTATTGAATCGGCGCGGCCATCACGTTTGTAGTGGCTTTTGCCTGCGTGTCCAGGACTTCAATCGTGCCTTGGTAACTGCCGCCCAAAACATAGCGCGGGTTGTTCGGATCAAACGCGAGAAACGCGCTTTCGCCGCCCGCCGAAGCCGTCCAACTCGCCGTCGTAATTCCGGCGCTGGCGAATTCACGGCTCGCAATCGAAACCGACGTGTTGTCTTGTTGCCCGCCATAAATGCGATACGGAAATTGATTGTCTACGTTGATGCGATAGAACTGCGCGGTCGGCATATTGCTTTGCGTGCTCCAACTCTTCCCGCCATTGAAAGTGATCGCAGCACCGCCATCATTCAAGATCACAAAGTTATTCGGATTGTCAGGATTGAACCACAAATCGTGGTAATCGCCGTGCGTGCCGGAAAGCATTTCCCACGTCCTGCCGCCGTCTTTTGAACGCAATGCAGGCGCGCTCAGCACATAAATTGTGTTTTCATTTTTCGGGTCAATGAACAGTTCGATGTAATACCACGCGCGCTGCACCAAACGATGATCGTTTGTCACACGGCTCCATTTCTTGCCCGCATTTGTCGAAACGAACAAGCCGCCGGCCTCTTTGTCCGAATCGCTTTCGATCAGCGCGTAAACCTTTTCAGGATTCGAGCGGCTGACGGCAATCGCCATCTTGCCCATTTCTTCGGGCAAACCTTCTTTGAGCTTTTCCCACGTTTCGCCTTGATCGGTGGATTTGTACAAGCCGCTGCCGGGGCCACCGCTGATGACCTTCCACGGCAAGCGACCGTGTTCCCACATCGCAGCGTACAAGATCCGCGTGTTGGTCATATCCATCGAAAGCTCAGCCGCGCCGGTTTTGTTGTCCACGAACAAAACGTTCTGCCACGTCGCGCCGCCATCCGTAGATTTATAGATCCCGCGTTCTGCCGATTGCCCGTACAACGCGCCCTGCGCTGCGACGAGGACAATGTTCGGATTTTTCGGATCAACCACGATGCGCGAAATGTGGCGCGTCGCTTCCAGCCCGATGCGCTTCCACGTCTTGCCCGCATCCGTAGACTTATAAACGCCGTCGCCCGAATGCGTCATCACGCCGCGCACTGCGTGTTCGCCCATCCCGACATAAACGACGTTCGCATCGCTTTCCGCCACAGCAACCGCGCCAATTGTAGCGGTCTTGAAAAACCCATCGGAGATATTCCGCCACGTGATGCCCGCGTCATCGGTTTTCCAAAGTCCGCCGCCTGTCGTTCCCATGTAATACGTCAAAGGATCGCCGATGACGC
Organism: Blastocatellia bacterium; assembly: GCA_016789725.1. Lineage (GTDB taxonomy): Bacteria > Acidobacteriota > Blastocatellia > RBC074 > RBC074 > JAFDVL01. Next base: position 1,238 of record JAEUQN010000306.1, on the reverse strand, counting down.
CACAACCCGCATTGGAGCGCCCGCCGCGAAACGGCCCGATAGAACGCCACTTCACCGCTTTGAAAGCATTGTTGAGATCATCTGCTGCATTGGGCACCGCGTTTGATGTAGCTTGCGCGAACAGTTGACTTGCCAGAAAACAGGAAAAGAAAATCAAGAGGAGTTTTTTTGCCATAGACATCCACAGTTTTAGAATTTGTCAGATCAGGGTTGATACCGCTTCGTGAACATAAATGTAGCCGAGATTCAGCATTCGTACCAGACATCGCGCAGGCAGTTTTACCGCTATTGCTTCCTCGGCAAACCAAGAACGTATGCGCTTCAACTCTGTCGCGCTGTCAGTTCCTCCAACAACGCCTTCGCCTCTTGCAAATCCGCCGTGTCAAAGCCTTCGGTAAACCAGCCGTAAATCTCGGCCAGCCGCTCGCGCGCAGCTTCGGCCTTGCCTTGTTGCAGCCACAACCGTGCAAGGCTGGTCGTAGCGCGCAATTCAAATTGTTTCGCGCTTTGCTGTTGTGCAACTGTATTGGCAGTTTGATAACAATTTTCCGCTTCGACTTGCGCACTCACCCCGTTGGCTTTCAGTAGCAATTCACCTTTTACGCGCCACGCTTCTGACAGCCAATTACGTTCGCCAGTTTGCTCAATGAGAGCCAACACCTCATCAATGTCTTTTACCCCCTCAGTGTACTGCCCCACCAATCCACAAATTTCTGCTTGCCAAATCAAACTCATGGGCAGCTCCAAGCTAACATTGGCAACACGAAGCATTTGGTTACATTGCCTTACTTGGTCGAGCGACTGCGCAGTTGGTGTCAGAAAGGCGACGGCAACAGACCTTTGTACATAAGCATAATCAAGCCATGTCCCAACGTCATATTCTTTAGCCAAAGAAAAAACTTCATCATATAACGTGACCGCTAAGTCATACTCTTTGCGGTAACAGTGAATGGTTCCCGTTGCGCAATTTGCTCTTCCCAGTGTAAAGGGGTGTTTGCTCTTTTTAGCAAGCGAAAGCCCTTCATTGATCATTGCCCATGCTTGGTCGAAATAGCCAAGATTACATATTGTACAAGCGCCAAAATGATGCAACGTAACGCTAACTGCGTCACCCAAAATAGAGACATCAAGCGCATATTCGCCTAACTCAATTGCCAATGCCTTCTCCAGCCACGAGCGCGCAACAGTTAAAGCACCTGTGTGAAGAGCTACAACCAAGTGGCAATAGTAAGCGTAAG
>JAEUQN010000305.1 GCA_016789725.1 Blastocatellia bacterium | reverse complement strand
GGTGAAGTGTGCATTTTCAACTACGTCACTGAGAATTCGTTTGACGGCTATATGTGGCAGACGCTGGAAAACAAAGCGCGCTTCATCGCCCAGATTATGACCGGCGAAGTCACGGCGCGCACCGCCGAAGATGTAGATGATTTGGTGATGACCGCCGCGCAGGTCAAAGCGATTGCGAGCGGCAATCCACGTATTCTGGAGCGCGTTTCCATTGAAGTCGAACTTGCGCGCCTCTCGCGCCTTTACAGCGTTTGGCGCAACAGTCGCCGTCACCTGAAGTGGGAAGCCGAAGCGTTGCCTGTCAAAGTGCGCGAAGCCGATGAACGTGTGACAGCGCATCAACAGGCGATTGCCGTGCGCGATCAACTTGCGGAGAAAAGTGAGGCTTTCACCATCAAGCTCCGAAGTTCACTGGATGCGGTGGATGAATTCACGATCACCGAACGCGCGCCAGCCTGCGAACAATTCGAGCAATTGCGACGACAAGTTAGCGCGCAAACGAATGTGGCACCACAACTTTTGGGATCGTATCGTGGCTTCCAATTGCTTGCCCAAAAGCAACGCGACCAAACTGAAGCGTTTTTCACGCACGTGGTGGGATGGTTCACCGTGCCGGAGGGAAAGTTGCTCTATGAGTTCAAATTCAGCGATACAGCAGCGGGCACACTGCAATCCATTGACGCGCAGTTGCGCAGCCTCGACACGCATCTCAACCGCGCCCTGCAAGCACAAGGCGAACTGCATCATAAGCAGCAACAATTGACCGCCGAACTCAGCAAAGGTTGGGAATATGCACCAAACTACGAAGCCTTGCAGCAACAACTCCAAGTCGTCAATCAGGCACTCGCTGCTGATGGCTCTGAGGTTGGTGAGTTGCAAACATTCACGCCGCTTGACGCCGACGCGATGCGCGTTTGCGCTCCGACTGTCTCACCGAAGCAGCCGTTAGCAACCAATGTAAATACGGCGACAACATCTGTGCCTTCCTTTGCCATCCCAGGTAAAGAAGACAAAGAAACGGAGTCGCCGATCCTTGCGACATCAGAAACACCAACGCTATCGCTACCCATTGAAACTGCGCGTATCACCTTGGAAGAGTTACGTCACCAAGCGAGACCAACGCCCGCACGCAAATCCTCACGCGCTCCTTCTACCGCCCAAATGAGTCTTTGGTAAGCCGCAGAAAACAAGCGGTTCACAAATTGTGTTCAGACCGTCTATCCCTGACGGTTGGAATCTCTTCAATTCATTTTCATCAGGAGGTGTTAGCCATGAATGCCAATGTGATCCCTTTTCCCACGTCGCCCAACGGCTACCCCAACGGCGTCGCGGTCTTACAACGCGAGTCTCGTGCGGAACGCGCCGCCACCATCACCCAGCGTGAAACCCAGGAAATTGAGCAACTGCCCTTTGATCTCTCGGCGTTGGAGGACGAAGGGGTCTTCATCAACGTAGATGCCACCGGCTTTGGCCTGCTAGATCGTCGTTTGGATTGGCAGGCACTCGGTGTCGAATTGCCGCAGAACACCGACGTCAACTTTACACCGCCGCGCTGCGGGCTGCTGCCCAATCGCTATCGCCGCCCCTTACTCACGCCTGTGTCGCGCGCGCACGCCGCGTTGCACAAATTCAGTTTTCAATTTCGCCTGACCGAAACGCTGTTTGAAACGCCCGCCTATCGCTGGGTGCCGTGGCGCGCGTTCGCAGAATTTGAAACTGCGTTCCAACAAGCACAAGATAGCCTCAACAGCGCGCGCCAAAAGGTGCTGGATGATTACGAAGAAATTTGCCTGGAAGTATTGGCGACCTTTCGCCGCGTGGCTGCCGATTCACAGCAACGCCTGGAAGCGACGGGCGCAGTCGTACCGGAAGACTTCATTGAGCGAGTCGTGCAAACTGTCTTATCGGCGTTTCCCACGCGCGAAGAATTACGAAACAATCTCCAACTGCGCTATCAGGTCGGCGTGATCCTGCTCGGCAGCGAGATGTTGCGCGAACAACGCCTGGCTGCCGAGGAACGCCGTCAATTGGAACAAGCCGAAGCCGAAACCCGTGCCGCCCGCGTGCATCTGCGTGTGGTCGAGCAAACAGCACAGCAACAAATCTGGGCCGAGCAGGAACGCACGCGCCTGCAACTCGCTGCTGAAGCCGAAGAACGCCAGCGCGAGGCGGAAGTGAAAGAACGATTGCGTCAAATGAAGCTCGACGCCGCCCGCGAGAAATTGCAGGAAACGCTCAGCCCGTTGCAGGAAGGAGCCGCACAACTGCGCGCGCAGATTTACGAATCCGCCCAAGCCATGCACGAAGCCTTGCAGAAACATGACTTCCTGCCCGGCGCAACGGCGAAGAAAGCCCGCCAACTCGCCGAATGGTTTCGCCTCATGAACTTTCAATCGGATACCGAATTGGATCAATTGCTCTGCCAATTGGAACAACTCGCGGCCAAACCCACGCGCACAAACAAACGTCGCCCCAGCAATGCAACCGTCAAAGCGGTGCTGGATGACATCATTCAACTCTGCTACCGCGATGCGAATGCGCTTAGTCAGCCGAATCGCTTGGCGGCTTTGGAGTTGTAGAGAATCACCACGGGGAGACACGGGGACACGGGGATTTTTAGACAGGATTGACAGGATTTTCTACAGGATTGACAGGAATCATTTGGCAGTGAAAAGCATTGATTTTTATCCTGTAAATCCTGTTCTAAATCTTGTGAATCCTGTCTTGCTTTCCCCATGTCTCCCCGTGTCCCCGTGGTTCAATTTGAAAGGACAACATGCCATTGGAAAAAATCGTCACCGAACTGGATGTCCTGATCCGCGCGCGTTATCCGCTCATTGCCATCAACACGGCGGAAGAAGCGCGGTTTCATCGCATTATACAAGCCGTCGCCGGGCTGAAATGTCATCGCGAAAAAGACAAAGGCTTGTTTGTCTGGAGCCGCACGACAGGACTGCGCCAAATTGCCGGGAGCGAACTGAAAGGCGGCAAGGAAGTGAGCCTGCCGGACACACATGATGCAACGAGCGTGCTGGAATACATCGGACAGCAAAAGAAAGGCTTGTTTGTCCTTTGTGATTACAGCCCGTACCTCGCGCCGTATGGACAAGAAGACCCGCAACTTGTCCGCCGGTTGCGCGAACTCGCCTGGGAAATCAAAGGACGACACATCAACGTGCTCTTGGTCGAGCGCAGTTTTCCTGACCTTGCACCGCTGGATAAAGAAATCAAGACAATGGAACTCCCATTGCCCGATGAACGCGAAGTGAGCGCGATGCTGACGCGGCAAATCCAGAGTCTGCGTGAGGGGGATGTCCGTGTCGAAGTAGACGAACGATTGCAGGAACAACTCGTACAGGCGTTATTAGGCCTCGCCGAATCCGACATTGAAAACGTGCTGGCGAAAGCGATCATCAGTGGCAGCGGCCTGACGCACGACGCCTTGCCTGTGATCCTGGATGAAAAGAAATCAGTCATCAAAGGCACAGGGGCGTTGACCTACACGCACGCCGAACCTGCGGATCATCTCGGTGGCTATCCCAATCTGCGCCATATCCTGACCGAAGCCGCCGCGACGTTCACGCCGGCGGCGAAAGCGTATGGCGTCGAGCCGATGAAAGGTTTGTTGATGGTGGGCTTGCCCGGTTGCGGCAAAGACCTGACGAAAAAGATCGCGTCGTCGGTCTTGGGCAAATCGCTGCTTGATCTCGATTTCGGTAGCGTCATGGGCGAGGGCGGTGGCGTCATTGGCTCTTCTGCTCTCACCATCAAGCGCGCGCTTTCTATTGCGACGACGCTCAAAGGCATTCTCGGCATCAGCGAATTCGAGAAGGCGGTCGGGGGGTTGGAATCGTCCGCAAAGACGGATGGCGGCGAAACGGCGCGCACGATTGCGTATTTGCTGAACTGGATGCAGGAACAATCGGATGTCTTTATCATCGGCACAGCGAATGACGTGCGCGGACTCGCAGCAGAACAAACCCGACAGGGCCGCTTCTCACACATCGTTTTTGTGGATTTGCCGACTATCGCAGACAGGCGCGAAATCTTTGCCGTGCATTTGCGCAAGCGCGACCGCGATCCTGCCGTGTTTGATTTGGACGAATTGGCGAGCGTCACCGAAGGCTTTTCCGGCGCGGAAATTGAAGCAGCGGTGAAAGCCGGATTGCTCCACGCATTTATGAATGACGAACGCGAAGTGACCACTGCCGACATTGTTCAGCGCGCGCAAAGCATTCAGCCCACCAGCCTCATCAAACGCGAACAAGTCGAATCGCTGCGCAATTGGGCCAAAGATCACATGGCAATCAGCGCGGGCGGCGTTGGCCTCACGCCGATGAGCGAACGCACACAATTCACCCGCGCGTTGGAAATGTAGCGGGCGACAACTCACGCGAAAGGAGATTTTATTTATGAGCAAATATCTCACCTTCACTGAAGTTGTTTTCAAGGATCAAGAGACGTTAGCCATCGCCCTAACGGACATTGGATGTCCTACCATTCGAGAAGGCATAGACCTTGAAATGGGTCGTTATTACAACGAACAAACACCACAATGTGCCAACCTCATCATCCCGCGTCAGACCTTCGGCAATGTCTACGGCGACATTGGTTTTCAACGTCAAGCGGATCAATCATTGACGCCGATCATAGATGACTTGGATCGCAGTCGTGTGCTCAACGGGCAATTCATTCCCAAACTGCGAGCGGCCTATCACGAGCGTGTTGTCAACCAAGTAGCCACTCGCTTGCGCGGCACTGTCCAGCGTGTCGTCGAAGGCGGGGTCATCAAACTGCGCGTGCGCTACTAAAAGGAGACGGCATGATGAAAAAGCGAAGCGGCGGTAAACTCTAGTTACGAAGCAAAAGTAACTGGAGTAGAGAGGT
>JAEUQN010000304.1 GCA_016789725.1 Blastocatellia bacterium | reverse complement strand
AATTCGATAGTATTTCAGCATGACTGAGCTTCTCCTCAGGAAATTTAGGGCAGATGGCTTGCCTGTCTTTTGACGAATCCATCTGGGGGGACTTCTCAACGTGTAATCGCCGCCACGACGCGCTTGACGAATTCAGCTTCATTGCCTGCGTGCCAGCGCCAGACAATAACCAAATCCTGTTCGGGCAAAATCGTGACGGTGTTGCTGCCCGCGCCGCGTGCGCCGAACGTGGTTGTCGGCAAGTCAGGGTAGTTTTTGCGCTTCGTATTCAACCACCAAAGGTAGCCGTAATCGGGGCCGTTCTTGCTCGGCGTGAAGGCGGCTTTGACATACGCGGGCGGCAGAATTTGTTTGCCGTTCCAATTGCCGTTGCGCAGCCAAAGATAACCGAAGCGCGCCAAATCCCAGGCGTTGATCCACATTCCGCCGCCCCATCGTGTGCCACCGCTCACCGACGCCATCCGCTTGCCGTCAATTTCAATGTAGCTGTTGTGATAGGGAACCCATTTCCACGAATGCGATGCGCCGATGACGTTCATTACTTCGTCGCGGAATACGTCCGGCAAAGGCTTTTTGAAGAGGCGCAGGAGTGACAGCGCAAAGCGATTGATGCGCACGTCGTTGTATTCATAAAACGTGCCCGGTTGTTGCAGCGCGCGCGGCTTTCGTTCGCCTGCGCCAAACGCGGCGCGTCCGACGAAGTCATGCTTTTTGCCCCACATCTCGCCTTCCCATTCGGACTCTTGTTGCAAATGATGCTGCCACGTCACCTGCGCGTTTTGCGGCGAATCATAGCCGCCGTCTTTGATGATCTTGACGACCGGATCATCAAGGTTTGTGATCCTGCCCTCGCGCACGGCAATCGCCGCAATCGTCGAGAGCATGCTTTTGGCAGCGGAGTAAGCCGGATCAACGGCAGTCGTCTCGCCGAACTCGGCAACCACATAGCCTTTGTAAATCACGACGCCGTTTGTATGTGCGCGCTCGGTAGGAACGGAACCGAGCAACGAACCAAACGTGCGTTCCTGATCGGAGAAATCCAGCGCGCGTTCGGTTTCACGGGACTGCGCGAATTTGATCGCAGCATCTAATGCGGCAGCGTCCAGCCCCAGTTCAGCGGGAGTTTTCTTGGCCCAGGTTCCAGCAGGAGGGAAGTAAGGAGTGACCTGCGCGAAGAGCGAGACAGGCCAACTCAACAACAAGGCTGCTGAGAGAAAAAGGGAAATGGCTTTGCGGACAATGTTATGTTTCATCTTGTTCGTTTCTTCAAGCTAATCAAATTCGCAAACAGCCGATACGCGCCCTGCACGCCCGCTGGCAACTGGCGATAGAACGCATAGCCCGCATAGACCCACGTGCCTTTGCCATATTCAGCGTACATCATTCCGCCCTTTTGCAAAGGCTGTTCGCGGTCGTGAGCTTCGAGCAATGATTTATAACGCGCGTCCCATTCGCCCCACCATTTCGAGCCGCGTTCTTCAACCCAATTGTCGAAGTCGGCAGGCGTGATTTTGTTCGGGAAAGTGAAGATCGGATTCGTCGCGTCGAGGATTGTGACTCGTGCGTCTTCTTCGGACACTTCTTCCGGGTTACGACCCATTTTGTATGGATACGGCCCGTACGCGGCTTCGTCGAATTCGGGCGTTTGATATTGCCAGATCACGTTGCCGCCGCGTTCGACGTACTCAAGCAGTCGTTTATTGTACGCCTTCAAATCGTCGCGTACCGCCGAAGCGCGAATGCCAATCACGACGGCATCGAACTGATCCAGATTGCCCGTCGCCAATTCGTTTGCGCCGAGCATCGTAACTTTGACGCCGATTTGCGTGAGGGCTTCCGGCACTTTGTCGCCCACGCCCATCACATAGCCGACGTGCAGGTTCGGGGCGACCGCCACGTCTACGCCGCGAATATCCATCGTCGCGTTGCGATAGAGATGGCGCGGTTCCAAATCCCGATGCGCGATGACTTCGTAGCCTTCGGTGTACTCTTTGCCGTTGTATTCAGCGACGGCTTGGATTTTGTAATCCTGGTTCGCGGCGAGTTTCGGAATCGCTACGGTGAACGTGAAATTACTCTTCTCGCCTTCGCGCGCAAAACTGAACGGTTGTTCGGCAGGCGTGACGTTCCAACCCGCAGGCACGCGCAATTTCACTTTGCCATCGGCTTTGCTTTTGGCATTGCTGGACACGCTGACATTGACGGTCGCTTCGGATTTCGCGGCATTGAGCGCAACGATGCCGACACGCGGCGTCATTTGAATGTTGATGGCGGGCGCGATGGTGAGCAGGCGACGTTGTTCGCCAAAAGGGCGAGCGATGAAGGAAGTTTGGACTGGAGCATCTAGCTTGAAGTTCACATTATTGATTATGTAATCAGTTATTGCAGTAAATTGAGGCGGATCAAAAGGCGTAACAATCGAATAGAGAAATTTATGCTGATAGAGATGATCTCTAATTTCAGAATTCCGTGACCAGAAAGGCTTGTCATATTCACCTTGTGCCGCTAACTCAAATTTGATCCGGTGAATATATGACTGATTTTTACCAACCACACTTTCTTGGGATACTTCAATCGGTTGCACTTTCCCCTTGAATTTATGAACGAATCCCGATCCTGCAATTTTTATTGATAATTCCGTGCGGTTCGTTAATCTGGCGGTTACAGAAAAGCTTTGATGGGGGATTCCCACGGCAAAGGTTTCGCGCGGTTGCATGAAACCCATTGGACTTGTGGCCGGTCTATCAGGGTCAACTAAAGCTTCCAAAGAAAGCCCTAAAGCTTTATTCATCGCCTCATCGCACTCACGTTCTTTGTTGCCAAGCAAAAACAATAAATGATCTTTTACGGCGATATTGGAAGCTTTGACTTTCTCAATCGCCTTGTAAATATCCCGCTTGACCGAGGCCAACTCTTCCGCAATCGTCCACGGCTCGCGCGCATTGAATTTGCTGATTGCTTTCTCAATCGCATTCGCCGACTCGTTTAATTCGGGGCGCAGATCAATCACGTTTTGATACTGCTTCGCTAAGCCCGTCAGCGTCGTGTCCAAGCCATCAAAAATGCTTTGCTCATTCTCCGCTTTCGGAATCGCGCTTTCGACCAATTGCACGGTCGAGAAGAAATCCCCTGCGGGAATGCGTGGTTGTCCCATCGCTTGCGAACGATGCATGCCGTAGCCTTCGCTTCCGATTTGCCGATAGGATTTGCCGAGCAGTGGATCGTATTCGCCTGTGTTGATTTTCAACGTTGATGGTTCGTTGCCGCGCGTAATCAAATACATTTTTTTGACCTGCCACGGGCTTCCATCTTCGGGAAACATTTTCGGATCAGCGGCGGCTTTGAAGGCTTCAAAACTTAACAATCCGGCGGCCTGATGATTGCCGTGCCCGTCTCGTGCTTTGCCGTGGAAACGCGAAATTATGATGTCGGGTTTGTACGTTCGCACGGCGCGCACCATATCGCGCAGCACGTTTTCTTTGCCCCAATGTTCCAACGTTTCGTCCAATCGTTTCGAGAAGCCGAAATCCGCCATCCGCGTGAACATCAAATCTGCGCCGTAATACCGACAGGCCGCCAGAAATTCTTCGGTGCGCAAAATGCCGAGCGCATCGTATTGTTCGGGGCCGATCAGGTTCGCGCCGCCTTCGCCGCGATTGATCGAAAGGATGCCGGTGCGTGCTCCGGCGCGACGTGCGACCCACGTCACCAATCCGGCGTCTTCGTCATCGGGATGTGCCTGTGTGAACAAAACGGTTGCGGTCGTGCGCAGTTTGATGAGCGCCTGCCACGCGGCGGCGGCGCCTTGATTGTACGGAATGTCCTGCACCTGGGCTGCTTGAAGGCTGCTTGAAAGACTTGGCAACACGATGCACAACGTGAGCAAGACACAACCGATCTTTCGCTTCATTGCTTCCTCCAAAATTGAACCGTAGACTTGATGGCAGGATGGTAGAGGTTGTAAGAATGCCCGTCAACACTTGAGGAAATCTGATGCTCGAAGTCATTGCTTGCTCGCTGACAGATGCGATGGCCGCTGAACAGGGCGGCGCAAATCGCATTGAACTCATCACTCGTTTCGATGTCGGTGGTCTGACGCCATCGCTCGGCTTGGTGCGCGATGTGATCCGTCACGTAAAGATTCCGGTGCGCGTGATGTTGCGTGAAACCGAGGATTTCAATGTCACGGATGAAGCTGAACAACAACGATTGTGCGAGGTTGCCCGGCAACTTGCCGCGTTGCCGATTGATGGGATCGTGTGCGGATTCCTCAACGGCAATGCCATAGATCACGATTTGCTGCGGCGTGTGCTGGCCGCCGCTGCGCCCTTGAAGGTCACGTTTCATCGCGCGTTTGAAGAACTCAGCGACCCATTAGGCGCGATTCTGGAGTTGAAACAGTACCCCAACATTGACACGATTTTGACGAGCGGCGGGAAGGGAAGCGAGTTGGAAAAAATCGCGTGTCTGGGCGTCTGCGAGCGATTTGCGCTGCCGGAAATCGAAATTCTCGCAGGTGGCGGGATGACGGGTGAGATGATCCAGAAACTGCGCCTTCATACGAATCTCACCGATTTTCACCTCGGCACGTTTGTGCGCGTTCCGCCAACGATCAGCGGACAAGTCAGCGCCGCGCGTGTGCGCGAAGTGCTGCAACTGATGTCCTGAATTTTCCCCTTTCGGCTCGCTTGTCATCTCTATCACTGGAAAATTTGCAGCAATAGTATTTTTTGTGCTTCCCCTAAATCTGGCGATTTCAACGGTTTCGGCTTTGGAACCGAGTTGGAACCTGACTGGAAGCGCACATTGGAAGCGTTCGGAATCTCTCTGGAAGCCCGGCTTGGTAAAGTGGTCGCATACTTTGATCGCAGCATCAGGAGAATTGAAGAGATGAAACTGTACAGTTCATTTTTGCTACGTTGTTGGGTGATTCGAGATGAGTCGGAGAAG
>JAEUQN010000303.1 GCA_016789725.1 Blastocatellia bacterium | reverse complement strand
CACAACGGCAGCCCAGTTCTTCGCCCTTTATTTTGACTTTGAGATAACAGAGCGAAGCCATTTCAACGAAGTGTTCCAACAATCTCCAGAATGGACGTTGCCGCGATGCGCTTCGGCAGTATGTATGGTGCGGAAAACTTCCAGCTAAAATCTCACTTTAGGAGGTTCCTCGCAGCTTTTGCCTCTCACTACTTGCGAGTACAATGCAGTTATGAGCGAACAAAAACGAGTTCTGATTCTCTGCACTGGTAACTCAGCACGCAGCCAAATGGCGGAAGGGTTGTTGCGCGATTTGGCTGGCGACCGCTTTGAGGTTTTCAGTGCTGGCACACATCCCTCGCAAGTCAATCCATTAGCGATTGCGGCGATGGACGAAAAAGGCATTGACCTGTCGCTGCATTATTCCAAATCAGTAGACGAGTTTGCCGGACAACAGTTTGATACAGTCATCACGGTTTGCGACAATGCCAAAGAAGCCTGCCCTGTCTGGCCCGGAGCCAAGACCATTCATCACAGTTTTGAAGACCCGGCAGCCGCAGTCGGCAGCGACGAAGAACGATTGGCAGTGTTTCGCCGCGTTCGTGATGAGATTGATCGTTGGCTGACGACCTTCGTCCAACAGTAACACGCCTCCCCCTTTTCGCCTTGCCACCAAAAACACTTAAAGAACGGCTTGATAAACTGCTCGTGATGCGCGGGTTGGTTGAAACGCGTGCGAAGGCGCAAGCCCTGATCCTGGCCGGACAGGTGTTCTCCGCCCAGCAGCGGCTCGACAAACCGGGACTCTTGATCCCCATCGAAGCAGAACTCACGCTTAAGGAAACGATGCCATACGTCAGTCGCGGTGGCTTGAAACTCGTGGCAGCGCTGGATCACTTCAAGGTGGACGTTGGTGGTTTTACTTGTCTTGACGTCGGCGCTTCGACAGGCGGTTTTACCGATTGCCTGTTGCAGCGTGGTGCGGCAAAAGTGGTGGCGCTGGATGTCGGACACGGGCAATTAGCCTGGAAGTTGCGCCAAGACTCTCGCGTTGAGGTCCGTGAACATATCAATGCGCGCTTTTTACAACGCGAAGACTTCTACGATCCATTTGATCTTGCAGTCTGCGATGTATCTTTCATTTCACTCAGGTTAATTTTGCCGGTCCTTCCGCCCTTGCTGAAGAGTTTGGGACAGATCATCACGCTCATCAAACCTCAATTTGAAGTCGGGCGCGAAGAAGTTGGCAAGGGTGGCATCGTCCGCAACGAAGCCGCACAGCAACGCGTTGTCCACGAAATCACCGCATTTGCCGCAGCACTTGGATTGGATTCGCGTGGCGTGATTGATTCACCAATTTTAGGCCAAGAAGGAAATCGGGAATTCCTGACCTGCTTCACATTGCAAGATAAAGCTTGAGTATTGCTGCACTCTCATTGTAAAACTAGCGCATCTTGGTTTCCCCAATGTTCATTGCCCCATTGAATTTCATATCAGAAAGAAGACCCAACTATGAGTCAAAAACAAATCCTCTTAGAAAAAATTGCTGATCGTGGTGCGCGTATCGGCGTCATTGGCATGGGCTATGTGGGATTGCCGCTGGCGGTTGAATTTGCGCATTCCGGCTTTCGTGCGACGGGCTTTGAAGTAGATGTCAAAAAAGCGGAGTCCATTAATCAGGGGATTTCCTACATCATTGACGTCCCGTCCGAACAAGTCGCCGAACTGGTCAAGGCCGAAAAGCTGCAAGCAACGGTTGATTTCACGGCCTTAGCCAATCAGGACATCATCATCATTTGCGTGCCAACGCCACTGCGCAAAACCAAAGAGCCGGATGTATCTTACATTTTGGCGGCAGCGGAAAAAATCCAGGCGTCGCTGCATCCGGGTCAGTTAGTTATTCTTGAATCTACGACTTATCCCGGCACGACCGATGAAGTATTGCGCCCGATGTTCGATGAAAAAGGACTCGAACTCGACAAAGATTACTTCCTCGCTTTTTCGCCCGAACGGGTTGATCCGGGGAACCCACAATTCCAAACGAAAAACATTCCCAAAGTCGTTGGCGGCGTCACAGAAGATAGTGCCGATGTTGCAGCCGCTGCTTACAGTGCCGTCGTAGACAATGTGCATCGTGTTGCATCTGCGCGCGCGGCGGAAATGGCGAAGCTGCTCGAAAACACCTTCCGCGCGGTGAATATCGGGATGGTCAATGAGTTGTCGCAACTCTGCTACACGCTTGGCATTGATACCTGGGAGGTGATCGAGGCGGCAGCGACCAAACCATTCGGCTTTATGGCGTTTTATCCGGGGCCAGGCATCGGCGGGCATTGCATCCCGCTCGATCCACACTACCTTTCTTGGAAAGCGCGGATGCACGGCTTTGAGGCACGCTTTATTTCGCTGGCGGAAGAAGTCAACTCGACGATGCCGCAACATGTGGTTGAGCTAGTGCAAGCAGGACTCAACAAACATCGCAAAGCCGTCAACGGATCGAATGTGTTGATTCTTGGCGTGGCCTACAAACGTGACATTGACGATATGCGCGAAAGCCCGGCGCTGGCAATTATCGAAAAACTCGAAAAGCTCGGCGCAGAAGTTACATTCCACGATCCACACGTCAACGAAATTATCCTTGAAAACGGATTGCGAATGACCGGGGTTCCGATGACAGAACAGCTTGTTTCTGAAGCAGATTGTGTTGTCATCGTGACCGATCACCGCGCCGTGGATTATCGCTGGGTGGCCGAACGCGCCAAGATTCTGGTGGATACGCGCAATGCCACGCGCGAGTTGAAGAGGACGGAGTTGGCGGAGAAGATTATTCATTTGTAAGGAGTAAACGGTAGACGGTAGACGGTAGTTTGATTTCAGCTATCAATATCTTCAGGAGAAACCGAAGGATGCTGACTTCCGACTACTGACTACCGTCTACTCCATCCTTTATGCCCATCAAACTACTCGCGCTCGACATTGACGGCACCTTGCTCAATCGTAAAAGCAAAGTCACGCCGCGCGTGCGCGAAGCTTTAGATCAAGCCCAAGCCCAAGGCGTTTTGATCGCGCTTGTGACGGGACGCCGCTTCAGTTCAGCCCGCCCGATTGTGCAGGAGTTGGAACTTTCGATTCCGCTCGTTTCGCACAACGGCGCCCTCACTAAAAACATCACAACGCTCGAAACTATTCAATATCATCCCTTCGAAAACGCGACCGCCTGCGAAGTCATCCGACTAGGACGCGAATACAAGGCCGACATCATTTGCTGCGACGATCCGCACGGATTGGGAGCGATGGTGATGGAGGGCTTTTCACCAGAAAATCGCGCGCTGGAAATGTATTTGAAAAAATACTGGGACTCAGTCGTTGAAGTGCCGGATTTGTTACAGTACCTGCAACACGATCCGATTCAGATCATGTTCTCAGGAAAGTGCGATCACATGGACGAGTTCTGCCAAGTCCTCGAAACAAGAATTGGCGAACGCGCTAAAGTCTTTCAGACGCGCTATCGCCAGGTGGATTTGACCATCGTGGACGTCCTCAGTCCGACCGCCTCCAAAGGCGAAGCTGTTGCCGAATTGGCACGCACGCACAATATTGAGCAAGCAGAGGTGATGGCTGTCGGCGACAATCACAACGACTTACCAATGCTCCGCTATGCGGGCGTCGGTGTTGTGATGGATAACGCTGAAGACGAATTGAAGCAATTGGGATTTGAATTGACGACGTCAAATGAAGAAGATGGGGTAGCCGTCGCTATCGAAAAATTTATTTTACAAAACAACTAACCACAAGGAAGAAATTGAATGTCAGCAAACAGAACCGCAACAATTGAAACCAACAAAGGGACGATTAAATTTGAACTTCACGAAGACCTCGCGCCGATCACGACGGCGAACTTCATCGGCTTGGCCGAAAACAAGTTTTACGATGGCCTGACGTTTCATCGCGTTGAGCCGAACTTTGTCATTCAGGGCGGCTGCCCTCTCGGCAACGGCACAGGCGGCTCCGACAAGCGTATCCCGCTTGAAGTTACGCCGAATCTCAAACACGGCGAAGCGGGCGCAGTAGCGATGGCACGTTCTTCGCACCCCGACAGCGCCAGTTGCCAGTTTTATATCACGCTCGCCCCGACGCCCTTTCTGGATATGCAATATGCGGTATTCGGGCGCGTGACAGAAGGGCTGGATGTCGTGCGGCAGATTCGCGTCGGCGATAAAATGACCAGCGTACAGATTGGATAAATCAACTTGTTCGCACAGCAAAAAAGGGAAGGTCACTTTTTATGGAGGCCTTCCCTTTTGCATTTTATTTGAGCGTGAAGCTTATGCTTTCTTCGGCTTAGGTGGAACAGTGATGTTATTTGTCACCGTCTTCGCACCACAGGCTTTGGCCGAACGAGTCGCACCACCTTTTGCGCCGCCACTCGAAGCTTCGCCGGTCAGAGTGGCCGTACTACCGCTCACGGTCGCGCTTCCATTTTTGATAGTCGTCGAAGCTTTGAATTTATCGTTGATACAGGTCTGAATTTCTGCCTCGCTCTTTGGCATTGCGGGAGCAATAGCCTTTTTCACCTTAGCAGTTCCTGGCCCTGCATCCTGCGCCAAAACAACGAACGACAACAACGCGACCAGCAACAAAGTAGACACAGTATGTCTCATGGATTGATCTCCTTTTTGAATTGAACAACGGGGCGACGGCGAGTAATTCACCGCCAGTTCAACCACAACAGGCACAAATTAACAGGCCCTCTCTGAGATGATTGGCCTTAATCGGCTGAAAACTTATTGTGTTTGCTGTGGAATAAAGTTGCTCTAGCTGAGCGCGGAAACGATAGTGGAATTACATTGATTATGCAAGAGGGCAAAGGATTTTAGTGCCTATCGAATTTGTAGCGGGGGCGGATTTACAAACTCGATAGGCCAAATAAAAGGGGCGACCGGGGTTAGCCTTGTCCGCGATTGGCCAACATCCGATCCAAGGCGACGCGCGCCCAATGCGCAGTGTCGTCATCAACCGTAATATGATTGACGACATTG
>JAEUQN010000302.1 GCA_016789725.1 Blastocatellia bacterium | reverse complement strand
ACACTCAAAACCCGCAACGGTGGTGAGACGTGGGAACAGGCCCGCGTGCCATCCAGTGGAACACATAGCACGCAATTCGTTGATTCAGCACGAGGCTGGACCGCTGCTTCTGCTTTGCGCGAAGGTGGAGCGGACGCCAAGGTGTACGATACGATTTTGTTACGCACAGACAACGGCGGCAAATCCTGGGTGACCGATTTTGTCGCTAAAGGCAAACAAATTCGCAGCGTCTTTTTCATCTCGCCAACGCGCGGCTGGGCCGTGGGAGATCGCGGAATGATCTTACGCTACGAAGCAAAATAAGATTTCAGACTTGATCTCTGAATCTTGAATCCATTTCACACTGCGGCGAATTGAGTGGCAGCGGGGGGACTACAATTGCCACTCAATTCGTTCTGTCGTGAAAAGCCCCACGATATGAAACAACTACTCTCTGCACTCCTTGTTCTCAGCTTATTCACTCAGTCACTTTTCGCTCAAACAACTGCCGAAACGATCACTAAACCGAAGTCGGACACGCCTGCCGAGATTGTTCCAATTGAAGATTTATTGCCCGCCGATACGCTCGCTTATGTTGTGACCAGCAATTTGGCTGGCTTGCAGCATAGCTTTGAATTGTTGGATGCCTACAAAGTGGCGCAGGCGCGGTTGCCCAAAGAAGATGTAGAGTCTGACGATAACCCGCTCAGTATGGTGAGCCGCTTTTTGAGTTTTGGCATTACCGATTCGCGTGCTTTGGAAGGTGCGCGCGTCGGCGTCGCCGTCATCGTTCCTGATTTGCCGGAAGAAACCGAAACTGAAAAAATCGCCAAGGCGCAAACGCCGAATGCTCGCCCGCCGTTTGGAGAGCCGCTGATTTTGCTGTTTCTCGAAGGCACGCGTCTCGACGATGCACAAAAGGCACGCGAGCAGTTGCTGGCGTTTTACAACGAAAATTTTGTTGGGATCGGCAAGCCTTCCGAAATCAAGCAAACAGATTACAAAGGCAAACGAGTAGATCGCTTTAAGGACGGCAGTATCGGCCTGTGGTTTGGCGCGACTTATGTCCTGAGCCAGCAAGCGGCCATAGATCGGCTCATTAACGTCCGAGAAGATCGCCGCGCCGAACGCCTCACCGATGACCAGGACTTTATCCGAACTCGCATGCAAATGATGCCGCAGACGGGTTTGTTTGCGTATATGAATGGCAAGCCTCTGAACCGCATGCTGAGCGCTATCACAGGGAGCCTGGGGAATCGTGGAATGGGTGCCGGGACGCTTGGGGTCTTCTCTTCTGTTTTGCTGGGGATTGACGGAATTCAGAGTGCTGCGCTGGCCTCAACTTTTGATCGAGACGGGGTCGTGGATCGTCTCGTCATTAATCTTGATGCGACGAAAAAGAATTTCCTGACCACTTTGTTTTCGGGGCCAAAAAGTGAATCTAAAGCGGCACCGTTTATTCCCGCTGGAACTGAAGTCTTAGTCACGCACAGTGTGGATTGGGTGAAAATCTACGAGCAGTTTTTCGTGAAATTCTTTTACGGGATGCAGGCTTCGCAAGAAATCATGCAACAGTATTATGCGGAGGAGGAAGCTGAGCGCAAAGCTGCGATAGCCAACAATCAAAAGCCACCTGAGAAAAATTACGAAGAACTCCAAAAACGCATGGCGGCAGAAATGACCGAAGAAAAGCTGGCCAAAGCGATCAAAGAGCGGGAAGCTCGAATGGATCAGGAACTCGGCTTTGTGCTGCGCGATGAACTCGCCAAAGACCTCGGCAACGAGGTCACCGTGGCGTATGGAATTCCCAAATTGGTCATGGCTGCGGTGGATAGTGAAGGGCGGAAAAAAGATGATGAAGGCTGGGCGGTATTTGTTGGCATTAAAGACCGCGCAGCAACTCAACAAGCGTTGATTAAAACCTTCGCCTATTTTACGGGCGGGATGATGAATGCGAGCACGAGCGACGATGAGCAGAAAAACGCTGCGCCGAAGACCGAAGACCAGCTCAGGCAAGAACGCGAGATGCGGATCCAAAACGCGCAATCGGCCTGGGCGATGATGCCAACGGAAGTTTACAAAAAAGTCGAAATCAAATCCGTCTTTGCCGCCTGGCTTGGGTTTTCAGACGAACACCTGATCGTTGCCGACAGCAAGGAAACGATCAAACAAATGCTGGATTTGTCGGATGGCGGACGCGCAATGGCGAGCGATTATAACTACAGTCGCGCAATGGGTGGCATCGGCAGTGCAACGACTAAAGTTTTTGTCGGGCCAAAAATGTTCGATGACTTGCTGAATAACTTCATTGCCTCCTGGGTGGCGAATCCCACCACGTTGGCCGACAATGCTGGCTCCAGAGCGCCGCTTAACGTTCCCGCCACGATTGCTTTGGCGATTGACAGTGATGCCAACGGCCTCAAGCTCGAAGCGTTTTCGCCACTTGGATTAGCTGGCACGGCTGCGTTATGGGGATTCGGCGATGATGTTCGCAACGGAACGAATCGCAAAGAAAACGACGCGCGTTACAAATTGCGCCAACTTGCCAAAGCGGAAAAGACTTATGCCAAAGGGAACAAAAAACGCTATGTGTCGCTTGAAACCTTAACCAAAGCCAATAAGGACATCTTCAACGCCGAAAGCCTCAAAAATGAGGAAGGCAATTACAAATTTGAATTCAAACTGAAGCCCGGTGCCAAAGGCTATGAGGCAACCGCGACACCGATTAAATATGGCCGTCAAGGGCGTCTCTCGTTTTTCATAGATGAATCCGGCACTTTGCGTTCGGCTGATAAACAGGGAGTCGCTGCGACAGTCGCTGATAATGAGGAACAATCCTACGACGAAGAGGCGTTAAGAGCGGTAACCGAACCTGCACCAGAAGGCGAAAAAGAGGTTATCGAGGTTCCGCCTCCACGCCCGGCACGCCGCAAGCGATAGCTGCAAGTCATCTCTCCAACCTGGCGAAAAAGAATGATTGCAAGTCACCTTACCTTGCAGTCATTTCTTTCCTGTATCATCATTCCTTCGCTGTCACACAATCATACTCAAATGTTGTAAGACCCACTGTCTTTTCGGAGGATTGAAGTCATGAAGTCCAAGTCTGTTTTCTTTCGGTTGGCTTTTTCTTTGCTGTTTGCCTTTACGGCTTTGGCGCAAACCAAACGACCGCTGACGCATCAGGATTATGACGCCTGGAAATCCATTCAAGCGCCGCAACTTTCCCGCGATGGCAAATGGATCGCCTACGCGTTGATGCCGCAGGATGGCGATGGCGAAATCATAGTGCGCAACATCGCCACCGGGACCGAGTGGAAATACAATCGCGGGTATCGTCCACCCACTCCACCACCAGACGCTGGCGAAGCGGGGCCTCCTGCTGCGGGGCAAGTTGGTCGCGCTGTCCGCCCGGTTATTACCGCCGATGGCAAGTTTGTCATCTTCACCATTGAGCCGACGAAAGCCGAACTGCATCAAGCGAAGAAAGACAAGAAGAAACCCGAAGAAATGCCCAAAAGTGCGCTTGGTATTATGAATTTGGCTAACGGACAAGTGACGCGCATTGAAAAAGTGAAAAACTTTCAAGTGCCGGAAGATGCTGCGGGCTGGGTTGCCTATCAACTCGAAGCCAAAGCCGAAGAACGCAAACCCGAAGCCGAAGCCGCGAAGCCCGGTGATGATAACGAAGACCTGCAACAACGCGGCGGTGGCAGGGGCGCAGGAGCTGCGGGCGGCAGACCCGGCAATCGCAAAGAATATGGCACGGATTTAGTGCTGCGAAATTTGACGACCGGAGCCGAACGCACATTCAGCGATGCTTTAGACCTCAGCTTCAGCAAAGACGCGAAAACATTGGTCTACACCGTGTCGGCGCGCAAAGAAGAAGGGAACGGCGTGTTCGTCGCTACGCCGGGCAGCGATGCCGCTCCGACCGAATTGCTGAGCGGCAAAGGCAAATATACACGCTTGACGTGGGACGAAGATCAAACGCAACTCGCCTTCGCCAGCGACAAAGACGATGCCGCCGCAAAACAGCCAAAGATCAAACTGTATTACTGGAAACGCGGTGACGCCGCGAAAGCGACGGAAATCGTAGCGAGCAACCTCCCCGGCTTCCGTTCTGACTTTGTTATCAGCGACCGCGCCGGGATTAACTTTTCACAGGATGGCAGCAAGTTGTATCTCGGCACTGCGCCGCCGCCCGAACCTGAAAAAGACCCGAATGCGGCAGACGACAGCGATGAAAAAGTCGTCGCCGATTTGTGGCACTACAAAGATGATTACATCCAGCCGATGCAGAAGGTGCGCGCGCCGCAAGACGCGAACCGTTCGTATCGCGCTGTCTATCACCTCAAGGAAAAGAAATTCGTTCAGCTTGCGGATGAAAAATTGCAGAACGTCACCCCCGCACAAACGGGTGTGTGGGCGCTCGGCACGGATGATCGCGCGTATCGGCGTGAGGTTGGCTATGAATCCAGGGCCAATAGCGACACCTATCTGGTGAACACGATGGACGGCACGCGCAAACCGTTGCTTGCCAAGTCGCGTGCGAATATGTCGCTTTCGCCGAACGCAAAATACGGGTTGTTTCACGACGGTAAGGATTGGAACACGATCTCGTTGCCCGACGGCAAAATCACGAATTTGACGGCTAAACTCGGCGTCGCATTCTGGCGTGAAGACTACGATTCTCCTGATGTGCCGCCCGCGCATGGCAGCGGTGGCTGGATCAAAGATGACAAGTATGTGTTGCTCTACGATCAATTCGACATTTGGCAAGTTGCGCCGGATGGTTCGTCGGCGAAAAATTTGACGGACGGCGTGGGGCGTCGAGAAAAAATCGTGTTTCGTTCGTTGCGGCTTGATCCCGATGAGCGATTCATTGATCCGGCGAAACCGCTGCTGCTCAGCGCCGAAAACGAAGTCACGCGCGATTCCGGTTTTTATCGTGACAAAGTGGACGGCGGTTTGCCCGAACGGCTGCACTGGGCGGCGAAGGATTTCGGCGCACCGACCAAAGCCAAAGATGCGGATGTGTTGTTGCTGACAGCTTCGCGTTTTGACGAATACCCCGACTTGCTTGTGACCAATGGGAACTTCAAAG
>JAEUQN010000301.1 GCA_016789725.1 Blastocatellia bacterium | reverse complement strand
CTACGTTGCCTTTGCGATTCTCTTTGTCAAAAAGCTAGTTGAGTTACTCAACTAAAAGTTAATTACAGGCTCTAAGGGAAAGGTTACGAAACCCGCCTTCAATCTCTACTTCTTTTTCCTTAAGCTGTATATTGGTTGGTCCTACCACATCTTTAGGGCTTTGCGCCACAAGTTTCCTTGGCGACTCAGCTAACACCGCTGCATTTCTCCCATTTATTTTGATTCCTGTTGTAGAAAAATTTCCGTCAAAAGGGCCTTCTATTTGCATAGGCCTACCAGCCTGTCCAATCACTGGAAGATGGAAGTCCTCTGATGTCGGCAATGAAGGTCTTTCTACATCGGTGGGCAGGTTAAGGATGGGAATTTTGGCCCTAGCCACCTCCCCTCCTTTTTTGTTTCTGAGAATCAGATAAGCTGATGCACCAGCGAGGGCAGCAGGAATGCCCCATTTGAATACCTTCTCAGTTATAGGTACTTTTTGTTTCTCCATCTCTACAACAAATCCATTTAACTCATCTAGGTTCTTGGCTCGGTCTCTCTCAGTGTTACCCTCTGGTTCGGCTATAACAGTTCCAGAAATCGTGTCGCCTGCTGCCATATCATCTGGCATGGTTGCCTTTATCTTGCCATGGCGGGTGATAAAAGTAGCCGTATGGAGACCCCAAGCTGTTTCTGTATCCCCCTTACTGCTCTCTTGTATCCAAGTGGCCTTGGCAGAAAAAACTGGCTGAAAAATAATCGACAAAACTAATAGTACTGAAATCCCTTTAGCCATGCATTTTCGATCTTTGATCTGCATAATTCACTCCTAATTTTGATCCAAACTGCGTTCCTTACCCAATTGCGGGGACAGCACCCAGTTGTTGCAGCAAGCCCAGGGCGTCCCAGTTCACCCAACTCTCTTCCACCTGGCCATTGGCGAGGCGAGAAATGAAAGTACCCGTGACCGTTACCTGCTTGCCCGTGGCGGCAATCCCGCTCAGTTCGCTTTGGTGCGTGCCACGAGACGTGTAGCGGACGGCTACCTTATCCCCTTCCGCGACGACCTCCTCAATAGTGAAGTGGAGGTCAGGGAAGGCCATCCGGTAGCGCGTGGCAAGTTGCCGATAGGCCTCGGGGCCACGCCCAAGATCAGGAGTAGCGGGATCGTGATTGGTGAAGTTGGGCGCTACGATCTCATCAATCAAGGCGAAATTTCCCTTGTTCCATACCTCCTCGAAGAGGCGGCGAATAACGGCCTTGTTATCTTCGGCTAACGTAGGTGCTGCGACTGGCATAAAGGACTCTCCTTCCTGGTTTGGGGTTGCTGTTCTGCGGTCAGAGACGCTGCTGACACAACTCCCCTCAGTACAGCAAGCGTGTTCAGCCCGCAGTGCATGCGGTCGGCATTGCTATCCGATACCTCCGAAGCAACGGCATTCGTTCGCCGCCTGTTCCTTTGGGCAGCAACCGTCGCAACGCATCTTGTCTTTGACTATGTACGGGGCGTAAATAGGTCTCGAAAGAAGTGTGGTCAAACTTTATGTTGTAAAAAATGGCGATTGGCCAGAAATGCTCTTACGCCTCATTGTGATTGAAGTCAAGAAGTTTTTTTATTTTTTTACAGCGAAGGAAAGCGGGTTTCGCGCTGTCCCTACGCGGCCTTCCTGTTGAGCGAAATCCCACAAGAAAAAAGGGCACAGGTTTGGCGCAGGTCGTGCAGGGACAGGCGCTCTGGCTCTATCAAGGCGAGGAGGGGCTGAACACCGATAGCCTCCCCATCCAGGACTCCATTACTCAGAAAGCAGCAAAGGCGCTGGCAGTGAAGCTATCGGGTGAAGAGTGGAATTGATTTTGCGCTGGCTTACGGGAAAATTCCTAATTGCTCATAGGTCGTCGCCACTTTATCAATCGAAATGGCATACGCCGCTGTGCGCAGATTTTGGAGTTTCTTTTGCCCGCGAATTTCGAGAATGTTTAGGTACGCGTCAATCATCGTTTTTTCCAGACCTGAAACTACCAAGTCATATTCGTCAGAACCGTGGACGATTTGTTTGCGTTCGATTTCGGGGAATTGAAAATGTGTGGCTTCTTCAATCGCGCGCAACAACTTGCCTTCGGATTTCTCTTCGGCCAATTGTGACAGGCGTCCGAAACGCACGTGCGAGAGATTCTTCAGCCATTCAAAGTACGACACGATCACGCCGCCTGCATTTGCGTACATATCGGGAATCATCAGCACGCCTTTGTGCAACAGGATTTCCTCGGCTTCAGGTGTGACCGGGCCGTTCGCTCCTTCCAAAATAATCTTGGCTTGAATGCGCGCGGCGTTTTGTTCCGTGATTTGATTTTCCAGCGCCGCCGGAACCAGCACGTCGCATTCCTGCTCCAATACTTCGCCGGAATTCGCAAAGCTGATTGCGCCGGGGTAATTCAAAATGGATTTGTTTTCCTGGCGGTACTGGAGGACGGCATCAATATCCAGGCCTTCGCCGTTGAAGATGCCGCCTTCGTATTCTGCAATGCCTGTGATGACAACCTGGCCTTCGCGTGAAGCGATCTGCGCGAAGTTGGAGCCGACGTTGCCCAGCCCCTGTACGATGCAGCGTTTGCCCGCGACGCCTGTCGAGAGGTTGCGCGCCTTCATATCGTCCACTTGATTGCAGGCTTCGCGCAGCGCATAGAACAAGCCGCGTCCGGTGGCTTCGCGTCGCCCGCGAATACCGCCCTGTGCTACCGGTTTGCCCGTGACACAACCGAGCGCATTTAATTCGAGCGGATGTGTGGCGAGATAGGTATCCGCAATCCAAGCCATCTCACGCTCGCCCGAACCGTAATCCGGTGCTGGCACATCCACCGCCGGGCCAATGAAATTCTTTTTGATGAGTTCATGCGTGTAGCGGCGTGTGATGCGCTCCAGTTGTGGCAGCGTGTATTTTTTCGGATCAATTTTGATGCCGCCTTTGGCTCCGCCGAACGGCACGTCCACAATGGCGCACTTGTAGGTCATCAATGCGGCCAGCGCCTGTACTTCGTCTTCGTTGACTTCGGGCGCATAGCGAATGCCGCCTTTGGTCGGCAGTTTGTGGTGGCTGTGTTCGACGCGCCAGCCATAAATGATTTCAATCGTGCCGTCATCGTGTCGCAGTGGAAATTCAACGCGATACGTGCAATTACATTGCTTGACGTGTTCGAGCAAGGCGGCGGGATGATTCGTGTAAATCGCGGCCTGATCGAAGTACCGATTGACGTTTTCGTAAAAACTGGTCTGGTTACTCATAAGTTGATCCTTAGTTGATGGAAAATATGGTTCTGGTTGGTTGATTGGACTGGACTTGCTTGCTTCGGAAATATCATCACCCTTGTCCTCGTACTCGGCATTCTAAACAATCCGAATCGTGGGCTACAAGTTTCTTTTCTTTGTCACGACGCGTTCATAAAGTTGCACATACTGTGGAATGATGCGGTCGGTCGTGAATTCGTCAATCGCTACGGCGCGTGCGCGTGCGCCCATTGTGTGCCGCCAATGCGCATCATCGAACAAGCGCGTGGCATAATCCGCCATCGCGCGTACATCGCCGAGCGGAGCCAGATACCCCGTTTCACCTTCGCGCACAACTTCTGGCAATCCGCCCACACGCGAAGCAATCACCGGCACTTCGCACGCCATCGCTTCCAGCGCCGCCAGCCCAAATGATTCCGTTTCGCTCGGCATCAGAAAAACATCTGCGACCGATAGATAATCAGGAATGTTTGGCACCGAACCCGCAAAGATCACATCGTCCACCACACCCAATTCACGCGCGAGCGATTCGGCTTTCTCGCGTTCCGGCCCATCGCCACACATCACCAGCCGCACGCACGTATCACAGCGCGCCTTCAGCAACGCAAACACGCGCACGCAATCCGTGATGCGTTTCACGGGGCGAAAGTTTGAGACGTGCATCAACAAATGCTCGTCGTTTGGGGCAAGCTGTTTTCGCAACTCCTTGTTTTCGCGCCGATAATATTGCTTGGCATTGATAAAGTTTGGAATCACTTCGACGCTGTCATAGCCAAACGTGCGCTTCGTTTCCGCCGCGAGATAGTCCGAAATTGAAGTCACCGCATCGGATTGCTCCATCGAAAATTTCGTCGTCGGCAAAAAGCTTTTGTGCGCGCCAACCAACGTAATATCGGTTCCGTGCAGCGTCGTCACAAACGGCAAGTAGCGCGTCGGCTTATAGATTTCGCGCGCCAAAAATGCCGCCGTCGCATGCGGAATCGCATAGTGCATGTGCATCACATCGAGCTTGGCCGTTTCAGCGACTTCGATGATTTTGGACGTCAGCGCCAACGTGTATGGCTGAAACTCAAACAGCGGATAGTCGAACATCTCGACTTCGTGAAAGTGCATCCGTTCGTCGAGTTGACACAGCCGCGTCGGCAATTCGTAGCTGATGAAATGCACGTTATGCCCACGATCCGCCAACTCGCGCCCCAACTCCGAACCCACGATGCCGCTGCCGCCGTACGTGGGAAAAACTGTGATGCCAATATTCATAGCACGAAGCTAATCACAAGTGGTTGAGCAATGGCAAATCGCCCGCAATGAATCACTGTCTCAGTCACAAATTGTGCAATTCATCCCACGAAGTCGGGCGGCCAGAATAACGCTCAGGGTGAATCGCTACCCTGGATTCTGTACGCAAGCCAACCCAACCGTGGAATCGGCAATAGTGCTTATTGAAAACTTTCTTCTTGAAATGAATGGTCGAATATCGGACGATGCGCGCACCAGCTAACAATCTATCGCCGCAGAGTATGGGAGGAGTTATAAAGAATGAAAGACCTCACAAAAGTATCTGTAAGAATCAGAAACTATAAATGTTTTGGAGAGGAATCCTGCGGGTATGAGAGGATTTTGCCCGTAAATCTCATTATTGGGAGAAATAACTCGGGTAAGTCAACGTTGCTTGACATGATTGCTCTGATAGCATCTCCTAAAGAACCTGACCCTTTGAGTCGTAGACTACACAATCCCTCAGTCGTTTTTAGTCACCTAGTTATTAGAGCCTGTAATTAACTTTAAGGTAAAAGAACCAATGAGTTAGCTTTTTGCCTTGTACTTTATGC
>JAEUQN010000300.1 GCA_016789725.1 Blastocatellia bacterium | reverse complement strand
GCAAACCGGGTTCGATGACCGTGCCGGGGGTGATGATGCGCGTAACTTCGCGTTCGACCAACCCTTTGCCGGGCGGTGTGATTTGATCGCAAACGGCGACTTTGTGTCCACGTTGAATGAGTTTGGCGAGGTGCGTTTCCAGCGAGCGAATCGGCACGCCCGCCAGCGGATGATACTGCCCTTTGCCAAAATATTTGCGCGTCAACGCCACGCCGAGTTCCCGCGCGACGACCCGTGCATCGTCGTCAAAACATTCGTAAAAATCACCGATTTGAAAAAGGAGAATGAGGCCCGGATTCCGGCGACGGATGTCGAGATATTGCTGACGAAGGGGCGTAGTCATGCCGTGAATAATAACCGATTGTCAGGCTGGCTTGCACGAAGGCCAGCGCCCTTGGGATGGAATCGGACCGGCATCAGCAGAAATGGTCGAATGAAGGCGTAATGAAGGCGTAATTTTTATTGCTTACCAACGTCGCCGCTGTTGCCCGATGTTATCTGTCCCGAACGTTCCAATCCCTTTCAGCGTAAACGAAAACACAAAACGGTTTTCATTCCGCAAGCCTGCTTTGAAGGTGTAGTTTTGAACTTGGAAACTGCAACAATCCCACGCCCATCCGCCAGTGGTAATGAGGTTGATATAACGTGGATCGCGTGGCGTGCCATCGAAAAAGCGATTCCGAAAATCGTACGCAATAGTGACGCCGCCATACGGCCCCTTCGCGGATTTCCCGGCGAAAAAGGACGTGTCCATTTGATTGCCCGGCAGCGTCGTCGGATCAACCTGTGCATTGCCTGTCGTAATGCGGCGCGTGTAATACCACGATTGACTGATCGAAAATAACTGCCGCAACTGTAATAGCCCGCCTGACACCGACATATCGCGCAACTCGCCACTGGTCGTATCCATATCCATTCGCACGTCGGCAAAGGTTAAATCATTCGGGCGCACGCGCGCATTGACATGCAAGGGCGAATACTCTCGTCGCCCGCTGAGAAACGCGAAGCCCGTCAGCGTCGTCGTTGGCAAAAACTGATTGCGCCGTCCTTCTTTGGTGACTCCACCAAAATCGGGATCAAAGAAATGTTGCTGTGCGATGGTTAACGACATCCATTCGTGCGCCTGCGTGGATTGTCCATCCGGGGTCTGGCGTTTGATGAAAAAGCGATTCGTGATGCCGTATTCGATTTGATTCGTTTCCGCCAGCATATCGCGTTCATCATAGTGAATTGTGCGGTCGAAATTGTCCGCGCCCAGAATGCGACGATAGGCGGCATAGGGTTCGATGATGTGTTTGAACCAGGGCGACCCGTCTTTCTTGCGAAAGATGCGAGCGAACGAAGGCGCACGAACGTCGAGGTTGATGTCGGCGTAATTCCGATAGAGGTTTTGGCCGGTGACTTGTTGCGTGACCGGATTCAAACTATCGCTGTAAAACGTCGAGCGAAACCCGATGCTGGGCGTGAAGGTAAAGCCGCCAATGGGTTTGAAGGGCAAGGTGATGGTCGGGAAAAAATCAAAGCGTTGCGAAACATTGGGCGTGCGAAACGTGGAAACGTTGCCGCGCGCGACCGTCCGTTTCATTCCCTCCAGCGATGATTCAAAGGAAAAATACAGCGGGATGGATTCGGCGATGCGTTCGCTGCGCTTATTCAACTCGACGCTGGGCAAGGTCCGCGTTTTGATGGTTTCATCGCGCAGGAAAATGCTTTGCTCGTAGAGCGACACGTTGAAGCTGTAGGCGTGCCAGTTTTTGTTGACGTACAGTTGTGAACGTTCTTCAGGCGAAATGGCTTGTTGCGCGTTTTCGGCGAAGACCTGGCGAAAGGCGAAGTTGGAGGTGATGTTGACATCGGCGACCGCCACGAAGCCGTTCTTGAAATATTGCACGGCGTCCGCATAAAAACTACTGCCACCTTGATCCGGCAATTTGTTGCCGAGCGCGTCACGCTTGGGTCCTAACAAGCGGTCTTTGACCAAAAATGAACCAAAGGCGAGATACGAGTTTTCATTCGGACGCGCGCGAAAATCAAAGCCGAAACCAAGCCCGCGTTTAGTGAAAATATCACCCCGAAACAAGATGTCTGCGCTGCGTCCAAGTGTTTGATAGTAAGCGACGTGCAAGGTGCGTCCGCGAATGTTAGAGGAACCCAGTGACGGTAGCAAAAAACCGGATGAACGATCTTTCTGGCTGATCGAGAGCGATAGATACGGCAGGTACAGTACGGGAACATTTTTGATCCGAAAAATTGGATTGTACATCACCGCGCGATCATCCAATTTGATGCGTGCGCGCTTTGCGGTGAAGCTCCACTTTGGGACAGTTTCCTGACACGCTGTCATCGTCGCATTTTCCAGTGTGTAACTTTCTTCGCCGGTTTTGTCGGTGCGCCAGGCATCTATAAGCAACGTCGTACCATCGGGGGTGCGATCTGTGTAGGCTGCAGATTTGTGGAGTGTTCCGCGCTTGGTTTCCAGATTGAATTCTGCTTTCTCGCACACGACCGATTGGCCTTGTTGCTCGAAAAACACATTGCCTTCGGCGACGACATCGTTGGTGGCTTTATTGAACGTAACGCGATCACAGATAATCGTGATGTCGGAGTAGGTCAGATGCACATCCTCGCTGTAAATCACCACATTACCCTGCGCTTCTTGCTTTTCAGCCGAGATATTCAACTCTTCGTCGGGTTTGATTGGCACACGGGCGGTGATGTTGAGTTGCGTCCCCGGCACGTTGCGCCGTAAAGCACGTCGTTCAGCTTCGGCATCGCCTATCGGGTTTTGAACTTTTTGTTCGACGGCGGGAGGTTGCTGAGCTAAAGACGACCCTGCGTAAATCCCCAGCAACAACAAGGCACAAAGAAATCTGAGTGGCGTCCAGTTCGGTTTCGGGTAAAAAAACATGTACAGCGAATCTCAATAATGAATAATGACAAAGGGGAATGAAGCGAAATCCTACCACGCCCGCAAGCCTCCGCCAAAATACTATCTACATTTGAAAAATGAGTTTCTGTTTAGAATTGCTGAGCAAAAAAACGGGCTTCAGTCGAAAGATTGTTCGTGTTCGACTGAAGCCCATTTTAATGGTTGACCGATAGCTTACGCATTCGGCAACTGATAATTTTCAAACTGTACACGCAGCACTTTCTTATCAAACTTGCCGACACTGGTTTTCGGAATTGCATCTACAAACACGACATCATCCGGCAGCCACCATTTGGCGACCTTGTCGGAGAGAAACGAGAGGACGCCTTCTCTCGTGATGTCTGCATCCACTTTTTTGACGACGCAGGCCAGTGGGCGCTCTTGCCATTTCGGGTGATTGACGCCAATCACGGCAGCTTCCGCTACGCCGGGCATCGCCATCAAGATGTTTTCCATGTCGACGGATGAAATCCACTCGCCGCCGCTTTTGATGACGTCTTTGGCACGGTCAGCAATTGCCAGATAGCCTTCAGAATCAATTGTCGCAATGTCGCCCGTATCGAACCAACCATCGGGGAAACGGTCGGGTGCGTCGGATTTGTAATACTCACTGGCGATCCACGGACCGCGCACCAGCAGCTTGCCCATCGCTAAGCCGTCGTGTTCGACTTCATTGCCGTTGTCATCCACGACGCGGGCTTCAAGGCCGGGCGCGATAATGCCGCAGCGTTGCTTGACGTCGAGTTGTTTGCTGCGATCCCAATCTTTCATCTTGGGTTTGAGGCGAGCGACGGAACCGAGCGGCGAGGTTTCCGTCATGCCCCAGGCCTGCACAAACTCGATGCCCAATTTGGTCTCAAACCAATCAATCAGCGCGCGTGGCGGCGCGGAACCGCCACAGGTCATAGATTTCAGGGACGACAAATCGTACTTGCCAGGATTGGTTTCGATTTCAGCTTTAACGCCCATCCAGATGGTGGGGACGCCTGCGGTGAGTGTGACTTTTTCATCCTGCAATAATTGGCAGATCGAAGCGCCATCCATTGTCGGCCCCGGAAACACCTGTTTGAATCCCAGCGTGCAACCCGCATACGGCAAGCCCCACGCATTCGCGTGAAACATCGGCACGACCGCCATCACGGTATCGCCGCTGGTGACGCCCATTCCGTCCGCCATGCACTGCGAAATGGTGTGCAGGTAATTCGACCGATGCGTGTACATCGCGCCTTTCGGATTGCCGGTTGTACCACTGGTGTAACACAAACCCATCGGCGAATTTTCATCGAACTCCGGCCAGATAAAGTGCGAGCTTTCGCCGCCAATCAGTTGTTCGTAATCGTGCGCAGGTGCCAGCTTTGTCGTGTAATCGCCCGTGTTGCTCATCACGATGAAATGTTTGACGCCTCGAATTTGATCCGCGATGCGATCCAGCAGCGGCAACAAATCCGCGTCCACACAAATCACCGAATCCTCCGCGTGATTGATGATGTAGGCGAGATGTTCCGCCGACAGCCGCAAATTCAGTGTGTGCAGCACCGCACCCATACACGGCACGGCATAATAAATTTCCAGATGGCGGTAACTGTTCCAGGCCAGCGTCGCCACGCGGTCGCCTCGGCGCACGCCGAGCTTGGTCAAGGCATTCGCCAATTGTTTTGCGCGCTTGCCCATTTCGGCATACGTGTAGCGATGAATTTGATCGCGCATTTTGGACACGATTTCGGCGTCCGGGTAAAACTTCGGGCCGCGCTCCATCAGCGTTTTCATTAACAATGGGTTTTTCATCATGGTCATAGAAAGGTCTCCTCAGGCTGTCACACAAACAGTTCGTTTGCGGTGGTGTAGTTGATGATAGCGATGTCTTGGAAACTGGAACGAATAGATATTCACAAACAGATCAATTGCGAATCATTGACGGCGGGTAAATTACCATTCCCGCGTGGTCTGAACAAGTCTGCGAATGGAGCCGACTATTTCTGTTCACGTTGTTTGGCGATGAGTTCTATCGCACGGCGCGCGGCTTCTTCGGCTTGCTGCGACAATGTTTGCCGGTCTGCTGGCGACGCCGTGAGTTTTTGCTTTTCGCGGTACAGCAAACTGCGATACGACCAGGCATCGGCGTAATCAGGTTGGAGCGCCAACGCCTGCTCAATAGACTCAAATGCTTTCTGAAGACAGTCCGTCACCCGTTGTTGATCGGCAGCCTTGGTGACGTTGCGATAGTGAAAGGGATCGTTCGCCAGCCGATGACGATTGGCATAG
>JAEUQN010000002.1 GCA_016789725.1 Blastocatellia bacterium | reverse complement strand
AACCGCCTCACCGACGGGCGCTTGACGCCTGCCGTGCGCGCCTCCTGGGAGCAAGTCGTGGCGCCCCTCAACCAACAAATCGCCCAGATCAAACAACAAATTGACCAGCACTTTGACCACCATCCACGGCTCAAACAGCAACGCGACTGGTTGGATTCCTTGCCCGGCATCGGCCCCGATACGGCGGCGCGCTTGTTGGGCGAGATGCCGCACCTCGCCCAATTTGCCTCGGCGCGCACGGCTGCCGCCTGTACCGGCTTGACGCCGCAGCGCCAACAATCTGGCACTTCGCTCCACGCGCCCGGACGCCTCTCGAAGCTGGGCAATGCCCGAGTCCGCCACGCGCTCTACTTTCCGGCCCTGACCGCCTTGCGCTGTAACCCGGCGTTTCAAGCCTTCGCCGCACGCTGAGCGGCGCGCGGGAAAACGAAAATGCAAATTATCGCGGCGGCCATGCATAAATTGGTGCGCTTGGCCTACGGCGTGCTCAAACATCAGCAAAATTATGACCCCCAGTACGCAATTTCCGCTTGACTCACAACACGGTATCTACTACGTGAAACCTACCGAATTTCTGTCACCCCCAAATACGAAACCAGAGCCTCCGGCACTTTCACCGAACCATCGGCTTGCTGGTAGTTTTCAATAATTGCCAGCCACGTGCGTCCCACCGCCAGACCTGAGCCATTCAGAGTGTGTACCAGTTCGGTTTTATTTTTGCCCTCGCGTTTGAAACGAATTTGCGCCCGACGCGCTTGAAAGTCCGTGCAATTCGAGCAGGACGAAATTTCCCGAAATGTATTCTGGCTCGGCAACCAGACTTCGATGTCATAGGTCTTCGCCGCCGAAAAGCCCATATCGCCCGTCGAAAGCGTCACCACCCGATATGGCAATCCAAGTCGCTGTAAAACCTTTTCGGCATCGCCCGTCAATTGCTCCAACGCGGCGAACGATTCTTCCGGTTTCGTGATTTTGACCAGCTCGACTTTATCGAATTGATGTTGACGAATCAGCCCGCGCGTGTCACGTCCGTAGCTGCCCGCCTCCGAACGAAAACACGGCGTGTAGGCCGTGTAGCTCAGCGGTAAATCTGCGTCCGCCAAAATTTCATCACGGTGCAAATTCGTCAGCGGGACTTCCGCCGTCGGGATCAAATAATAATCCCGCTCAAAGCGCACCTTGAATAAATCTTCCTCGAATTTCGGCAACTGCCCAGTCCCAAACAACGTCGCGTCATTTACCATCAGCGGCGGCAAAAATTCGCGGTAGCCGTTTTCGGTCGTGTGCAAATCCAGCATGAAGTTAATCAGCGCGCGTTCGAGCTTGGCCCCCAAACCGGATAGCACGTTGAAGCGCGCGCCCGTGATTTTTGTCGCACGTTCGAGATCGAGAATGCCAAGCGCGGTCGCTACGTCCACGTGATCTTTCGGC
Source organism: Blastocatellia bacterium (assembly GCA_016789725.1). Lineage (GTDB taxonomy): Bacteria > Acidobacteriota > Blastocatellia > RBC074 > RBC074 > JAFDVL01. The sequence goes on along the minus strand of JAEUQN010000002.1, from coordinate 116,673 downwards.
GCAAATCCTTCCGCAGCAAAATCGCGCGGCGTCCCCCAACGACGGATTTCGACATTTTCCGCTTCGCCTTTTCCACTCGGCACAGATTCGTGCGGCAAATTCGGCACGCGGGTCAGAATTGTTTTGAGATCATCTTCAATGACGCTCAGGCGCGCTTCAATTTCTTTGGAGCGCTCCGACGCCTGTTTGGATTGGGCTTTGAGCGATTCAGCTTCTTCGCGCCGCCCTTCGCGCATCAGGGTCCCAATTTCTTTGCTGACGCGATTGGTGGTCGCATTCAGATCATCGCGTTCGCGCACCAACGCGCGGCGTTCGGTATCAAGGTTGGCAAATGGTTCCAGCAACGCAATATCAAAATTGCGCGTCGCTAATTTTTCTCGCACGAGATCAAAATTCTCGCGCACATAATTTACGTCCAGCATAGATGTCCTTTACAAAAAACGACGGAGGCAAAGTAAGGCGTACAAAGTACGCGGCGGGCCATAGGCTGTCAAGAAAAGTGTTTGCTATACTGGGCGGCGGCAAATCAAAAGGCAAAAGGCAAAGCTCAAAAGGCAAAAGTGAAAAGTGGAGGGCCGCTCCGCTTTCAAGGAGAAGACAACAAAATGCCGACCTTTTGATTTTTGCTCTTTGCCTTTTGCCTTTTGATTTGGCGTGAAGCCTTTTGATTTTATGAAAGTCGCTATCGTTGGTGCAGGCCCTGCCGGAGCGCATTTGGCCACCTTGCTCAGTCAAAACGGATGCGAAGTGTTGCTGTTCGACGCGCGCGAACAGCCCTGGGAAAAACCTTGCGGCGGCGGCGTGACAACCAAAGCTTTGCGCGAATTCGATTTTCTGCGGAAGGATCAATCTAACAAACAACTGGTTTCGACGGTTCGTGTGATCGGTGCGAGCGGGCGTGAAGTTTCGGTGCAGCCCAAATCAGATTTTGCGATTTACTCGCGCGCGGAGTTGGATCGGCTCATGCGCAAACGAGCGATTGACGCGGGTGCGCGCTTCATCTGCGCTCGTGTCGCACGCATCACCAACAGCGCAGGCCAGTGGGACTTGAAGACTCAAGACGGCGCAGTTTATACCTGTGATTTTCTGGTGGGCGCAGATGGGGCAACCAGCAAGCTGCGCCCTAAACTCGGCGTCGAATTTGCGCCGCACGATTTTTTCTACGGCCTCGGTTGGCACATCAAAACTGACCGCGCCGCCGATTGGGATGCCACACGCGTTGACATCAAATATCTACGAAGCGGCACAGGCTACATTTGGGCATTCCCGCGCACCGATCATGTTTCTTACGGCATCGCAGCAAAGTATCAGGAACGAACGCCAGCACAATTGAAAGCCGAATTGCTCGACCTGATCGAATTACAACTACCTGCCGTCGCGCGCGAAATCAAAATGGCAGCACACCACTCGACACCGCACGCAACATTTTACGGCGCAATGATTCCGTCGTTAGAAGCTGCCAGTTGGGATCGCTTAAAAGTCAGCGGCGACAACTGGGCCTTGATAGGCGATGCCGCAGGTTTCGTTGACCCGCTGACAGGCGAAGGCATTTACTACGCGATTAAATCAGCGGAACTGTTAGCAGAAGCAATCTTGACACGGGCAAACGATTATGAGGCGAGGTGGCGCACCGAATTTGGGGCCGAGATGCGCCGCGCAGCAGAAATGATTCCGCGCTTTTATCGCGGCAGTTTTGCAGGCCAACCTTTTACGGAGCGCGTGATTCAATTCGCGCGTCATCATCGCGGTGTGCGCGACACGCTGAACGATTTGATCGCAGGCGATCAAAGCTATCTGGGGTTGAAGCAACGATTGTTCAAAAGCCTGCTGTCCATCTAAATCACCGCATGAAAGCTACGCTGAAGAAAATTCTGGCCGCGCCCTTTGTGTTTCTCGCGGCAATTATTGTGTTGCTGGAAGATTGGTTGTGGGACGATCTGGTACGGCTGACGGCAGCCATTGGACGCCTTCCCCTTTTTCGGCAAATTGAAATGTTCATCGTCGGGTTGCCGCCGTATGGCGCGCTGGCGATGTTTGCGACGCCTTCGTTGTTGTTGATTCCCGTGAAGCTGGCGGCGTTGTGGTTCATTGGACACGGCCAACCCGCGCTCGGTTTTTTGACGGCAGCAGCGGCCAAAGTTGCCGGCACGGCACTCGTCGCACGCATCTTCACGCTGACCAAACCAAAGCTGCTCGGTATCGGTTGGTTCGCCTGGTTACACGACCGGGTGGTAGCCTTCAAAGCCAGAGTTTATGCCTTCATCAAAGCCAGCAAAATTTACCAGGCGGTGCATCAACAAGCAGTGCGATTGAAAGCGCGTGTCAAAACTTTTTTCCAAACCAAAGGCAAAGCATTTTGGCGCAAGCGATGGGAGGCGGCGCGGCGGCTTTCGCGGCGATGGAAACAATCCAGTGAGTAATCAAGGTGGCGACGCACATCAAGAATCGGTGCGGGCAGTGTAGCGCGATTTGGCAAATCGCGTTACGTCGGCACCGAACCATCAAGGTTTGATAACCCGCTGCTCTTTGCCTTTCTCAGCCAGTTTCAGGCTGGTACTGGATTTATCGGTACTGGCCCAGATCGCAGGCTCGACATCCTGATCGAATAAAATCAAGCCCGCGCCTGTTGGGGTCGCACCCAATTTGACGCGCACAGTTCCGCTGCCATCTCGCAGGCGAAGATTACCGCCGCCATCTTCGCCCAGAAAAAGTTGGGCGCGCGCCTGCCCCTGTTTATCTACCAATTCGATGGACTGAGCGCGCAGTACCGCTGGGGGGTTCTCGTTTTGCGAGGCCTGCGCGGAAGAAGAAATCAAAGCAGGTCGCACCAGATGCGCCGCCAACAAGATGGCGACGAGGACCAATAAAATTTGTGTCGTTCGTTCTTTCATTGAGGTTCCTTTCGAGTTCAGATCATTGATTGTTTCAGCGGACGTATAAGCCACCATACGCGCCAGCCGGAAACAGCTATCGCCGCCAGAACAACGATGGCAATGCCCCATTTTAATCCCGCCGAAAAGTTTGTCGTAACGGCTTCGCTGGTACTCGCCGCCGCATTCGTTTTCTCGCCGACTGTGCCGAGCGTCACGGCATTTCCATCTGTTGAAACCTTGCGTACGCGCGGGCCTTTGGCTTCACTGCCAAACGCCCTGTCTTGAAATTCCAGCACATACAGATCACTGCCAGAAACCGCTACGCCCGATGGAGACCAGCCGCTCTCTGATTTGATGATGCTGAGGGCTTTGCCATCCGCTGCAAACTTGATCACGGCATTGCCGCCGAAATTCGCAGCGTAAATATTCGCCTGGGCATCCACCGTCAAACCTAACAAAGTTCCACCACTATTGCCGAGCGCAATGACATTCAGCGCGCGCGCTTTCAATCCGGGCTGTAATTCCGCAATGCCGCGCACGATGGTCGTGACGGTTCCATCCAATGTAACTTTACGAATGGCATCTCCATCGGTGAGGTACAGTGCGCCATCCGCCCCCCAGGCCATCCCACCGATGCTGCTGAATTTGGCCTGCTCGCCCTTGCCATCGGCCCAGCCCCAGCCTTTGCCTGCAATCGTCATCAGCGTGCCATCGGGCAAACGTTTGACGATGCGCGAATCGTCTTTCTTGTTACTGTCACCGTGCCATTCATAACGATTGCCGTCTTTGTCCTGCAATAAACCCAGCGGAAAGCCCGGCGAAGGCGGTACGACATAACTTTTTTCTCCGGCGGGCGTGGCTTTCCACATATAAAAACGCCAGCTCTCGTTTGATGGCACATATTCCAAATGCTCGCCATACAAATTGCCTTGTTCATCAAGGACTACGCGATGTGAGTGCGTGTCTTTGAGGAAGGGCGTCAGCTTGCCGTCTTCGATTTTCCAAACGACGTTGTGCAGCACATCGCCAAAGTACACGCGGCCTTGTTTGTCTACAACCAGCGTATTGCTGGGATCGGCGCGGACCTGAGAGAGAAGGCAAAAAAGTTGGATCAGCAAGGCGACCAAAAAGGCGACGTATTTCATGATTCCTCCAGTAAAGTCGTTTGGTTGTTCAGGCATTAGACGTCAACGCAGATTTTTTCCTTCCCTTTTTTGTTCAGTCGTTAGAAGATCAAGGTTACACGTTCTAATTTAAAATCGCGTTTCGCTTGAAAGTTCACGTTAAAGCTTTAGTTGTAAATGAATCCATCTAGCACAACGGTCTCCACGCAATTCCCTTCTCCCTCCGCCGTACATCCTAAACTTCTGATCGGCATTTATTACAGCGCGTTTGTAGCACTGGGCCTCATGATGATGGCACTTGGCGCAACGCTGACAGAGCTGGCTCAGCGCACCAATTCGGGCTTCGATCAAATCAGCTATTCCTTTGTGGCGCGGTCGCTGGGGTTTATTGCGGGTTCAATTCTTTGCGGCAGAATTTATGATCGCGTGCGCAATGGTCACGCGGTGTTGGCGGGCGCGTTGGCGATGATGGCGCTGTTGGCGGCTTTTGTTCCGATAGCCCCAATGCTGGGAATTTTGATCGGATTATTTCTGGTGCAGGGCCTGGCTGGAAGCCTGATCAACGTCGGCGGCAATACGATGTTGATGTGGTCGCATCGGGAGCGAAATATCGGCGCGCTGTTGACGGGGCTACATTTTTCGTGGGGCCTAGGTTCTGCGATTTCGCCGCTGATTGTCGAGCAAATGGAGCGATTAACCGGCGACATTAACTGGGCGTACTGGGTGCTGTCATTGTCCGTGATCCCCGCATGCGTGGGACTCCTGCGCGCGCCCAGTCCACCACATCCACAAACGTTAAGCGACGATCCCGCCCCGAAGGTCAATTTGCGTCTGGCTTTATTGATCGCCACTTTTTTCTTTTTCTACACTGGTCTCGAAGCGACGCTCATTAGTTGGATTCACACCTACACGATGCAAACCGGATTGGGCGACAAGAGTGCGGCGTACAAGTTGAATTCAGCGTTCTTAATGGTGTTTACGTTCGGTCGCTTGATTGCCATTCCGATTGCGGCGAAACTTCGCCCACGCACCATTTTGCTGATGGATTTTGGCGGTTGTTTTCTGGGCGTAGCGGCCATCCTGACCTGGTCTTCATCGGTTACGGTGTTGTGGGCTGCTAGTTGCCTTATAGGCTTTTCAATGGCTTCGGTATTTCCCACCACACTGGCCTTTGCCGAACGACGAATGCACCTGAGCGGTAAATTGACGGGCTATTTGTTTTCAGCCTCCAGCGGCGGTTCGATGGTACTGCCATTTTTGGTTGGACAGTTTTTCGTGTCGGTCGGGCCGCAAATGTTGTTTTATGTCATAGCCGTTTCGCTGATGATTGATCTGGCTATTTTTACAGTCGTGATGCTGTTGTATCCTACGGCCACCAAACCACAATAAGTATGACGCCCGAACAAAAATTACGGAGCCTGCCTTCGGTGGATGTCTTGCTCAAACGCGAGGGTTTGCAATCGCTGATCGGCGCGCAAGGACGCGATGCCGTGCGTGATCGCCTGCGCGAGGCCCTGGACGAAATGCGCGCCGAGTTTCGGCAAGAGTTCACGACGCCGAACAACCCAAGCAATCATGCTGCCGTAAACGCGGAAGACTTAGCCATCGAAGCCGAGCGCCGCCTGAACCAACGATTTGCCCACCGACAACAAACCCTGACGCAACGCGTCATCAACGCAACCGGCGTCGTGCTGCATACCAATTTAGGCCGCGCGCCATTGAGTCAATCCGCGATTGCAGCCCTGACACAAGCGGCCAGCGGGTACTGCAATCTTGAATACGATTTGGCGACCGGCGCGCGGGGCAAACGCGGCTCCGGCCTGGAAGCGATGTTGCGCGATTTGCTCGGTTGCGAAGCCGCAGCCATCGTCAACAATTGCGCGGCGGCGGTGTACCTGACGCTGAATACGCTGGCGGAAGGCGGCGAAGTTTTAGTTTCGCGCGGTGAACTCATTGAAATCGGCGGCTCGTTTCGCTTGCCCGACGTGATCGCCAAATCCGGCGCACGCATCCGCGAGGTTGGCACCACCAATCGCACACGGCTCAGCGATTTTGCTGACGCAATCAATGAACACACGAAAATCATTTTACGTTCGCATCCGTCAAATTATCGCATCGTCGGATTCACGGAATGCCCGTCATTAGCGGAGTTGGCGCAGCTAGCGCAAGAACGCGGCCTTCCGCTGTTTGAAGATTTAGGCAGCGGCGCGTTGTTGGATTTGAGTCCGATTGGTTTGCGTGATGAACCTACCGTTCAGCATTCATTAGCAGCGCGCGTACCCGTTGTGGCGTTCAGTGGCGACAAATTATTGGGCGGCCCACAAGCTGGAATCATCCTGGGAGAAAAAGTGCTGATTGATCGCATCAAACGCAATCCGATGATGCGCGCCTTTCGCGTAGACAAGCTAATTTTCTCCGCCTTGGAAGCGACGTTAACCTCGTATGCCAAGGACACAGCCTTGACAGATTTGCCCGCAATATCGGCGATCCATGCCACCAAAGACAGCATCGCCCGCCGCGCCCGCCGCTTCGTACGCCGCGTTCGTAATGAACATCTCAAATTGCAGTTGATTGATGGAAACTCGGTGGTCGGTGGCGGCTCTGCGCCGGAGGCAACTTTGCCAACCAAACTCATCAGCATCACAACCCCCAACGCCAGTTCAGCCGAATTAGAAGAACGATTGCGCCACAACGCGCCGCCCGTCATTGCGCGTATCGAAGACGATCAACTGTTGCTGGATTTTCGCACGGTCAGCCAAGCCGAAGAGAACGAATTACGCGCGGCGTTGCAACAATTACCATAGCGTTATTGCGTTTATCGTCCGGTCGAACCGAACCCGCCTGCACCGCGCACTGTATCGCTCAAGTCTTCCGCCCATTCATAATTTACAGCTTCGGCTTTTTCGATAATGAGCTGAGCGATGCGCTCGCCTGCCTGAAAGCTTACGGGTTCATGATTGAAATTAATCAGCAGCACGCGAACTTCGCCGCGATAATCGCTATCAATGACACCGGCCAGCGTATCAATGCCCTGCTTGACCGCTAAGCCGGAACGCGGTGCAACGCGTCCGTAATAGCCCTCGTGTATTTCAACCGCGAGTCCCGTCGGAATCAGTTTTCGTTCGAGCGGTTGCAGAGTGAACGCTTCGACGCAACATAAATCCGCGCCAATCGCGTGCGCCGAACCACGCACGGGAAGCTGCGCGTGGTCGTGCATTTTTTTGACTTTGATCGGAAAAAGTTCTGTTTGCATATTTTTGGTGGCGACACTTTACCATCCACCATCCTTCTTTGTGAATGATTGATGAATGGCTCGCAGATGAAGCATTTTTCTCCAGAAAAAAGATCGCGTCAGTTTGCCGAACGCAGTACAATCCAGCCTTCGGCCCTGCGGAGAAACCTCATGAATCCTAAAACATTGGTCTGGCTTGGTCTGGGAGTTGGCTCGACAGTGGGCGGCTATGTGCCGACGCTGTGGGGCGGTGATTTAATTTCTTTTTCGGGACTGTTTTGCAGCTTTATTGGCGGAATGGTCGGCATTTGGGCCGCTTATAAACTCAATCAAATGATTGATGGTTGAACAGCTCACTTGCCAATTTCAATCGTCATTCCCGCGTCCCGCAATCGTTTCGCCAAAACATCGCCGAGCGCCGTGGCTGGCGTCAAAAGGCCGCCACGCGTTGACCCGCCGGGCAAGTCATTGCTATTCACCGCCAGGCACAACGCCGATTCGCACAGGAATTTCACGGTCGCGCGATTGCCGGGATCACCCTGATCTTTGATGACGCCGCGCACGATTTGCCCATTGTCCGCGACGCCCAACAACTCACAGCGAAACCAGCCTTCGTTCATCGTCTTTTCTGATGGGCCTTGCCCCGGCGCAGGCAACATGGATTTCAACAATGGACGCAACGGTGAAGCCAATGCAACCTGAAACAATGCGGCCCCGGTCGAAAGCCCCGTTGCAGGCATCCAGCCAAACCCACCGTCAAATTTCATATATTCCTGATATGCGAAGTTAGCGCCATAGCCCGTTTGCCATTGCCCAAACAACGCATTGCTGCGACGCACGACGCGCGTGTTGATCGGCCCCATCACAAACGGAGCCACCCACGAGCCGAAGTCTTGATCGTACTGTGCTGACGTTGGGTCTTGATTGCGGCGTTGCTCTTCGGGCGAATGATCGCTGGGCGGATTCAGCAAAAACGGATCGCGCGCTTGTTTGGCCTGGCCGCTTTCGTACAAATTGAACGCCGTTGCCAATGTGCCACCATTCACCCCGCCCGCCATTTGAAAATAAGCTTTCACCTGTTTGCATCCAACGCCCAATGTAGTCTGAATATGCCGCGCCATCAGGTACGCGCCCAAATCCGAGGGAATCGAATCGAAGCCACAAAACGGAATAATGCGCGTGCCATCCGCTGCGGCTTGCGCGTGGTAGCGATCAATCAATTCCTTTGCCCAAACCGTTTCGCCTGTGATGTCCACGTAATGTGTTTTGAAGCGCACGCAAGCATCTACGATCTTCGTCCCGTACAACGCAAACGGCCCGGCAGTCGTCAGCAACACACGCGTGCGCGACACAATGGCATCAATGGCTGCCTGATCTTGCGAATCCGCGACCAGCACGTCAATTGGTTTGACCGCATCGCCAATTTGCGTTTTGACGGCTTCGAGTTTTGCTTTGTTGCGGCCTGCGATGGCCCAGCGAATTGGCCCCGCGTGTTGGGCAAAGTATTCCACCGTTTGTTTGCCCGTGAAGCCGCTGGCTCCGTACAAAACGACATCGTAATCGCGTGTTGACATAAATGGATTCTCCTTGAAGTGTTGGCGCGCATTATGGCACCGCCACAGATGCGAGGCAAAACGATTGAACGATCCCGCGAATGTGTGCTTTGATGGCGAGGCATGAAAACCGTCGTGTCGGTCCTGACCATTCTGAATTTGCTGGGCGCGGCGCAAGGGCTGTTGCTGGCCTTCGCGTTGGCCACGATGCCGCGCGGCAATCGCACTGCGAATCGGTTGTTGGCGGCGTTTGTCACGGTTACAGCTATTCAATTGCTCGGCGCGATTTTATTCACGACGCGCTATATATTGGAGGTTCCACACCTCAGCCGCCTGCATCATCCATTGCTGTTTTTGTCGGCACCGCTGTTGTTTTTTTACGTGCGCGAACTGACATCACAGCGTGAAATGTTCACGCGCCAGGATTGGCTGCATTTCCTACCTGCGGTTCTTTGTGTTGTGATTCTGATCCCTTACTTTCTGTCCAGCGCGGCGGACAAGATGGTGAACCTCACGACCTCTGCGTACGACCGTTGGTATTACACGCGGCACGCTTTTGCTTTCACGCAGGGCGCGATTTATTTGGTGTTCGTCGCGCGTGCGCTGCGCGATTATCGCCAGCGGATTCGTCAGCAAAACGCCCCGATAGATCACGCAGTGTGGGTACAGTTACGTGTGTTGGTCAGCACCGTAGCCGTAGTTTTTTGCGGTGGATTGTTGCGCCTTCTGCTTCGTGATCGCAATCTGGAAACAAATTTAATCGTGCCGCTCGGCAGTTCGATTATGGTCTACGTCGTCGCGTGGATGGGCTTGACGAAACCGGAAGCCTTGGCGGGCAGTCCGATATCGCAACCGCAATCGCGCAAATATGAACGATCCACGTTGACGCCAGAGCGCGCCGAAGAGGCGTTGCAAAAGTTGCGGCACATAATGACGCACGAAAAGCCGTATACCGATGGCGAATTGACCCTGCCCAAACTCGCGGAGCAAATCGCGCTTTCGCCGCAGCATCTCTCGCAACTTCTGAACGAACGCTGCGGCCAATCGTTTTCGGATTTCGTCAATGCGTACCGCATCGCCGAAGCCAGGCGATTGCTGACAGCCCCTGCCAAAAAACATTACTCCATCCTCGCCATTGCCGAAGAGGTCGGTTTCAATTCCAAGTCCACGTTCAATGCCGCGTTCCGCAAACACACAGGGACAACCCCTTCAGATTTTCGGACGAATTCCGAATCTTTGGAATCGGCCTGAGGCAAAAGCAATTTACGTGTCCGAAACTATCCTTTCGGACGTCCAGCCGAAGGTTCAGGACGAACTCTCACGCCGCTTCGACGTATCGTAGGCTGTCGAAACCAATTGGAGTAGGAGAAAAAATCATGCTGTTTCGTTCGATAGCACTGCTTATTATGCTTTCCGTCTTGCTGTTAATTTCTGTCCCAGCACAGGAATCGGCGCTGCAAACTGCGATCCGCCAGTTCGAATCCAAGCAGTATCAAGAAGCCCAAACCACTTTGGAACTCCTCAACCGCGCTGAACCACAAAACGCTATCGCCGCGTATTACCTCGGTCGCATTGCATTTCAGCAAAATAATTGGGACGAAGCGGAGCAGTGGTTTGAAGCAGCCGTCAAATTGGACGACAAAGCTTCGGCACATCATCACTGGCTCGCACAGACCTACGGCAAAAAAGCCCTGAAGGCGAGTTTAGTTACGCGCGCGAGTTTGGCAGGCAAGGCGCGCGACGAATTGCTCAAGGCTGTCGCGCTGGACGGCAATAATTTGGACGCACGCGCAGATTTGGCGCGGTATTACTTCGAGGTTCCGGCGATGATGGGCGGCAGCGAAGAGAAGGCGCTGGAACAAATCGAGTTCATCAAACAGAAAGATGCGCTGAATGGCTGGTTGCTGGCGGGTGAGTTATTTGCCAGCAAAAAGAAAAATACCGAAGCCGAACGCGCCTATCAGGAAGCCGAAAAGCATCAATCTGATAAATTTGAAGCGACCTATAAACTCGGCTTTTTCTACCAAAACATCAAAGATTTCAGCCACGCGTTTGCCACCTTCGACAAGATACTGCAAGCCAAGCCGAATGACGTGGCAACACTCTTCCAAATCGGTCGCACTGCCGGAATGTCCGGCCAGCAATTGGAACGCGGGCTGGCGTCATTCGATGCGATCAAAGACAAATTGCCGCAAGAGGATCGGGAAGCTTTGATCGGTTGGCATTGGTGGCGAGGCAACATTTACGAAGCCAAAGGTGAGCGCGACAAGGCCAGAGACATTTACGAAACGCTCGAACGCCTCTCGCCAAATCACCCTGCCACGCGAGCCGCGCTCGAACGCACCAAACCACCTGTCACGACCAAGCGGGAAGCGGGCGCGGTGACGGTAACAGCTTCCAGCTTTTCGTCGTTGGAAGGCGAAGTGGTCGAATGCGAAGCAGGTAAATTCTTTGTGCCGGAAAATCGCCAGAATAAAGCCAGCCGCTGGCTGGAACTCGCCTTCATCCGCGTGAAAAGTAAAGCCGCCTATCCGCAGCCGCCCGTAATTTTTCTGGCGGGTGGCCCCGGCAGCAGCGGCATTCAAACCGGACGTGTTGCTGAGTATTTTCAGGCCATTAAAGCGATCCGCGAAGTTGCCGATGTCATCCTGCTAGATCAACGCGGCACAGGCGCGTCTACGCCAGATTTGACCTGTCCGGGTACGTTTGGCGACTTGCCCGCGACAGCGTTGCGCAGCCGCGAAGACGCGCTGAAAGCTTTCACCAACATGGCTCAAAACTGCGTAGATAAGATGCGGGCGCAAGGTCTGGATTTTGACGGCTACACGATTCTCGAAAGCGCCGATGATATTGAAGATTTACGCAAGGCGATTCATGTGCCGAAGGTAAGTTTGTGGGGCCACAGTTACGGCACGCAACTGGCCTTTGCGACGCTGCGTCGTCACGAAGCCAAGATCGAACGCCTGATTGTGATGAGTGTCGAAGGCGTATCGAGTACCGAAAAATTGCCGCGCGATGTGGATCGGTATTTGGCTGAACTGGCGGCGCTGTGCAAAAACGATCCGCGCGCGCAGATGCCGGATTTATTGGGGACAATGCGGGCGGTCCTGGCGAAGCTTGACCACGAATCAGTGACGGTTTCGGTTCTCAATCCGGCAAATGGAAAGAAGCGGGACTTGATGGTGGGTGGGTTCGGCGTGCGATTGCTGGTGCTGCAAACGATTCTGAATAACACGCGCAGTTTACCCATAATCCCGTTGCTGTTTGATTCGCTTGCACGTGGGGACACAAGGATGCTGGCAGAAATGCTGAGCGCCGTGCAGGGGCTGGCGATGCCGAGAGCGGACTGGTTTTTGATTGATGGAGCTTCGGGGGCAACGGCTGCGCGTCGTACACAAATTCAACACGAGGCGAAGGATTCGATGTTTGGTGATCTCGTCAATTTTCTACTCACCGATCTCAGCGCGGTTTGGCAGCCAAAAGATTTGGGCGATGCGTTTCGCCAGCCCGTCAAATCAAAGGTTCCGGTGCTCTTCATCAGCGGCACGCTTGACGCCAACACGCCGCCCCATCGCACCGAAGAAGTGCGGCAGGGTTTTCCAAATAGCGTTCATTTGGTGATTGAAAATTCCGGGCATCAGGACGCGTTGCGTGCGCCCGGCGTGATCGAAGCAATTGCCGCGTTTGTGCCTGGAAAAACCGTGGAGCGCAAAACCTTCGCGTTGCCCGCGCTGGAATTCATCGCACCGCCACGGGCAAAATGAACGAAGCATCTGAATGGAAGATGCCTGTTCCATTCAGATGCTTCGTCACTGCTTCTTGATGGTTCTCACCTGATGCTGACTTTTAGCGGATTCGCTGCCTGTCCTTGCAGATTCAGCAACACCTCTACTTCGCCGCGCCCGATCAAGCTGCGCGGCAACAGGACGTTGACCTGATCTAAACCGACAAAGCTCCCCTGTGAACCAAAATATTCGACCGTTGCCGCCACGCCGCCGATTTGTGCGGTCGCCTTTGCGTTACGCACGCGCCAGCCCGTGCCGTACAGAATCAAAAATACACGGTCCGTTTCCGGGCCGAGATCAATTGGAAGGGCTACAAATTTATTTAGCCCCGAATCAAACTGCATCGCTTTTTCTTCGCTGCGGCTGCCATCACCACGAATCCTTGTCACATCCGCTGCTGCAAAGCCCTGTCCATCAGATTGCACTGAAAATAGTCCCAGCGAGGCCGAGGTGATTTGTACGAATTCTGTGACCGTCGCCAACCCAGGATTACTGATCGAAATTCTGGCGGTGCCGCTCGCGGTTTCTTCAGGAATCAGATAGTTGACCTGCGTCGGCGAAACATAAAAGAGAGGCGCGAGATGGGAGCGCCCTAAACTATCCTGGATCGTAATTGTGGTTCCGGCCAGAGTGGTCGGCAAAGGTGTGTTGGAGGCAGCCTGATTGCCGGTTGCCAGGGCCGCCCCAAAAGCCGAAACAATCGAACCACGCGCAAGAAAAACGCGTTGATAGCTGGCAGCGGAAACGCTGGTTGAACTCGCTGTCGTATTGACTACCTGGAGGCGGATAGGATTGGAAGAAATGGCCTTGCCCTGATTGTCCGTCGCTTTGGCGGTGAGTTGATAGTTGCCCACAGGCAATGAATCCATTGTCAGGCTGAAGGGTGCGACGGTGCTTTCGCCCAGCTTGGTTTTGCCATTGAAAAATTCAACTTTGCTGATGGTACCGTCGGCATCGGTTGCCATTACATCGAGGCGCACATTGCTTTGCGCGGCAAATATCGCCCCATTGCTGGGACCGATCAGACTCACGCTCGGTGGCACGTTAGAAACCGCTTCGCTCGTGAAGAGTCGAAAGGTTTGATATTGCTGCGGCGTGAGCGACAAAGGCAGGTTGCCGTCCACCAGTGAGGCACCTTCAAGATTCGTTTCGATGTGGCTGGTACGTTGTGCGCCCGTGATCGCATTGGCGAGTTGCAACGATGCGGCTGTCGCCTGTTGTGTCACATTGTAAACGCGCGCGATAATGCCCTGCCCAATGCCTTCTTCGGCGGGTTTGATGGACCAGAGGATGACATTCGGATCGGAAATATTGACCAGCGAATACGATGTTTCGGGATAACCGTTGCCGTTTGTGACGAAGCTGGTGACAAACGGATTTTGATGTTCGAGGGCAAAGCGCATGGCGGCGGTGGCGTCGTATTCGCCGTGCGTCCGAAGCGCGAAGCGTTGCAGGAATTTGCTGTCACCACCCTGATCCGAAATGCCCAGGCGCGCGCCGTCCACTTGCCCGCCGACCAAGGGCGAAAGTTGCGGCGAATTGGTGTCAATTGTCAGCACGTCGCTGTTGCCCACGCGCATGAAATAACAATCCGCGTTGGAAAGCGTCACGCCCGTGTTGTTATTGCCCGTCATATCGGCGAAATGATTGAGGGTTTGCCAATCCAGACGCGCGCCGCGATCTGCGTAATGTCCGCCTTGTGTCAACTGTTTCGCCCGAATCACCGCGCCGACTTCTTCGTGCCAGGTGTCCGGGTTTTCCAGATTGAAACCGAAGCCCCAGGTGTACACATCGCTAAAATTTTGATTGATTTCATTGCGCAGTTCGATGCGATCAGAGTCACGGAACAGCGTAATGCGCGTCGTATGATTGAGCGGCGCGGAAGCCGTGATTTTCACGGTGGCGGAAACCGGGCCGAGACTTTCAATTTCAAAGGTGCCTCCACTAGGGCCGAGGTCGTTGATGTACCGTCCATTGATTTCGCGGGCGAATTCCTGATTGTTGCGCGTCTTGTCAATCAGGCTGGTAATCGCGCCGTTATTGCCAATCGTCAAACGATAGAACGCATTTTCAATCACATTGCCGGACACGGCGGCAGCGTCGGAAAAATTGCCGGGCGTGCCGGGGCGAATCTCAAAGACTTTGTAACCGACAGGCGGAATGTCGCTCGCCAGCACGCGCAAATGCCGTTGACCGTCAATCATCACAACTTGCGATGGCGTCTCGATGCCGGTGCTAACGTCCACGACATACACCGGATCAGTTTCAGCGTATGGCACATCAGCAAAATCCGTGCGCGTCCAGCTCAGTTGATTGAACGCGTAGAAGCGTTTGAAGGCGCTGGTGTTGGGAATCATTGCGCCGAGCGCGGCGGCGGCATCTTTTTCCAGGCTGTCCACAAAGCCCGTGATTTGCGTGCCGATCTTGCGTTGCCATTCGTCGCGTTGATCGCGGATTGCGCCGTCGGCGGTCCAATCGTGTTCCCAAAACAACCCCAGATTCATCCACGTTTGATCGCGTTCGGCAACGCGGTCGCGCATGAAGTTTGGATTCTTGAGGCTGACGAGCGTTTGAATCGCTTCGGCCCCGCGCAGTTTCTCAACCGAGCGTTTGACGCTGGCCGAAACCTCTGCCATCGAAGCGCAGTACAAATCCCATTCGTTGCCGTAACTCGCCGTGTGTGGTTGCACTTGTGCACCATAGTTCGCTTCAAAATCGCGGAAGAAATCCTCCTGATTCGACACGATGATTTGCCGATTCGCGGTGGTGTTGTTCTGCGCGAACGTCACGAAATCATTGGTCAGGGTTTTGGCATCGTCGCCACCTTTGCCAAAAATACCGATGATGTTGTAGGGCCAATTGGTCAAAAAGTTTTGATTCGTCTCGACCGTGTTCACGGCGCGTTCCGGGAACCGACATTCCTGATAATCGCCAATCGAAGCGCCTTCGTATGGATAAAAATAATTCCATTTCATCAGGAGCCGACTGCCATCCAGACCTTGCCACCAATAAACATCAGGGCGATTTCCGCCGTACGGCGTTTTGCTGGCACAACCACAAATGCCACGCCAGGTGTATTTCGCGCCCGCGCCTGACCACAACGATCCCAACCCCAACGGAATGGTTGCGTTTTCTATGGCAGCCACGAGCGGAAAGCGCAAACCGTAGCGCCGCTCCAGCGAGCCGGGGTAATACATCCCGCGCAAAACGGCTTCGGACGGTTGTCCACCGTACAGCGAAACCAGTGCATTCAAGGGTGCGCCGATGTGACCGCTGCGTACGCGACTGATTAAGCGTTCAAATTCGGCGGCGGATTTGTTTTTCTCGTAGGTCCAGAGCCAAAAACTGCCGTCGCAATTCCAGCGGCTTTGATGAATGGACGGATTGCTGGCGGTGGTGTCGGCTAAGTCGAGGTAATAATCCAGCGTTTCCAGAAAGATTTTGCGGTGTTCTTCCTCGTCCAGCGCGTAGACGTAATCGGTGTGATCATCGAGGGCGATATAAATCTTTTTCTGCTGTGCCAGAAGAGGTGTGGTGCTGAAAAGGAACAGCAAAAAGAACACACCCCGATAGAGGTTAATTTGCTTTTTCATCGTAGTTTCCTCTGTTTGATAGCACTCAAAAAGAACCGATGGGGGTTATTTTTTTGAGCTTGCTCAACAGGTGAGGTTCGTAAATTGAGCCGGGCTTGCTTCGTTTCTTTTGAGGAAGTCAAAGACCGATTCTTGCTACCACGGGCGGCGTCAGCCTACCACAATTTAGCTGATAAGTCTTCGACGTAAACCGCGCAGCGCGATCTCGGTGGTAATGATCGTAGCTCCCACAAGATACAAAATCTGAGGCAGTGTGTCCCATCCGACTTGCCCGATCATCAATTCGCGCGAAACGTGAATGGCGCTGGTAATCGGGATGATCCACGCAATCACCTGCACCCATTCGGGCAACCGCTCCAATGGAAAATAGGCCCCCGAAATCCATAGATACGAAAAGAACGTCGCCATAAAAAAATTAAAATTGTTGATATTATGAATGCGCGCCGTGATGGCTAAAGACAAGGCCGCCACCCAAATTGCTCCAATCGTAAGCACCACCGGAATCAATATTCCCAGCGGCGACAACACGGCGCCAAACAGCGCCAGCACCACCAACACAAAGCATCCGTCCAACAGCGATTTCGCCGCTGCCCACAGGATTTCGCCCAGCGCCAGCGATTCGACTTCGATGGGCGTGCAAAGAATCGCATCGAACGTGGATTGATAGACCATCCGAAAAAACGAGCCATACGTGCATTCAAACAGCGCGCGCATCAATGCCGTGAAGCCGAGAATCCCCGCTCCGACAAACGTCAAATATGGCACGCCTGAAACTTTGCTGGCGACCAATGAACCCACGCCCCAGCCAAAACCGATCACCGTAAAGGCCGGTTCAAAGAGCGGCGCGATCAATTCGGTTTTCCAGAGCCGAATGTAAACGTCGTAGTTGCGCAACCAAACGCGCACCACGTCGGACCAATTGGAATGCGAAAGGGCTAACATTCGTGTGAGTCTAGCATAGGTTGGCCAGATCGAAAGAGGCTGGTTTTGAGTACCATTCCTTGGCATAATTCGGGGCATGAAACAATCTTGGTATTTCTTTTGGATGTTGCTGTTCACTTGTGTTTGCAGCGCACAGACACAATGGCAACTACAAGGCACTACGACCGATCAAACCAACGCTACTTTGCCCAATGTCATTATTAAAGCGGTCAACATCGCCAGCGGAAAAGAAGCTGTGGCAACCACCGATTCAGCGGGGCGCTACACAATCAGCGGCTTGTTGCCGGGCAGCTATCGCCTTTCGGCCATCGCGCCGGGTTTTGCCTCCGCCTCAGAAACCATCATCATCCGCGACAACACTACGCAAAACTTTTCTCTCGTTCCCGGTTTACTGGTGGATACAGTGACCGTCACCGCGGGCAAAGGCTCGCTCCGAGCGGCAGAAGATACGCCGCAAGTCGTCAGCGTGGTGACGGAACAGAACATCGAACAGCGGCGTCCGGCTTCGACATTGCAGGCGCTCGAACGCACGCCAAACCTGATTCAGGCGGGGGCAAATCCTTCGATTGAACGCCCGCGTTTGCGCGGCCTCGCGTCGAGTCGCGTGCTGATTGTGATTGATGGCGAACGGCTCAACAACATGCGAACAGACTCCGGCTCAACGGGAATTTCGCCCAGCATCGTGGACGTTTCGCAGCTTGATACCGCTGAAGTTTTGAGCAGCGCGGGGTCGAGCTTGTACGGCTCCGACGCGTTGGCGGGAACAGTGAATTTGGTCACCAAAACGCCGCCCCGCGCAACGGATCAAATGGTCTTTGGGCTACGCTTTGACGGCGATACGCGCACAAATGAACGCCTGCGACGCGGCGGGATGGCGATCAACTTGAGCACGTCGAAAATAGCGGTGCGCGTGAGTGGTTCGCTGTTTCGTATTGGCAATTATCGCTCCGGCAATCGCGCGATCACGGCAGAGGAAGTCATCACAATGGGGCGCTTTGCGACCGACCTGGCAAACACGTTGGTCGGGCCATCAACCAACCTCGGCCCACTCTCCAACGTCGCGCGAACGTATGCCGTGTGGAATTTACCGGCGGGCGGTGAAGTAGCAAACAGCCAGGGACACGGCGGCAATAGCCAGGTGGACGTGTGGTTCTTTCCGTCCGACAAACACAATCTGCGCTATCGTCAACTTAACAGTCAGCATTACAACGTCGGGCAAGCTTTCAGCACGCCGCCGTTTGATCCGTTTATTTCCGCGCTGAGTTTTCGCCGCCTGGATAAATACAGCGCGCGTTACGAAGGCCGCGAAGTCACAGGCTGGTTGACACGCATCGCGGGCGGGTTTTATTGGCAAAAGTTTTCATCGCCACAGGATCAAATCACGACGAACATTCCGAACGCCGCGTCCGTGAACGGCGAAAGCAGTTGGACGTTGCAGCGCATTCCCAATCCGGCCACACCAAACGCCTTCATTGATCTTTCCGTGCTGACCGGCAAGCCATCGGTTTTTCAATTCGCCAACACAACCAGCAACCAAAATAAAAATACGATTACGTCCACTGGCGCAGATGTACAGGCGACCATTGTTCCGTTTGCGCGAGCGTTGCTGACGACCGGCGTTGCGTATCTCAAAGACGATTCCAAAGACGAGTTCGCACGCTTCACGTTCAGCGCCACCAATCAGCCCACGAACTTTGTGGCCGGCGCAACCACGCCGAACGCGAATTACCGCAACATCGGCGGCTTTGCGTTTCTGGAATACGACGCGGCGCGCTGGTTGCGATTGACGGGCGGGTTGCGCGTGGACAATTGGCAAACCGAAGCGGTGCCGACCAAAGGCTTCCCACTCGGTAGCGAAGCCGCCATTCTGAGCGCCTCGCTCAGCGCGTTGAAAGCAAATCCCGGCGGAATCAATATCAACGGCATTGATGGTGCGCTCGCGCTTGTTTCAGGCACGGGCAAACTCACCACCAACAACACCATTGTGACGGGCAACGCGGGGGTCGTCGTGCGCTTGCCGTTTGGCGTGAATCCGTATTTTCGCTGGGGCAGCAGCTATCGTGAGCCGGAAATTACGACGCGTTACATCGTGCGCAATTTTGGGTCGCCCGCATTCAGCGTG
The DNA here is from genome assembly GCA_016789725.1 of Blastocatellia bacterium. GTDB lineage: Bacteria > Acidobacteriota > Blastocatellia > RBC074 > RBC074 > JAFDVL01. Next base: position 97,449 of record JAEUQN010000002.1, on the reverse strand, counting down.
CCGCTGGTTTCCAACACCGGACTCAAACCGGAACGCGGCAAAAATTACGACGCCGGCGTAAAGGTCAAGCGGGCGTCGTGGCAAATGTCGCTCGGCTGGTTTCGCAACGATCTGAGCGATTTTATTCGTTCTGTCACATCGCCTGTCTATTTTATTCCGGCCAATCCGGCCAACGGATTGTTGCCACTATTCCCCGGCGGACCGCACGGCGTGCAATATGCCCAGCGCGTCAACACGGCCCAGGCGCGGATTCAGGGCATTGAAGCCACCACCGAAGCCAGTTTACCGCTGGGCGATGTTGGCAGCCTCACGCCATTCCTGGCGCTGGGATATTTGAAAGGCACTGACTTGACGCCACAGGCAAGCGCGCTGATCGTGATCGAACGGTTTTACAACGCCGGCACGCCGATTCAATTGAAAGGCTCCAGTAATGACGTTCCGCTCCCAAATATCACGCCGCTGCGGGCCGTATGGGGCGCAAGCTATTTGGACAAGCAGGGCGCGTGGTTTGCCGAATACCAAATCCGGGCGCAGACACGTGTGCGACGCGCTGATCCGCTCGACATCACGGCACCAACCACAACGCAGTACGGCACATTTGCGAGCCTTGCGCCGCTGGCTCGACAAAGTGTGCGCCTCGGTTACAATTGGCGGCGCGAACATCATCGCGTGTCATTCAATGCAGGCATCGAAAACCTGACCGACCGTTTGTACTTTGAGCAGTTCCAACTTGCGCCCGCTCCTGGTCGTTCGTTCGTTTTCGGGATCACGATGGATTTCTTCAATTTACTGAAAAGGTAATTACAACCATGCGCAGAGCGATTTTACTTGGCTTTTTCCTGACCATCCTGCTTGCCACTCCGGTCCACAACCAGACGAACGTGATCGCCATTGTCGGCGCGACTGTGATTGACGGCACCGGCGCAGCGCCGATGAAAGCAACCGTCGTGGTGCGCGGAGATCGCATCGCTGCCGTTGGCCCGAACGTGGAAATTCCCAAAGGAGCACGCGTCATCAACGCTGAAGGCCATACGTTGTTGCCCGGTTTGTTCGATTTGCACACGCATCTGTTCAATTCTGCCTCCGGCCCCGGCACGCCGGATTGGGGCAAGCATTTGAAAGCCTATTTGTATTGCGGCGTCACTTCGATCATTGACCTCAGCGAGTACCCGGAAATGTTTGAGCCAGTGCGTCGTTTGACAATGACAGGCGTCATCGCCAGCCCGCGCGTCAGCCTTGCCGCACGAATGACCACGCCCGGCGGTCACGGCGCGGAAGGTGGTCGCGGCGAAATTCACACGCAGGAAATCAGTACACCACGTGAAGCTGTCGCCGCGGTACAGCACGTTGTTCCTTATCGCCCCGATGTCATCAAGGTGTTCAGTGACGGCTGGCGTTATGGCGCGGCTTCGGATATGACGAGCATCAATGAAGACGCGTTGACCGCGCTCGTACAGGAAGCTCATAAAAACGGCATCGAAGTTGTCACGCACACCGTCACTGTGGAAAAAGCCAAGATCGCCGCGCGAGCTGGCGTGGACGTAATTATTCACGGACTCGGCAATGCAGAAGCAGACGAAGAATTGCTGCAATTGATGAAAGCTAACAACACGTTTTATGCGCCGACGCTCGCCGTCTATGAACGCAAAGACCCGAACAACAATTCGCCACTGCTCAAAGCAGTGGTCGAACCCAAAACAGAAGCAACACCTAACGTCGTTTCCAATCCCAATCCCAATTCGCCGCAGGCCAAACGATGGCAAAAGCTGATGCACAATACGGCGGCAATGAAAAAAGGCGGCGTCATCTTCGGCAATGGAACAGATGCAGGAATGCCCAACACGCATCACGGCTACGCGACGCTGCACGAACTGCAATTGCTGGTCACGGGCGGGCTGACGCCGCTTGAAGCACTCACCGCCGCCACAGGCAACAGTGCCAAAGCCCTGAAAGTAGACAATGAACGCGGTACGATTTCGGTTGGCAAGCTCGCGGATTTGTTGCTGGTCGAAGGTGCTCCGCATCAAACCATCAGCGACATCGAACGCATCAAGCACGTATTTCTGGGCGGGCGCGAAGTCAATCGGCAACAGCTTTCGCAGGAAATTACGGCCTCTCAACAAACGCCGATTCCGACGCTTAAAACCGCCGACCTGGTGGACGATTTTGAGCGCGCCGATGGACGCAGCCAATTGGATACGCGTTGGCTTTACAGCACCGATCCGAGTCACGATCATTCGCACGTCATTTTCACACGAACCTTGCGCGATGCCAATAACCACGCGCTTTCGGCGTTGGCACAGATGTCGGTGCAAACACGTCCGTTCGTGCGTGTCAATGTTCCTATCAGTCGCGGTGCCATCGAACCAGTAGATGTGCGCGCCTTTCGCGGCGTGCGTTTTGAAGTGCGTGGCGATGGCGATTATCGCCTGGTGGTGCCAACGCGCGAAGTCCGCAACACGCAAGCCTGGTTTCAAGCACCTTTCAAAGCGAGTGCCAAGTGGGACACCGTGAGCATTGAATTTTCGGCACTCAAAAGCGGCGCACAAAACGGCACACAACTTGTGTGGACAGGGACCGACGTGTTGATGCTGAGCTTTGAAATTGCGCGTCCGGCGGGCGAAGTTGGATGGATTGAACTTGATAACATTCGCTTTTTTCAATAACGGCGCGCGCAAAATTGCTGGCAGCGGTCATCTCGCTTGCATCTCAACAACGCTTCGTTCACAGTGTCTTTTCCATTTCTTGCTACTCAGTGAGCAACCATTTGAACACCAACTCCAAGGAGAAATAAGTCTTCCACGCGAAGCAGCCGTCTTCCGTGTCCGAGCAATCCTTGGTCGTGTTCCCAAGCTACCACGAGGGTCACTGGAACACGGGAATCAAGCAGCCATCAGCTAGCTGTATCTCAGGTTTTTGTCTGCTCCCGTGTGCCTCGTGGTTTTCCTCTCCGGGCAATTTTCCGCCGCTGAATGAAGCGATCCCGATATGACTTGTAGAGGTGCGCAGTGCTAAGCTACGTACCTCTTTTTTCTTGAAAACAGAAAGGAACAATTTGCAATGGAAGATTTGACTACAACGATCAGTGCGGGCTTCGCCAAACACTACGATGAACTGCGAGGCAAAGTACGTCAGTGGGCAGAGCCGCTGAGCGAAGAACAGTTCTGGGCCAAGCCGTATGGATACGGCAACAGCTATGGGCATTTGGTGCTGCATTTGACGGGCAATTTGAACTACTACATCGGCGCGCAGATCGCCGGGACCGGCTACGTCCGCGACCGCGACCGCGAATTCACCGATGCCAAGCCACCGACCAAAGCCGAAGCGTTGCAGAAGCTCGACGACGCCGTCGCAATGGTTGTCCGCACGCTCCACGCGCAAACCGCTGATGATTGGGGCAAGCCGTATTCCGCCACCGGTGACGCGGGCGTCGGCAATCGCTTCAATATTTTCCTGCGCTGTGCGTCGCACCTGTTTCACCATATCGGGCAGATGATTTACCTGCACCGTGAATTTCAGAAATAAACCACCAAGCGCATGGAGATCACGGAGAGTTTTTTTGACAGGATTCACGGGATGTACAAGATGGGGGTCGCCTGATCCTGTCAATCTTGTCAATTCTGTCTGGGCTTCTCCGTGCTCTTGGTGCGCTCTGTGGTAAAACAATATGAATCCCGCCGAAGAAATCGTCGCCATCGTCAACGAACACAATCAAGTCATCGGCGCAGTGCCACGTGGGGAAATGCGCGCCCAAAAGCTCTTGCATCGTGCCAGCTTCGTTCTGGTCTTCAATGCACGCGGCGAGTTATATGTGCAACGCCGCACGATGACCAAAGACATCTATCCGGGCCGCTATGACCCCGCGACCGGAGGCGTCGTGTTGGCAGGCGAAAGCTACGAAGAAAACGCCGTGCGCGAACTCGCCGAAGAGTTAGGCATCCGCGACGTAGCATTGCAAGCGTACAGCGATTTTTATTTTACCGATGCCGATGTCAAAGTCTGGGGCCGCGTGTTTTCGTGCTGTTATGACGGCGAATTGCAGTTGCAAGCCGAAGAAGTCGAGAGCGTTTCAATGATGACGTTGGAGCAAATTTTGGAGCCTGAATCGTCAGATGATTTCGCCTCAGATAGTCTCACCGCCGTGCAGCATTATGTGCTACACAGTCGCAGCTAAGATCAGGTCAGACGCGAAGCATATCAACTTCGCATCAGGTTGTAGCGAGCCATCACCTGAATCTATCGTCACAATACTCCAGCCCGATGCATCGGGATTTCCCACAGATGAGCCGCAGGCACTGGCCCAATATCGGCGACGCTGGAGGATAGAAACGCTCTTCAGAGCCTTAAAAACACGGGGCCTCGACTTGGAAGACCCGCAGGTGAGGCACCAAGACCGCTTGCAAAAGCTGGTCGCATTGTTGGCCCTGACCTTTTGTTGGTGTCATCGCGTCAACTTCTGGTTGCACCAGCAAAAGGCGCGCAAGAAAAAGAAACACGGGCGCTGGCCCCAAAGTCTTTTCCGGCGCGGCCTGGATTGTCTACGCCGCTTATTGGTGCTCGGCACAAATCGTAATCCTTTGCTTCGGCAACAGGTTTTTCATCTTTCGAGTGGATACGAGCACGCCATAACATTCCAATAAAAGCCCGATTAAAGCCCGATGAAAATTTGTTACTCTGACCGTTATCTGGTTCCGTTGATTCCAACCCATCCGTTCCCCATGCAAAAATATCGGCTGGTACGCAATCGCCTGCTCGAAGAAGGTAGCATTACGCATTGGAATTTGATCGAACCATCACTGGCCGTAGACGAAGATGTATTGCTCGTCCACGAGCGTGACTATTGGTTTCGTTGCAAAGCGGGAGACCTGTCTGCGGCAGAAATTCGGCGCATTGGGTTTCCCTGGTCAATCGCGCTGGTTCAGCGTTCGCAGGCTTCGGTACAAGGAACGATAGAAGCCGCCAGATACGCACTGCACGATGGGGTGGCCTCGAATTTGGCGGGCGGCACGCATCACGCCTTTCCCGATCACGGCGAAGGCTATTGCGTGCTGAACGACATTGCGATTGCGACCCGCGTGTTACAGCGCGATGGTTTTGTGCGGCGCGTGGCGATCATTGATTGCGACGTCCATCAGGGCAACGGCACCGCAGCGATTTTTGATGGGGATGCGGATGTCTTTACGTTTTCGATGCACGGCGAAAAGAACTTCCCATTGCGGAAAGAGCGAAGCACGATAGATGTGAATTTACCCGATGGCATTGACGATGAAGCGTATTTGCAATTGTTGTCGCAATACGTCCCCGCAATTCTCCAGGAATTCCAGCCGGACTTTGTTTTTTATCAAGCGGGTGTTGACCCTCACGAACGCGACCGCTTAGGCAAACTCAAGCTGACCCACGAAGGCTTACGCGTGCGCGATGAGTTTGTGATCGGAAAATGTCGTAAAGCTGGAATTCCCATTGTGACAACAATGGGTGGCGGCTATGGCAAAGATATTAACGATACTGTCGAAGGGCATTGCAACACGGTGCGAACGGCGCTGCGATTCGTTTAGCCGATTAAGCCTGTTTGCGGATAGGGAAGGGGATAACCTGATCGTTGCTGTGAATTGTTAGTGGGCGGCGCTTGCGTTCGGCTTTATCTGCATACATCGCAGCATCCGCTTTCGCCATGAGTTCTTCCAAAGTATTTTCGCTTCCGGTGTATTCTGCTACCCCAATACTCACACCACCGCGCGCCATTTTGCCGTCTTCGGTCATCACCGTGTGATTGTCCACGGCACGTTTAATTCGTTCGACCAACTCGGTCGTTTCGCCTTGCTGTGTGTTTGGCAAAATAGCGATAAATTCGTCGCCGGCATAGCGTCCGAAAAAGTCTGAGCCGCGCAGATGTGATTTGATCTGACTGGCAATTTCGATCAGAAATAAATCGCCCACCTGATGCCCAAGCGTGTCGTTAATTTTCTTGAAACCGTCCAGGTCCATCATCAGGAACGTAAACGGTTGATTTGCTCGCTTGGCGCGTTCGCTTTCAGCATCGAAGGCGCGGAGAATCGCTCGAAGATTGGGCAATCCCGTTAATCGGTCGGTGTAGGCGGTTGCTTCGGTTTCTTCGTGCTGCAAGGCATTGGCAATGGCATCACCCGCTAATCGAGCGATGGCTTCGACCAGACGAATGTTTTCACTGGAATACTTATCGAGTTCGGTTGCATAAAGAGCTAACGCGCCCAGCGCCTCAGCGCCCTTGATCAGTGGGATCACCAGTGAAGTTTGATAGGTTACTTCCGGTGGGAATTGGAGCGCTTTCAAATCAGGTTGCGGGGAAACATTCAGGAGTGGGGAACGATTCATCAGCACCCAGCCAACATTTCCTTTACCCGCTTCGATACTATATTGACCAAACGCCTCTGTATATTGCCCCCGGACGTATGTTGCTTTGAGGTCCTCGCTATCTTTTTCTTTGAGAAACACGGCACTGGTCGTGGCCGGAACGAGTTCGCCAATCCGCGTCAAGAGCGCTTCCAGAGTATCGTGCAGCGAAAGGCTCCGCCCAACAGTTTGGGCCAATTCGTACAACATCACGACTTCCCGATGTGCGCCAGAAATCTGTTCTAGTGATTTGGCATAGCCAGCTTCTGACACGGGTTCAGATGATGAAGCGAATTCATTTGAGGTTGAGAGAGAGGCATTGGATGGAGAGGCTGTTTGTCTGCTTTGTACCCAGGCTGCGACCTCCGCCTCAAACTCAGGCAAGTGTTCAATAAATGTTTTGACGATTTGTGGATCGAAGTACTTTCCTGCTTCTTCACGCAGCCAGGCGACAGCCTGTTCTAACGTCATGGCGTTCCGATGATTTCGGGTCTCTCGTGCGGCATCAAAAGAATCCGCGACCGCAAGAATGCGTGCCGTCAGTGGAATATCTTCACCTCGTAAACCATCAGGATATCCTTCGCCGTCCCATCGTTCGTGGTGATGTCGCACAATTGGAACGACTGGGTAAGGGAAATTTACTTCACCCAGAATTTCCGCCCCAACGACTGTGTGCATTTTCATCTTCTCAAGTTCGGCGGGCGTCAGCTTACTCGGTTTGGTCAGGATATGGTCCGGGACAGCCAACATACCTACATCACGTAGCATGGCGCCTGCTTCGAGTGCCTGTGTGTCGAGTTCCGCAAGGTTATAAAGCCGGGCCAAGCCTCGGACATAAATCTTGACGCGCTCCGCATGTCCAGGTGTCGCACCGCTGCGGACGTCAATGGCGAGGGCCAGAGAACGGACGGCGGCGAGGTTCAGCCCGTTCATTTCCTCAATCTTGCGAATTTTTTCTTCGACCTTCTGATTGTACTGCTCGTAGGAAAAATAAATTAGCAACAAGGCCGGGAAACCGCTGAGGACCGACATCCAGCCAAATTGTTGCAGGCACCAATAAAGAGCTAAAGCCACAACCACCAGCGGAAAATACATGATGTTGATCCACAAGTGATTGTCGGTCCACTGTTGCCAAATTCGGCGACGGTAACGCAGGGCGATCAAAATAGCAGCCGTCCAACTATTAATGAGGCAGTAAACGACTGCCGTTAAAAATAGCGGAAGCGCCAGCTTCCAGGTTCGTTGTGTGAGGCCGGCATAAGGTTCTGATTCCTGATAACGCATGGCCAGTTCATAGCCAAATGACGCACCAAACATCGAGAGCGCAATCATTGCCAGCGTAAAAACATTACTTTGCCATTTCCGAATCGTGCGAATAGACGCGATTAAGCCGTCTAATCCGCTGGCTACGACTGCCGCCGCTGGCCCATATAAAATCAGCATCAGAAAGGTCAGGCCATCCGAAAGGGAAAATGAAAGCTGGCGTTTGTGGCTGAGCAAATTGCCCGGAGTAGTAATGTAGACAGGCTTGAAACTGACGGCAACGACGCTGACTGTAAAGAGCGCCACTTCAAACAGAATGGAAGAGGAAGATTGGATGAACAACTGCGCCATACACCAAAACCAGACTGCGCCTCCGAGGGCGACGACCACCCATTGGAAGACCTGGCTTTGAAAAGTCGGCGTAGGTTTTTTCTCCATTTGATTTCTGCTTTGAATGAACTGTGGCGAGATAAATGCCCGTGGCGGCAAACTCTTAGAACTCACCACCTTTTTCCCTGTATTTTTGGCCGGATCAACGCTAAACCGGAAGGTGGGTTCCGAGTGCAGGAGTTTCCGGGAAACTTGTCACATTCCCATAATAATTATCTGATAAACGTCAGCGAGAATTGGATTCACTGAACTTGATTGATCGGTTGGTCGTGAAAAGGAGAAAGGGCGACCAGTCTCTTTTTCAACTTAAGCGGGATTGAAGGCGGCGGTAGGCTTTCAGGGCTTGTGTGTAATTATGATTTTCATCATAAGCAGCTTTATAACAATTCATGGCACGAATGAGTTTGCCGTGTTTTTCGTAAATCCGTCCAAGGTTGAAATGGGCATAGAAATAGCAATCGTATCGCTGTGCCCGCAGCGCTTTTTCCAACCAGGGAATGGCCCCGGAATCGTCACCTTTCTGAATTAGATAGGCTCCAATATCGTTGTAGGGGTTGCCAAACTCAGGATCAACTTTGATGGCGTGATGGCAGTCTTCAATGGCTTCATCAAGACGACCGAGAAAACTCTTGGCCCAGCCTCGAAACGTGTAAGCTTCTGCTGTTGGATAGATTTCGATGGATTCTGTGTACAGACGAATTGCTTCTTCCAGTCGGCCATCAGTTTGTGCCTGGTAAGCCATTCGCCACCAGCGCACAGCTTCTTCCTTTAGCATTTGCGCTTGCAATTCGTTCTCGAAACCAATCTCGTCCGACATATCGTGATTTTGAGATTCGGGGGCTTGAAATTAGGGCTGAATCAATCGCTGGCCGTCGCCAGTTGTTGGCGCGCCGACGCGAGTGGAATAGACAAGTAAAATGCGGTTCCTTGCCCCGGCTGACTTTCGACGTGGATGTGACCACCGTGATCCTGAACGATGCCAAAGCTAACGGCTAATCCCAAACCCGTTCCCTGACCAATTTGTTTGGTTGTGAAAAATGGATCGTAAATTTTGCTTAGGTTTTTTGACGAAATCCCAACGCCATTGTCACGGAACGTAACCACAGCAGCGTGGTCATCTGCGCTGACGGATATTTCCAGTTGTCCGCCGTGGGGCATCGCATCGCGGGCATTGAGAATCAGGTTCATGAAGACCTGTTGTAACTTCGGAGCATTCCCAAGTGCAGGTGGCAAATAGTCAGTGTATCGTCGGACGACTTCGATATTTGTATTACGAAGTTGCGCTTCAAGCAATTGCAAAGTGTCATCCAACACGCGCGGTAAATCTATCTCTGTAAAGCGCAGATCGCTGACGCGCGCAAAATTCAATAAATTATTAACGATGGAGGAGGCGCGCGACGTTTGCCGATGAATCTTTTGCAGTAGTTGATGGCGCGGGTCATTTTCAGGAACCTGCTGCAACAACATTTGTGCATACGATGAAATCCCCGTCAACGGCGTGTTCACTTCGTGCGCAACTCCGGCTGCGAGTAATCCAATGGATGAAAGCTTTTCGGTTTGTTGTAGCTGTTGCTCAAGGTCAATCCGCGCTGTGACATCTTCAATGGCGATCAGCGTGCCTTCGACTTCACCCGTTTTGTTGTGGAGTGGGGCCAAAGAGATGTTCAGCGTTAATTCACGCTCGTCCAATGCCTGCGTGCGGAATTTGTAAACCGTGATTGGCTCATCAACTTCGCTGCGGTCGGTATATTGCCTGAGTGCATTGACAATGCTGGGGCGAAATACTTCGGGGATGCGCTTGCCAATCGCTTGTTCGCGCGGTAAGCCGTACAACTCTTCCAATGCACCATTCCAATTTGTAATACGGCCTTGTAGATTCACTGTCATCACACCGACATTGATGGATTCGATGATGTTTTCGTTGAAATCCTTGAGCTGCGCGAGTTCATCCGCACGTCGCTCGCGTTCTTCAAGCAGCATGGCGTTTTCAATTGCCACTGCCACATAACCAGAAATAGCATGCAGTAAATCCAGATCTTCAGAGGAAAGCAGTGCGCCATCCACCGTGCGACCCAACGCCATTACGGCGACCACCCGCGAGCGCGCGGCGCAAGGCACATAGTAATAAAATCTGCGCCGCACCGTTTCTTCAGCTTCTTCGCCGTCCGCCTCCAATTCCGCAGCGCGAATAATGTCAGAAGTTATCTGAACGCGTTCTGCCACATCGGCGGGCAAATGATGTTCACGGTCAATCCCTTCCGCTCGCACAATCTTAAAGCCCGTTGCGGAGCCGGGAGCCGCAACAAAAATGGCAAGGCGTTGCACCGTCAGCACCGCTTTGAGCCGCTGCACCAGGGTGTCGAGCAATTCATCCAAATCGGTTGTGGATGAAAGAGTGCGCCCGAAATCTTGCAGCGTCATCCGATAGTCATATTTTTCGCCATAAAACATGCGATCCACCCGCTCCTGCATCCAATTTTTTACGGGCGTGAAAAGCATCGCAATCACTGACATCAAAATAGCGGCAATCAAGAGCGTCGCTTCCGGTGGGAGCTGCGGGCGCAGAAATTCATAAATTCCCGCCGTGACTGAACCGAACAACAAAGCAATTGCAAGATAGGTGACCAGATACGCTGCCGACCGTCGCATCACGACGTCCACATCCATCAGCCGGTAGCGGACTATCGAATAACCCAACGTAATCGGGATCAGGATCAAGGGGGCGATGGCGAGTGATTGGAACAGTGACGTGGCAGAGGAATTATCAATCCGATTCGCAATCAATGACGGCACATAGAAAGCCGTGAATGAAACTGCCGCAATCCCCAGTCCCCATAATACCCATTTGAGTTGTTGCCGAATCGTCGTCGAGCGGGCGCTGCGGAAAGTACGAATCATCAGCCCGCAACTCACAAGCATGGCCGCCGCAAACGTCAAAGCTTCTCCGCGTTCGAGCAGCGATTTGAGATTGCTGAGTGAAATTGCGCTGTGGGGAATCAGGTTTCGGATTTTTTCTACGTGCAGCCACATCTCGACCGAAATCAGGAGGACGCTTGGGACGTACAGTAAAAATGCCAGCCATCGCCGTTCCTGAAACAGATGGGTTCGTTTCGGATAGATTGCCGCGAAATGAACAAATGCCGGGCCTAGCAAAATCAAGGCAAAGGTATCTGCCAGATCAATAAATTTGTCGAACGACGCACGCATTTCTTCGGTCGGGCTGTAAAAATGTGCGATAAATGCCAACAGACACACCACAAAGAAATGCCGCACGTACGGTGCCCGTCCTTGCAGCAGCAACACATAAATTCCGATGCCGAGGTAAATCAGCCCAATCAGGGCCAAGTAAATCCCGCGCGTCAAATGTGTCGGACGTGATTGCAACCGATCAATGTCCGCAATGCCTTCCTTAATGGTGACTTCGCCCGTTTGATTTTTGCGAACGATGTAGTAGCTGAGCGGGTGCGCATCGTTGACGTGATCTTTGACCTGATCGAGGATGAGTTGAACGTAGCGAGCTTCTGTTATTTCCTCAGGGTCTTCCTGATAATCACCACTCGCATTAATGCCAATCAGCACGTCGCCTTGGTAGATGCCTGCTAAATCTGCTGGGCTGTTGGGGGTGACGATTTCGGCCACCACGCCTAAGCCGGGTTTATCCACCCAAACCACACCATCCGTCGGAACAGGTTTCTGCACAATCCGATCTCGCAGATTGAACACTCCGGCAATCAAAGCCAACACGGCGGCAAAGAGCAAGAGCATCGTCCGCGTCGTAAATTGCACTGTGCCGGGTTGTGTATACGCCATTCCCACGATTGTACTTCCTTTGCGTGCCGTCACCTTGCCAATTGGTCAGACTAAGTCCTTACCTTTGAGGCAACTCTTATTCCAGTTATGATTTATCCCAGCTCAGCTAGATTTTGCAGTAAATACACTGCTTTTCAGGGCGGATCGTTATATATTAAATGAGCGGATTTTCATTTTTCTGAACCCGCGTCCGAGATTTTGGAAGACCTACCATTGAAACGAGATCGCACCGCGAACACTGCGTTGCGACCGCGCTGCAATCAGTTGGGTCGTGTCGCTTTCAATTCCAATCGTTTGATTCAGCAAATTACGCACATCCACCAAGGCCTGACATTTCACCGGTAGTCCAAACGTGGGCAATGTCTGCGTCACGTAAATGCTTACATTGGGGTCATAGACGCTCATCCGTCCGGCGAATGGGTCTATTGCAAATACCACAGCGGATGGAGAAAGCCGAACCACAGTGGAAACGCGAGTTCCGGTGCGTCGGGTAAGATCGAAGTCAAGTTTGGCTGAGGCAACTTGAAAATTGCTGCCGGTAAACATTCGCGCTGGGGTAATCTGATCCAGCGAAGCTTCGTTGAAGCGTTCGCCGCGTCCAAAACTATAACCAGCCGAAGCGGAGAAATACTCATTAAACCGCTTGGCATACATCACACGCATTCCGCGCGCCATACCATTCATTGCGACCACTTGGCGAGCCACTTCCTGAAATGCCTTTTGGGTTTCGGGTGAGGCTTCCAACGGCAGAGATAAGACGCCGACTCCGCGACCTGAAATGGTGTCAAAGAAAGCTGCCGCCTCGACAGATGAATCACCTTCTGTGCCAAAAATTTGCTCAAATCCGACTTCAAGGCGACGGCTACGATCTGCAACGGGAGCGCCACCGACCAGGGCAACGTCCGCCGGTTGGGATTCAAAGCGAGTTTGTAGATTTTCTGTTTCCAGACCTTCCTGGGTCTGCCGCCAGTCACTTGTTCCCGGCGTCAGCGCAGCGTTGATATGTGTGCGCGCCGTGGGAGTGAATTGCACCGCCACGCGCGGCAAAATACTGTCATTGCCTTTGCCTATCGAACCGGTGAAGGTTGAGTAATCAAAGCCTAAAATCAATAACAGCGGTTTCGCTACCTGCCACGAATCCATCGCCGCGAAGGAGAATTGATCCAGGGCGCGAAGTTGATTGCGTTCTCGAATCATGGCCTGACCATAGCCCGCCATCGCTGTGACCTGATGATTGGCCTTCGGGCGCAAGGAAGCAATAGCAGCCAATCGTTGTGGCGCGGCTGTGCCTAAACCACCCTGGCCAACCAATGCGAATTCAAGATTATCGCCAAAGGAGCTGGAAAGGGCGAAGTTGGCTCCAGTGAAATTTACGTCGCCAGCATGGATGCTCGTAAATTGAACCACACCGTGCAACGCGGATTCAGATTTCGTCGTTGTGGTTTCGGCAACGGTATTACTTCCGACGTAATCTTCCTCTTCCTGGTAGTGCAAAACGCTACGTGGTACGCTGCGACCGATCCAGCGATAATCACCTTTGTCCCCGCGCTTCTCGACTAGCGTGCCAACCCGTCGGAGCGAAAAGTTGTGTGTAAGTTTGTTCGCTGCGTCCAGGTTGATTAGGGTGAAGGTCGGACGAAAGCCGTCGGCTGCCGCACGCAATTTATACATTCCCGGTGCGACGTTGGCTTTAAATCGTCCTTCTGCATCGGTGGTCAAATTTTTGAGCAAGCTGCCGCCAATGATCTGGCCGGGTTGTGCTGTGAACAGTGCGACAACTGCGCCGCCCAATGGTTTGCCTGCGTCATCTTTGACTGTGCCAGAAATGATCCCCAGTGCAGCCGACGCTTCGGCAGCCTTTTGTGTGGCCGGAGCCAACAACCACGCGCTCACCATGCAGCCAACAACGAAATAACTGACCGCTTTTCTCATAAACTTAAATCCCCAAGAACCTGCCCGTCGTATACTTCAACCGGCAAGGAAATTACACGTTTCGCAAGAAGGGGTTGCGTAAGGAATGATTGCAGAAATTCATGCTGCATAACATCAGGACGTTTGCACCGTCACCTGTTATCAATTGTCTCTACTCAGTCGTTAGGTCGCTCAGTAAGTAAGTGCCGTGATTTTCCGCCATTGGATAGCCAGTGTCAAGCTGACTTTCGCCGCTCGCCTATTCGCTCAGCACGCGTTGAACATAGCTGCGTAGCCGATCCGCTACGACCGGTTCCCCAATTTTGTGATCGGTAATGAGATGCCAGCTTGCCCCCTCGTCACCTTTGTTGCGCCGAAGAGAGAATTCCTCCAGCAATTTGGCATCAATCATGATGTTCTGGCTGAAGCTGACGCGCGCCCGGGCCAGACCTAAATCCGGCACAACGCCGTGTTCTGGCAAACGGGGCCAGCCGACCTCGACAAGTAGTGTTTGTCCTTTATGTCGAATCCCCAATCGCTCGCCGACCATCACATTATTCTCAACTTCAAATTGCCAATCCTGACCGCCGACTTGCAGCGGAGCTTCAGCGGCGGGCGTGTCGGGATTGGTGGCTTGCGGCGCGGCTGCCTGATTGATTTCGTCGCAGATGGTTTCAATCGTAGTCAGCAACCACTCTTTTCCCTTCTCGCGCAAAGCTTCATTCGCGGCTTTCAGTTTTTCGAGTTCGGGATATGCGGCGGACAAATCATCCGCCGCTTCAACAGGTTCAAAGGTAGTTTCTTCGTTATTCATGGGTTATTTTTTGCCGTGTGCGACGACCGGCCAGTATTTATCAAAGACGAAGTCAGGACTGTTTTCGCGGTCATGACAGGCAATACAAGCGGAAGGCGTGGACGGCGTTTTATAGAAGCCTTTTTGCGGTTTCGCAGCGTGTTCTGCGCCGGGGCCGTGACACGATTCGCATTGCACGTGGGCCAGTTGCGGCGTGGCTTTGATATTGATGAAACCTTGTTTTTGGAAGCCGACCGAGTGACATCCGACACAGGCATTATCGAAGGCGCGATTCTTGGTTTCCAGAATGGTGAATGCGTGTGAGTGGCGGGTTTGTTTCCACTTATCGTATTCCGCCTGATGACAATTCGCGCAGGTTTCAGACGTCACATACAACGACGTCTGATTACCCTTTGCAGCGTGTGCTGCCGCGATTTCTTCCGCCATTCGTTGTTGGACGATCCCAATTTCCGCGCGGGCTTTTTTGGTGGTTTCCAGCATCGCCGGATCGTCAGGAATCACGCTGTCCAATTCAACGTAGCGATTTGTGAAGCGTTCAATCTCGCCGTTGGCATCGGCATAAAACCGCAGTTCGCCTAAATACTTCGATTGCCGCGATGCATACAGGATTAGCGCATTGTTCACTTGTTTGGGATCGTGTACAAAGCCGCGTTCGTCATAGGAAATAATCAAATCCAGATCGCTGTTTTGCATTGCCAATTTGTTTGCTGTACCGGGTTTGAAATATCCAACGATGATGTTGATGTCTGCTTTGTTTTTCACTTCGGCAAGCGTTGTTTTGGCGGTTTCCACCGGGTCCGCAAAGGTAAAGCCCTGTTTGGCGATCACTTCTTTTTTGTTGTCGGGTGGCAATTCGCTCAAGCCGATAAACGCGATGCGGACAGTTTTTTTCAAACGTTTCGCCGTCAGCGTTTTGATGGTGTACGGTGCGATACTGATGTTGGGCGCTTGAATATTGGCTGAAATCAGCGTGGCTTTTTCCGGCTTCAAGGCCGCATTCGGAGCAAACAATCGTTGTGCATATTTCAAATCCCGATGCGAAACATTCACAACTGCTAATTCCATTTGTTCGTTCGCCCGCACAATCCAATCGTTCATCAATTTGGCGTCAGCATTGAGATCGCCGCTTTCGCCAGTTTCATCGCTGAAGATATGCCCCGCATCCACCATCATCGTGGCCGCGTCGGGGCTGCGTTGCCGAAAGGCGTTGATGTAACCAAGCCGACGTGCGATTCCGCCGAGCGGGCGAATCGGGCAGCCGCAAACCTCCAAATTGCCACCGATGTCAGCCGAGAAAAATAAGGTCGCCGCATAACCATCGTCTTTGCCTAAACGATCTTTGAGCGTGCCAGTCGTCGCTGGCGTTTTGGCTAATTTCTCACGATCATCCTGCGCCGTCGGGGACGGTTGTTGCGCCTGTGTTGTTTTGAAGGAAGAGGAAAATGCTCCAACGCATAAAACGAATGCGCCAATAATGAATAATGACAATGCTCTTTTCCGATTCGACATGTGGAAACCTCTGTGCTGGAATAGGGCGCTCGCAAGTGTAGACAAAAACCAACACTGTCACAAGCTACAGTTTTATGACACTTCCAACTATTGTTCTAGCCTCCGCTTCGCCGCGCCGTTCGGAACTGCTCCGTGCCGCCGAAATCCCTTTCGTTGTTCGCGTTCCGAACGTGGACGAAACGCTTTGGCCTGGCGAATCACCGCACTCGTATGTTGCTCGTTTATCAGGCACCAAGGCTCTGGCCGTCGCGCAGCCTGGTGAAATTGTTTTGGGCGCAGACACCACGGTTGTGGTCGGTGACGAAATCGCTGGCAAACCTGTTGATATTGAAGATGCAAAACGAATGCTCCGCTTGTTGAGCGGCAATTGGCACGAAGTATTGACGGGCGTGAGTCTGGCTCGCAACGGCGAAGTCAAAACCGAAGTCGCCGTTACGCGCGTGAAATTTGTGGCGATGACCAAGACGGAGATTGAGTGGTATGCAACCACTGGCGAGCCAGACGACAAGGCGGGCGCATACGCCATTCAAGGGTTGGCTTCACGCTTTATCGAGCGTATTGATGGCAGTTATTCCAATGTCGTGGGATTACCGATTGAGACCGTGTATCGAATGTTAGGTGATTTTGGATTTTAGATTTTGGATTTTGGCTTGCTGGAATCAGGTTCCAAGCCAAAATCCAAAATCGCAAATCCAAAATCAAAAGATTCCATTCAATTGCAGCAAATGTCCCATTTGCTCTTTCTTGGTCATTAAGTAGCGAAAGGCTGGCGGGCTGGCTTTGACTTCCAGCGGGACGCGCTCAACGACTTCCAGTCCGGCCTTACGTAGCGCGCGGACTTTGTCGGGATTATTCGACATCAAACGGATGCGGCGCGCACCGAGTTGTTTGATGATTTCCGCGCATTGATCGTATTCACGAGCATCAATCGCAAAGCCGAGTTGAACGTTGGCTTCGATGGTATCTGCGCCCTGATCCTGTAAGGCGTAGGCGCGGATTTTATTGACGATGCCAATGCCTCGCCCTTCCTGTTGCTGATAGACGATGATGCCTGAGCCTTCGGCTTGTACCAATTCCATCGCCCGTTTGAGTTGCGGGCCACAATCGCATTTCAGCGAATGAAAAACATCGCCTGTCAAACATTGCGAATGAATGCGAACAAGCGTTGCCTTGGTGGCATCAATCTTTCCTTTGACTAAAGCAACGAATTCTTCGTCACTGTTGGTGCTGCGAAATCCGACGATTTTGAAAGGCCCAAATTCGGTAGGTAAGTTGGCTTCCGCTTCCAATTTCACGGTTACGCTATCTGTTGCTCGGTCTTGTGCAGTGTTAAGGTTCATTCTAAGTCTCCTTTAATTACCGATGTTGCGATAGGATTCATTCGGGACTATATCGGCCACGTTTGAATTATGCAAGGCAGGCAGCTTAGCCCGATTGCGTCCTCAAGTCTTCACGAATCTTTGGACAACTCGTCACGACTCGCTTGCCTTGCCACCTTGTGATATACGTGACCACGTCAATCTATTAGATGAGAAAGAGCGGTAAATTTATTCCACGCCCCAACAAATTCCACTGTAGAAGATGCAATTTCTGTTTTCCTTGTTGCCCTCCTTACTGATTACCCTCCTCGCCTGCGGAGTTGGTGTGTTGTTGATGGGGAGGCTTCTGACCGAAGCCGAACTGCAAACACGGTTGTGTTTTGGCGTTGTGATCGGCTTAACGGGAATTGCCTGGGTCGGCTTTTTGCTGGCCCTGGCTGGCGGACTGAATTGGCTCACGATTGGAATCACCGCCGCCATTTTTGTAGTAGCGATTTTTTTTCTTCGCCCAACGGCACGCTTGTTTCCTCGCCTGGTCTTTTCTGGTTCCACCGTGGCGTATTACGGTTGCTGGTTCGCCTTTTTCAGTTGGCTTTTCAGTCGCGTGATCGTTGTGGAAGCGGACGGCTTATCCACTTCGCCTGCGAATAATTATGGCGATTTGGCGTTTCATTTCAGCGTTGTCACCTCGTTTGCCGAGGCGAATAATTTCCCGCCGCACAATCCGATCTTTCAGGGATTGAAATTCACTTATCCATTTTTGATAGATTTCCTCGCCGCGTTTTTGCACCGGGCCGGGGCTGATTGGGCAACGGCGTTTTTCCTCCCCAATCTAATTTTGAGTTTAGCTCTGGTGGGGCTGATTGAATTGCTGACAGAACAGCTTACGCAAAACCGCTTGGCCGCGCGTCTTGCTCCGTTGTTGTTTTTTCTGAGCGGGGGCGCAGGTTTTGTGTATTGCATGCAAGACTGGCGACAATCGAATTTAGGGTGGTGGGATTTTCTTTGGCATTTGCCGCGCGGCTACACGAAAAACGACGAATTGGACTTGCAATGGGGCAATATGCTGACGACGCTGATCGTGCCGCAGCGATCACTCTTATTTGGCATTCCAGTGTTTGCGATGATTGCGCTGTTGTGGTGGCAGTGGATTCAGCGCCGAGACACAGAGGGCGATCAAAAAACTCCCCCCAACTCGGCGGCGGTTCTGCACCTTGGCGGTGAAAATAAATATCTTTTGCTCGCGGGCGTTCTGGCCGGGCTGATGCCTCTTCTGCACGCGCACGGGTTCTTTTCCGTGATGATGGTAAGCGTCGTGATGGCATTCGTATTTTTCTCCTGGGACTGGCTGGCGTTTTTCTTCCCAGCCGGTGTGCTGGCATTGCCTCAGGCAGTGTGGCTCAGCGGTACAGGTACAAAAAGCTCTCTTTTCAAACCACATTGGGGCTGGGCGACGGGCGAGGATTTCCCCAAATTTCTGGCGCTCAATTTTGGCTTGCTTTTGCTGATGCTGATCATCGCGTGGTTTTTTCAAAATGCGCGCACACGCCGGTTTTATGCGCCTTTTCTCTTATGTTTTATTGTGCCGCATATCGTTTTGCTCGCGCCCTGGCCGTGGGACAATATCAAGGTTTTGCTGTATTGGTATTTGCTTTCCTGCCCGCTCGTTGCCGCCTTGATTGCTCGTTTGGTGCAGTCTCGTAAGTGGCTCTGGCCGTTGGCGACACTGTTGTTTTTGGCCTTGACGCTCGCGGGCGCGCTGGATGTCTTGCGCGGTTTGTCGCCTGTGGAAAAGCTGCGGCTCTTTGACGCCGAACAATTGCGAGTGGCGGAACTTATCAAGCAACGGCTGCCCATTCGCGCCTTAGTGCTGAGTGCGCCCATTCATAATTCCGTGCTGGCCTTGTCGGGAAGGCAAATGGTGATGGGGTATCCTGGGCATTTATGGTCACACGGAATCCAATTCAGTGAGCGTGAGCGCGATGTGAAAACGATGTACCAAGGCGGTGCCGCAGCAGAGCGATTGTTTCAGCAATACGGCATTGATTACGTCATCGTTGGGCCAGTCGAATACACTGAATTCAATGCGGACGAAGGATATTTTGCCGAGAAGTATTCAGCCGTGATAGATGAAGCTGGCTATCGCGTATATCAAATCAGGCCGGGAAAAAAGAACTAAGGGAGAGGGACTTCAGCTCAAAAGATCAAAGTCTACGCCGAGATTTTCGCGGAGGGCGTGCTGATAAATCGCCTGTGCGACCGCCGCATCCTGCACGGCATTGCCAACGGATTTGAAGTATGTGATTTCGTCCTCGGTCTCTCGGCCCGGTTTCAATCCTGCCGCAATTTCGCCAAGCTCACCGTAAATATCAGTCAATTGAATTGCCCCTTGTGCCAGCGCGATCAGGATGTCGCCGGCTTCGGCCATCGCGCTTTCGCGTTGGTCAATCACAATCTTTGCGGCGCGCTGCAAGGTCGTCGTATCAATTTCCTGTAAGTCAGATCGGAAGGAGCCAACCGCGTTGAGATGTGTGCCGGGTTGCAGCTCTGCGCCATTGAAGACGGGAGTGCCGGAGCTGGTCGCCGCGCAGATGATGTGGGCCTCGCGCACGGCTTGGGTCGGCGAGGTCGCTGCCATCAATTCAATGGTTGTGCCAAGTTGCGGCTGCATCTCAGCGATAAATCGTCGCACGTTTTCGGGGTGCCGCGCGTAAATCCAGCAGCGCGTAATCGGGCGCACCGCTGCGACCGCCAACAACTGTGTGCGTGCCTGAGCACCTGCGCCGAAAATCGCCGCGACGTGGGAGTTCTCACGCGCCAGCAAATCTGTCGCCACACCACTTGCCGCGCCGGTTCGTAAGGCAGTCAAATAACCGCCTTCCATTGCTGCCAGCGGCTCGCCCGTCGCCGGATCAAGGAGCACAAGGAGTGCGTGAATCAGCGGCAGATGACGTGCGGGATTGTGCTGGTGAACCGAGACGATTTTGACGGCGAGGGCTTCCGCGGCCAATAAATACGCGGGCATAAACAGCGTGACGCCGTCGTGTTTGTCTTCTGGCAGGGCGATGCGCGGCGGCACCGTTGCACGTCCAGTCGAAAGATCGGCAAACGCGCGTTTGAGAATGGTAAGGGTGTCGCGCATCGAAATGGCGCGCTGAATGTCGGAGCGGGTAAGCAGTCGCATGGCTATCAAAATACAACGGAGTTTTCGAGAAAAGACTCAAATGATTTCGCCACAGGTCGGCACCAAATTTCACCGATTGGAAATATCCGTGAAGTCTTGTGCCGATCTGTGGCGATCATTGCGTCAGACGCGGGCGGTTTAGTTCCAGCGAACCTCTATTTCGTAATCGTCGGCTCCGCCCTGTGAATCACGGATGCGCACGACTGCCCGGTAATTGTTGCGAGAAGACGGTTGTTGGAGGACTTCAACATTGCCTCGGCCATCTAACAATTGCACTTCGACATTGACATCGCGGCGGGGCAGGGAGGCGGTGAAGTTCCGACGAACAGACGAGACGGATCTGCCGGAAATCACGCGCTCGTAAACCTGATTGCCCTGAATTTCCAATTCGATCTCGCCATCCACGCGACCGCTCCAAGTGAGACTACCCGAACCAAAGCCGCCGCGTTGATCGTAGCGATCATTGTTGCGGTCACGACGGCGGTCGCGCCGATTGTCATATTGATAATTATTCAGATCACCAACGCGGCGCAGCCAAAAACGCTGATTCGCTTCGCCGTTGCGATTGTAAAGTTGCATCCGCCCGCCGTCATAACGCGCACTGCTCGGCGAATCCAGCGACTTGCCATTGCGCGCGATAAAATAGTAGCCATTGTCCGGCCCGGTACGGATTTCCCAAAGCTGTTCCTCCTGATTGCCGCGCTGATTTCTCAGCACAACGGTCGAGCCATTTCTACCATCACCTTCATAGGTCATCATTTCGCCTGTGTTCGCCAGGCGAACGTAATAATATCCATTGCCTGCGTCTTCGATAGCCCATTGTTGATTGCGTGTGTTGTTGGAGTTGGATTGCACCACTTGCCCATTGTTCCCGGCGGCTAACATTCGTTTGGTGGCGACCAATTGGATTTCATAGATGCCATTGCTGAGCGGGCCGGAAGCAACGCCCGTCTGAGTGTTCTGGTCATAATTACGATATGACCCTTCATTCCAATTCACGGTCGAGATTCGGTTGCGCCGCGTGTCAATGACGACATCGTAGGAAATTTCCCGTTGACTCGTGCGACGTCCTTGCACTGTGGCTTGCCCGCGCACACCGTTTTCGCGGTTGCCCAGAGAATATGATTCAGCCGTACGAATGCGAACGGTTACGTTTTCGCCTGTGTCGCTGGAAATTTTGCGTTCCAATTCACGTTCGATGAGTTGGCGCTCGCTGTTGCTCACAGACTGCGCCTGGACAAGTTGAAATATTCCCAGTAGGAAGATAAATGTGCTGAAGGTAAAAAGTAGTTTTCTCATGGTAAGCTCCTGAAATGTAAGGGGGAGATCAATCGCATATATGCGTCGCTGCCAAACGTAACGCTTGCAATCACGACGCTTCAGATGTCCTCAACACCAGAAAAGTTGGTCGCCAATGATCTCCGCCATTATGGTTGCGCACATCCGCCTTTCAACGACGCCAGCCATTCGCGCACCAATGCAATGCCTTCTTCGTGCAACACGCTGCGCCCGATTTCCGGCATCATTTCTTTCGCGCGCAATGATTCCATTCGATACAGCAAGATGGATTCCTGCGGGCTGCCCGGCACAATATCAAATGGGCGATTACCTGTGAACCCGGCAGAATTCGGCAATTTGCAAAAGCCTAATTTGCGGGGGTCGGTTTCATTATAGTCCAGCAAAAATGCTGTGTAACCCGCCACGCCCGACGCACGATGGCAATGCGCACAGTTGTTGTCAAGATATGCCCGCGCTCGCGCTTCCAATGACCCCGTCTTCGCATCATCCCAGACAGGAATTTTCGGGGCTTGTTCTGGCGCAGGCGCACCTTTCAAGTACCCGATTTTTGTAAGGTAGGCGAGCTGGTTTGCATTGCCATCAGCGTAGTTGTAATCGCGGTTGAGATTGCGGGCTTTCGGGCCAATGGGCGTGATGACCTTATTGTTTTCGTGGCAATGCGTACATTCATTGACGTTCGGAATGCCATAGCTGAAATCGCGCTTTTGCCCCTTGGTATCCGTGAACGAAATTTGTACAGGGCTGGCGGCGAGTTCTAATGTCGCCTCCGTTTGCGCCTCGTTCCAAACATACGGCAGCGCCTTCCATCCATCCTGCGCATGCACCAGCACCCGCGTTTCGATCAATTTTTCTTTGCCATCCGCAGCAGGAAACGCAAACGTTTTGGTGATAATCGTTCCAACCGGGAAATCGAAGACGTCATCATTTTTGTACGTCGCCGCGGTGCCTTCCGGCATCCAGATCGTGCGGTATTTCGTGGCGTAATCGGAAAATAAAGGCGTGTTCAGATCGTACGGTACGACGCCTTTGTTGGGCGTAAGACCAGATAGAAATAATCGCCACTCTGAAAGCCTTTCAGGAAACGGCTCTGCCACAAACGAACGCACGCCGGAGCCAAAGAGCCGCCCACAACTCATCGAAAGAATCGCGCTGCCAATCAGTAGCGCAAGAAGCTTGAGGCGACGATGCGTCATTACAATCCGCCTCCGCTCTTGCCGCCCGCATTCGGCAAATTGATCGCCGCGAGCGCAGGCAACGAGCATTTGTAGGCGTTCACATCCTTCACGATTTTCTTCGAGCCATTGCCCGCATCGTAATTCAGAAACGTCGCCGCGCCGTTATTTTCAATGCAGATTTTCGCGTCTGCTCCCTCGGCTGGCTTGCCGTAATTGGATACATCTATCGGCTCAATCACGCCGTCATACAAAATGTCGGTGAACTTGCCGCCCGTTGCTTTGGCGAGCGCCGCAATCTTAGGCAAGCGCACATCCGGTTTCGTGCCACCGCCGGAAATTTCATTGTCGTGAATATAGACTGAAGCGACGAACGGATTGTATTTGCTGAGGTCGGGCAGCTCGCCCTCTTTGCCACTGAACGTAGAGATATTGATGTTCGCCGTGTTGTTATCCTGGATGACGTTTTTGAAAACCTCAACGTTTTTGATGGACATCACCAGAACGCCCGTTCCGGTTGGCAACCCGGCTACGATTTGGCTGGTTGGCGCAAAATTCGGCAGGTTGTTGCCCATAATTTTATTGTTGTAGATACGCACGTTCGTACCGCCCTGCACCGGCAAATCGGGCAGGTTGAAGGCCATAATTCCGCCGGTATTGTTCGTGGCGATGTTTTCATAGACATCGGCATTTTTGGTGTTTTCGATTTCGATGCCCGCGACATTTTTTTCCGCGCGATTGCGTCGCATAATCACGCCGTCGGATTGCCCGACGTAGATGCCCGCGTCTGACGCCGCAATCGCCACGCAATCTTCGATCAGCACATTTTTGCAGGTCACCGGATACAAACCGTATGGGCCATTGGTTTCTTTGGGGCCGCCCGTCCATTCGACCCGCACGCGCCGCATCGTGACATTGCTGCTATTTTCAACTTTCAGCGCATCGCCCGCCGCATCTTCAATCGCCAAATCTTCGATCACAAAATCATCGGCCTTGACCATCAATCCGGCAGAACCCGCTTTTTGTCCGGTAAACGAGAGAATGGTTTCTTTCATGCCCTTGCCGCGAATCGTGACTTTAGACACGTTCAGCGAGAGCGTTTTATCGAATTGAAATTTGCCCGCTGGAATTTCAATCACGCTGCCCGGCTTGGCTTTGATGAGGTCTTCCTGCAACCTCTTGGCGAAGTCCTGCGGCGAGGACGTCGAAGCGGTTTGTGTGCCGGTCGAAGAACAAGCGTTAAGAAGAATTGCAATGGCGATTGCAAGTGCTGTGGTGATGGATTTTTTCAAGATAGTCATATTTCTTCCTTTGTTTCCTCAGCAGCCCGATTCATCGGGCTTTCCCGCAAGGGCGATTAGACCAGCCGTTCGACGGCTGGGACACAAAACACAAAACAGGGAGGGCGTTTCAACGTCCTTCCCAACAACAGCTTTAGCATTCGTCCACCGCAATTCGTTCCAACCGGTCATAAATCGAACCATTGCGATGATGTTCTTTTTGATTGCGAATGTAGCTCACGACCCATTCCAAATCCTTTGCTCCAAAACTGACGACGCCATAGCCCGTTTGCCATTCCAAAACTTTCCGATTCGCAATTTCGTGATTAATGTAATGCGAACTCGCGCCTTTTAATTTGCCGACCCAATCGCTGATGAGCAAGGTCGGCGGAACGCTGACAGCGATGTGAACGTGATTTTCCGTGCCGCCAATGGCGTGAAAAACCACACCTGCTGTTTCCAACGCCCGATGCTGCAAATAGTGGTGAAGGCGATTCTCAATTTGCTCTGTCAGCGAAGGAAAGCTCTGTTTCGTATGCCACGTGATGTGCAAATTGATTTCCGCATAAACGTTTCGGGGCATTGCTCAAGCGGTTTGGGGAAGGACGTTGAAACGCCCTTCGTAATTCATCGTTTGTGTTACCAGCCGTCGAACGGCTCGCCTATTGGCCCTGACGGGAAACCCGATGAATCGGGTTAGTACAGGGCAATTGATCTCAAAAGCTGAAAAAATTCTTGGCGTGATCTTTGTCTATCACCATAGCGTGTCCTGCCTTATCGCAATAATGTTGTCATCGGTACAGCCCGATTCATCGGGCTTTCCTGCAAAGCAGGCCATTAGACCAGCCGTTCGACGGCTGAGGTACTTCATCCATATTTCAATTCACGCGTTTCGTCCGCCCTTGCCAGAACTGTTCGCGCAACACGTTTTTTTGAATCTTGCCGGTCGCCGTGCGCGGCAATGCTTCCGAAAAATAGATCGAACGCGGACATTTGAAATGCGCCATGTGCGCGCGACAGAATTCAATCAGGTCTGCTTCCGTAGCCGCTTCGCCCGGTTTTAGCACCACAATCGCGCCCGGCGCTTCGCCCCATTTTTCATCCGGGACAGCAATACACGCGGCTTCCAAGACGCTTGGATGTTTGTAGAGCATTCCCTCAATCTCAATAGAAGACACATTTTCGCCGCCGGAAATAATGAGGTCTTTCTTGCGGTCTACGACTTCAATCGTGCCTTCGCTATCGTGGTTTGCCATGTCGCCCGTGTGGAACCATCCATCTACAATCACAGCGTCCGTTGCGTCCTGTTGCCGCCAATAACCTGCCATCACGACGTTGCCGCGCGCGATGACTTCGCCGACAGATTGCCCATCGTTCGGGACATCGTTGTTGTGTTCGTCTACGACGCGCAATTCGACGCCGAGCATTGGATAGCCCGTGCGCGTTTGCATCCGATATTTTTCTTCGACAGGCCAATCCTGCATGTGCGGTTTGACTTTGGAAACGGTCAGGAACGGCGCGGTTTCGGTCAAACCGTAAATCTGAATCACCTGCCAGCCCAAACGTTCCTGCATTCCTTTGATCAACGCCATCGGGGGCGCAGAACCAGCCGTACCTACACGTGCATTGCGTGGGAAATTGTCAGGCAAGTTGTGACTCGTCGGATGATTCAGTGCGAGGTTGATCATCGTCGGCGGCATACAGGCGAAGGTCATTTGCTCTTTGCACGCCAAATCAAAGAACGATCCCGGTTCGTATTTTTTGACGACGACGTGCTTGCCGCCGACGCCCGTGACCGCATACGGCAAGCCCCAACCGTTGCAATGAAACATCGCCAGCGTGTGCAAATAGTTGTCGGCGTGCGTGAGACCGAATTCAATCACCGAATTCATCGCATTCAAATACAAATTACGGTGCGTGAGTATCACGCCTTTCGGTCGCCCCGTTGTGCCTGACGTGTAGAGCAACGCCGAAGCTTCGTTCTCGTCAATTTCGGCAGGCGTTGGCGCGTGCGTCGAATGCTGCGCCATCATCTTTTCGTAGTCCTGCCAGCCGTTCGGTGCGTCCGCGATATTATCGCCCGCAATCAGAAAATGCTCGACGCTCGGCAGATGCCCGCGAATCTCGTCAATCAAATGCGTCAGACCTTCTTCGACGATGACAACTTTCGCTTCGCCGTGATTGAGGATGTAATTGAAGTCGTCCGGGATCAGGCGAAAATTCAGCGGCATCAGGATTGCGCCAAGCAACGGCGTGCCAAAAAACGCTTCGAGCAGGCGATGGCAATTTTGCGAAAGCACCGCGACACGGTCGCCTTTTTTGACGCCGAAGTTGCGCATCAAATTCGCCCATTGGTTCACGCGACCATTGAATTGGCGATACGTGAACCGATGTTCGCCACATACGACGGCTTCGCAATCGCCGTAGACGGTTACGGCGCGTTTCAGAAAGTCATATTCATTCAGCGGAACAATCACGACAGCACTCCTGGAGATGATGGAATTGGAAAAAGGAATTTGCCGCGCACATTATACGCAACACAAGCCAATTGACGAGAGTTGGTGTATCTTCAGGAAAAAGAAAAATAGGAGGCAATCTCATGACCGATCCGCGTTTCAGCTACGTCAGCGGCACGAGCGACAAACCACTGCTCGGCATCACCATCGGCGATCTATTCGATCAAACCGTTGCGCAATTTCCCAACAACGAAGCCCTCGTCTCGCGCCACCAAAACCTGCGCCTGACGTATCGAGAATTACAACAGCAAGTCAATCAATGCGCGCGCGGCCTAATAAAACTCGGCTTGCAAAAAGGCGAGCGCGTCGGCATCTGGTCGCCGAACTGTGCCGAATGGACGATCACGCAATTTGCCACCAGCAAGCTCGGTATCATCCTCGTCAACCTCAATCCGAACTATCGCACACACGAACTCGAATACGCGCTCGAACAATCCGGCTGTCGCGCCGTGATGGTGTCCGCACCGTTCAAGACATCGGATTATCCCGCGATGGTCGCCGAAGTCGCGCCGAAGCTTCCTGATCTGCAATTCATCATCGGCCTCGGCTCCGAACGTTTTCATGATTTTCAGACGTGGGATGAATTACTCGCTTTGGGCAACGACATCAGCGACGATGAATTAACTGCGCGGCAAAGCGTCTTGCAATTCCATGACCCAATCAACATCCAATACACCAGCGGCACCACAGGCCGTCCGAAAGGCGCGACGCTCAGTCATCACAATATTCTGAACAACGGCTATTTCGTCGCCGAACTGATGCGCTTCACCGACAAAGATCGTTTGGTGATTCCGGTGCCGCTTTATCATTGCTTCGGAATGGTGATGGCGAATCTCGGTTGTGTGACACACGGCGCGACGATGATTTATCCAAGTCCGATTTTTGATCCGCAAGCTGTGCTTGAAGCCGTCGAGGCCGAACGCGCAACCGCTTTGTACGGTGTGCCGACAATGTTCATCGCCGAACTCGCGCATCCCGATTTTGCCAAATACGATTTGACCAGCTTGCGCACGGGCATTATGGCGGGCGCGCCGTGTCCGGTTGAAGTCATGAAAAAAGTGAACTCGCTGATGCACATGCGCGAAGTCGAAATCTGCTACGGCATGACCGAAACCAGTCCCGTCAGTTTTCAAACCCGCGCCGATGCGCCCTTCGACAAACGGGTCAGCACCGTCGGCCAAATTCATCCGCACGTCGAAGTCAAAATCATTGACCCTGCCACCAACCAAATCGTCCCCATCGGTGCCAAAGGCGAGCTTTGTACGCGCGGCTACAGCGTGATGCTCGGCTATTGGAACAACGAAGAAGCTACACGCACGAGCATTGACGCCGCACGTTGGATGCACACGGGCGACTTGGCCGTGATGGACGCCGAAGGCTATGTCAACATCGTAGGCCGCATCAAAGACCTGATTATTCGCGGCGGCGAAAACATCTACCCGCGCGAAATCGAAGAATTTTTGTACACGCACCCGGCAATCGTAGACGCCCAGGTCATCGGCGTCCCCGACCTCAAATACGGCGAAGAAGTGATGGCGTGGATCAAATTGCGCGAAGGCGAAACGCTGACCGAAGACCAACTCAAAGATTTCTGTCGCGGCAAAATCGCGCACCACAAAATCCCGCGCTACGTGAAATTCGTCGCATCGTTTCCGATGACCGTGACGGGCAAGATTCAGAAATTTCTGATGCGTGAAGAGAGTGTGAAGGAATTGGGATTGGAAGATGCGCAAGCCATCAAGATGGCGTAACAGGCGTAATCAAAGGTACTCGTATATTGCTTTGTAGTAGATAAAACGATATAGGTCTTTGAAAAAGGGCAGTTTACGATGACAAGAGAGCATCGTGTGATTATATTTTTGTGACCAAACAGAAAGGCCTACCACACGATGAACGACCTTCGCTCCTTAGAGCAAAAGCTGGCGTGCTCACAAAATCAAAAAGGCTGGAAGACGCGAACGACCTCCAGCCTTTATAAGCAGACCGCTGTCAAACTATTTGTCGTTTTTCGTTGGGGTCGCTGGCGGAGTGGATTTCAGGAATGTCTCGTAAAGTTCGCGTGGGATTGTTAGAGCTAATGAAACATCATTCGCCTGCGGGCTGAGACGAATTTGCTCCAGCACTTTATTGAGCATCAGCATCATCGGGTCCTGGTTGCCACCCAACATCATTTTCCCTAATCCCAGTAAGGCCGCCAGCGATTCGTGCAATTTTGTGGCATCGTCCGCAGACGCCGTCCGTAATTTTGTATCGAGGGACAAACTCATATCATCCGTGACATCCAACGTGCCTAGCACCATTTTGGTCACTGCCAGATTTCTAAGAAAATCCTCGCTCTGCGCTGCCTGTCGCGCACTGTCGGGGATGTTCACCGCAAACCGCAGCAATCCGCTGGACTTGGTTTCCTGTAACGCTGCGGTCAAATCACTGCCGATATTAATCGTCGGGTCAGGGCTTCCGGTTAAGGCGTCAATCACTGCTTTGACTTCGGCCTCATCACCCAGCGCCATCCGCTCAGGGTCAAGCTGAACAAACGCCGTATTCCCTTTCAGGAATCCTGCGCTCATATTGCTTGCCAGGTCGGTCATATTCCCCATTGGAATGCCGCCGGGGCCTTGTGGCTTAGCCTTCGCGCTGGCAGGTTTCGCTTTCGCGCCGGTTTTCGACTTGGAACCAGCAGCGGCGGTGCTTTTTCCCGTCCGTTTGGCGGGCGTTTTGGTTGCTACTTTGGGTTCCGGTTTGGGCGTTTCGATGTACAAAGTTTTACCTTTATACTCAACTGCCTTACTGTCCTTATTCTCCTTCGCCATCATTTCCGGCGTGACCGTTAACCCGTCAACAATCATGGCCCCGGTAACTTTGTCGCCGAACATTTTTAAGCCGATTGTCAGAGATTTAACCTTATAGAGATCAACGCCATCTTTCGCCGCTTCGCTGATGAACTCATTGAGTTCCTTTTCAGCTTTCGCCATTTGCTCCGGCCAGGCTTGTTTGGCCTTCGGCAACAAATCATTTACCAAGCGGCTAATATCCAGTACGGCCACCACATCTGATTTAGGTAAAATTGAGACGGAGTTCTCCGCCAGAGAAATATTTTTAGCGTTCGCCTTCGCGTGAACAGTCCCCGTTCCAGTGTTTGAGAGAGTGAGGGATGAACTAAAAATTAATGCCAGCGCGAGAGTCCAACAGGAAAAGACTTTCATGAAATTCTCCAAGGGTAGAGGGTTCTGAGAAAACAGCGATTCGGGGAGCGCGCTGCGAGAGCAATTCGAGATCAAGTATTGATCGGGATGGGGCGACGATTTTCATCTACGGCGACATATACAACGTCCGCTTCCATCACGCGGACGCGTTCGCCACTACCTTCGCGGCGAACGGCTTCGACAGTAATATCTACAGTAACCGAAGTGCGACCAATTTTTTGCGTGCGGGTATAAAAGCTGACCAGATCGCCCACAAAGACGGGCGCGATAAAATCCACGCCATGCATTGCCACTGTCACAAACAGTTTATCTTTGCCATGCTTACGCGCTTCAACAGCGCCAGCCAAATCCAGGTAGCTCAGGATCACGCCGCCGAATATCGTACCCGCATAATTTGTATCTTTTGGCATCATCGTGACGCGGATGGCAGGGTCTCTAAGTTCCAGGGATTCATTTTCCATAATGGCTGAGATCGAAACGTAAAATCTCGTGGTCGGATAATTCGTGATTCTTAATAGCGATGCGGGGGGTGAGATCCCTTGAAACGAAGGACAACACTTGAATCGTAAGACGTTAACAGCAAATGTCGCTTATTGATTGGATTGATACCTTCCGGGTAATAGGTCAATTGATAACGTTCATTGCGTTGCTCATCGCAGATTTCTTTGACAGCTTGTTTGATGTCGCCATCAATCGAATAAATTTTCCCGCCCGTTCCGACCGTCAATTGTTCCAGGCAGTCCACCGGCTTCGGAACATCTTTGCGCAGCGCCCCGCGCGTTCGGTCTTTGACCTGAATCGCATAAACCGTGATGTTCTCATCCTGCAACGTGCTGAGAATGCGATCAAACTTGACCTTGCTGTCTCGATCCAAGCCATCGCTCACCAAAACAATGATGCGCTTTGAATATCCAATCAACGGGCGCATCACATCTTCCATCACCACATCTAATGCCTCAAATAAGTGCGGTGAATCCGTTTTGCGCAATAATGACAGGGTGTTTTGTAAATCTTCGGGTTTGTCGGTGAATTCTGTGATGATCTCCGGTTTGAGATCATATCCCACCACCATCACCTTATCGCCCTCATAAATTTCGGGCGCAAAGGCCGCAGGGATAGCAGCAAGTTTTTTGACATCTGTTTGCAGAGTAGCGGAATTGTCGAGGACTACAACAATGCGCGCGGGACTCGGATCAGGTGCCAGCGATTCGATCTTTTGAAAAACCCCATTATCAAAAAGTTCGATTTTATCGCGCGTCAAAATCTTTTCGACTTCCTCTTGCTTTGGCGTTCCCAACAGCGGAGGTGGCTTGGATGTATCTTCGCTAAAGCGAACGAAAAGCGGCAAAATCGTTGTGCGCCGCGCTGAGGATGTATTGCGCCCGGCTTGTGCCCACACCACGCTACCCAGCACTAAAACGATTAAAGCCACTGCCGCGCTTAGACAAAAACCAACCATCGTCGGTTTGTATTGATCGGTGCGAAGCAGTGACTTCATAACAACATCCTCTCACGATTATTCGCAATATCCGCACGAACCACGTGCGGTTGATCGCGGCATTCAGGCAGCAGCCGGTTCAGCTTTTTTTTCGGTTTTCGTTTCCGTTCCCGAATCAGCTTTTTTGTCCGCTTTGCCGCCACCGCTCTTACTGTAATCTGTCACATACCACCCTGCTCCTTTGAGTTGAAAGCTGGTTTGCGAAAAAAGCTTTTCCAGTTTGCCTCGGCATTCTGGGCAGCGGCTCAACGGTTTATCACTTATTTTTTGCATTACTTCCAGTTGATGTCCGCATTTCGTGCAGGCATACTCGTAAATTGGCATGTAATGTAAACCTCCAAAGAACTTAGAATTTCGGTTGTCCAAAGGAAATTTAGCATAACCTGGGAGCATATTTCCATTAGGACTTTCATTTTGATGGGATGACCTACAAGGAAGCATGAAGAAAATTCTCGTCTATTCGCATGACACCTACGGACTCGGCAATTTGCGGCGCATGCTTTCAATTTGCCAATCCCTGAGCCGCGCCATCCCTGATCTCTCGATTTTGCTCTTGTCTGGTTCGCCCATGGTGCAAAGCTTTCGCCTCGCCGATGGACTTGATTACATCAAGCTTCCCTGCTTAACGCGAACGGAACGCGATGGCTACGCCGTAAAATCATTGCGACTGGGTATTGTTGAGGGAATCAAGTTGCGTTCAGATTTGATGCTGGCGGCTGCCGCGAATTTCCAACCCGATCTGTTTCTTGTCGACAAAAAGCCCTTCGGCATCAAAAACGAATTGAAAGCGACGCTGGAATACCTGAAACAAGCTTCGCCGAATCTGAAAGTCGCATTGATTCTGCGCGACATCCTGGACACACCTGAATCTACGGTAAACGTCTGGAAAGCGCACGATTATTTTCAGGTCATTGATGAATTTTACGATCTGGTGCTGAGCCTTGGCGTTCCTGAAATTTTTGATCCCCGGAGCCAATATCAATTCCCCGCTTCGGTCGCCGACAAAGTAAAATTCTGCGGTTATCTGCGCCGCGAGCCAGGAAACAAAAGCCGCCAGGACGTGCGACGGGAATTGGGATTAAGCGATCAAGAACGATTGGTTGTAGTCACGCTCGGCGGGGGCGAAGATGCGTATCAATCAATCGCCACCTATTTGCGAGGCCTCGCCCAATTGCCAACGAATCACAACATTCATAGCCTGATTGTTACCGGCCCCGAAATGGCAGCATCCCAACGACAAGCCTTATTCCAAGCCAGTTCACCGCACGTCACAATGATGGAGTTTACCAATGACCTGATGAGCTACCTCGGTGCGGCAGAGGTGGTCGTTGCGATGGGTGGTTACAATACAATTTCAGAGATTCTTTCGCTCCAGAAAAAAGCCATCATCATCCCACGTGTGCGCCCCGTCCAGGAGCAATTGATTCGGGCGGAACGAATGAGCCAACGCGGCTTTTTTCAATATCTTCACCCAGACACGCTAACCGCTGAAACCCTAATGCAAAAGCTGCAAGCGGAACTCAATTGTGAAGTGCCCATCGCCTTCCCCGCGATCAATCTGAACGCGCATCAAGCGATTGCACAGTGGGTTTCAACTTTGCTTGTTACCGAATAACCGCATGTCTCAAACTACTTCTTCCGCGTCCGAAATCGGATACATCCTGAAAGGGTTTGCCCGCACCTCCGAAACATTCATCACGAATGAAATTTACTTACTGGAAAAACTCGGTCTGAAGCTTTCGATCTTCTCTCTCATTAAACTGGAAGGGCAGAAACGACATGCGGTGGTAGACGCCATCAAAGCACCTGTCACCTACCTTCCGCCGCTTTCATCCTTGACCGAAGAGAGCTTGTGGCAATGGCTCAAGAACAATCTCGGACAGTTTTCCGCCACGCATTCTGTGCTCTTCAAAACTCGTCCATTCGCCTATCTGCACACGCTTTTGTTCGCGCTCAAGCTTGGTTTCAAACACCAGGAAAAACAATTCATTAAGGAATTTTTGCAGGCCGGATTTATCGCGCAAAAGGCTTTGGCATCAGGTCGCATTCGTCATTTGCACGCGCATTTTGCGCACACCTCCACGACCGTCACGATGTTTGCGAGCCAGCTTTCCGGTCTGCCTTTCAGCCTCACCGCCCACGCCAAAGACATCTATTTGGCAGAACTCAATCCCGGCGATTTACTCAATATCAAACTGCGGCGCGCGAAGTTTATTGCAACTTGCACGAAAGCAAACGAACAGCACCTACGCGAAGTTGAGCCGCACAGCGCACCGATTCACACGATCTATCACGGCTTGGATACAAAGCAATTTGCGCCGCTGGAACCAACGCCAGCACCAATCCCTATCGTGCTATCCGTGGGCCGCTTCGTCGAAAAAAAGGGGTACAAATACTTGGTCGAAGCCTGTCGCGTTCTGAGAGAACAAGGGCTGAAATTTGAATGCCACATCGTTGGCGGCGGCGATGCCGAACCAACCAAAGCACTCATCCAACAATTGCACCTCACTGACACCGTAATCATTCATTCCGCCGTGACACAGGAAGAGCTACGGCACATCTATAAAAGCGCGACGGTGTTTGCGTTGGCCTGTCAAATTATCGAAAGCGGCGACCGTGACGGCATTCCAAACGTCTTGGCTGAAGCTATGGCAATGGAATTACCGATTGTTTCGACCGATATTTCGGGCATCCCTGAGTTGGTAGATCAGCGAGTTGATGGCCTGTTAGTGCCGCAAAAAAATGCGGAGGCGTTGGCCAAGGCATTGGCAGAATTGCTGAACGATGCGGCGTTGCGACAACGATTGGGGAAAGCCGCCCGCGAGAAAATTTGCCGTATTTTCGACGCGGAGGTGACAGTCGTAGAACTATTTCAACTCTTGCAAAAATGCCTATGAGGAAACGACTTTTGTTTTATTGCCAGCCCGTTTTAGGCATTGGGCATTACATCCGCAGCCGCGCCATTGTGCGGGCGCTCAGTGATTTCGACGTGTGTTTTGTGAATGGCGGCGAGATTGTGCGCGGGTTGGAAATGCCATCGGAAGTGGAAGTCGTCAACCTGCCTGCGCTGAAATCTGACGCCGAATTTCAGCAATTGCAATTGAGCAAAAGCGATTTCAATTTAGACGAGGTGAAA
This sequence comes from Blastocatellia bacterium, assembly GCA_016789725.1. Taxonomy (GTDB): domain Bacteria; phylum Acidobacteriota; class Blastocatellia; order RBC074; family RBC074; genus JAFDVL01. Next base: position 62,776 of record JAEUQN010000002.1, on the reverse strand, counting down.
GCACAACGCACGCAGCAACTGCGTGCGACCTACGACCGAATCAAACCGGAGGTCGTCGTGATTGAGCTGTTCCCATTCGGGCGGCGCAAATTCGATTTTGAGTTGCTGCCGCTGCTGGAAGCGATTCAGTCACCAACCAAAGTGGTGTGCAGTCTGCGCGATATTCTTGTTAGCAAACGCCAGCAGGAACAGTTTGAGCAGGAAGCTTGTACCTTGATGAATCGGTATTTTGATTTGTTACTGATTCATTCCGATCCCAACTTTCAACGACTGGAGGAAACGTTTCCGCGTGTGCCTGATCTGACGTGTAAGGTGCTCTACACTGGCTTTGTCGTGCAATCGCGCCCGCTTTCCGAGCGAAAGCAAAACGATGTGCCAACGCTGCTCGTTAGCATTGGTGGCGGTCGCGTCGGTCACGAGTTGATTGACTGTGCGATTGCCGCGAGCGGGTTGCTCACCATACGGCATCACCTGCACATCGTGACCGGCCCGCACTGCCCGAATGAAATCTTCGCCCAATTACAACAACGCATCGCACAACAAGCAACGATCTCGCTCGAACGCTTCACGCCCGATTTTCCAGCCTTACTGCAACAGGCGGATTTATCCATTAGTATGGCAGGTTACAACACGTGCATGGATATTTTGTCGGCAGGCGTGCGCGCGATTTTGTATCCGTTCACGGGCAATAACAATCAGGAACAAACGATGCGCGCGCGCAAGCTGGAACAACTCGGTCGGGTACGCCTCATCCAACAACTTGACCCGGCACAACTGGCCGAAGCAATCACGCAAAGTTTGCAAACGCCCGTGCCGCCTGTAACGATTGATATGAATGGCGCAGCCGCAACCGCGCGCATTTTGTCCACTTTATGAAGCCTTATGAATTGGTTAGAACTGCAACAACAATTAACCGCCAGCAAACCCGTCGAAGTGTTTTTCCGCGATGATGATGTGGACGAAGACGAACCGACATTGCGCCGCCTGCTTGATCTTTTTGCGGGGAAAAATGCACCTGTAATTTTAGGCGTCATCCCGGCGAAGCTGACCGACGAAGCTGTCAGCCTGCTCGCAAAATTTTCAGATTCCATCGAAATCGTGCAGCACGGCTGGCAACACGCGAATCACGAATTGACCGGGCGCAAATGTGAATTCGGCCACAGTCGCAGTTTTGACGAACAATTCAAAGACATCGCTCGCGGGCAAGCACAAATGCACGAAGCCTTTGGTCACGATTGGTTTCCCGCGTTTATTCCGCCCTGGAATCGCTGCACGGCAAACACGCATCAGGCCTTGGATCAACTCGGCTTTCGCGTGCTGTCGCAATTACACAGCGTCACGTCCCCGCTCACAGGCTTTTCATTTCAGGAAATTTCCGTCACGCTGGATTTGTTTCGATGGAAAGATGGGGCCACGCTAAAGCCCCAGGAAGAGTTGCTGTCAGCAATTTCACAACAGCTTACGTCATCACAGCCCATTGGCATTATGTTGCATCACAAAGTCATGAACGACGAAGCATTTTTGTTTGTAGAACGATTGCTGGAAACATTGCGACAATCATCAAACGCTCGCGTTCATACCTTCGGGAACTTGTTATAAATCGGCCTTGTCTATTTTATCTATTGCAGATTGGCAGGCAGAACTTAGGTAAATGAAAAAACAGCAACGAGCAGATTTTCAGGCCATTATCAAAGGCCACCTTTGGCAGGAACGGCGCAGCATTGTGCTGTCGTTCCTGAGCATGCTCGTGCTGACATTGACGGAATTGCTTTCGCCCTGGCCGCTGAAAATCATTTTTGACTATGTGCTGCTCGACAAACCGTTGCCGACGAATCTAGCGTGGATGAGCGGTTGGCTGGCAAATGGCAAGATCACCGCCGTCGTACTGATTTCATTGGGGATTTTATTCATCTCAGGCGCGCGCAGCATCTTTTCGTACTTTCAGGACTTTCTGTTTTCGCGCATTGGCTATAGTTTGGTGTACACGCTGCGCCGCGAGGTATTCGCGCATTTGCAGCAGCTTTCGCTCAGCTATTACAGCCGCGCGCGCACAGGCGAATTGCTCACGAAAGTCACGGGCGAAACCGAGGTTTTTAAGGATGTATTCGTCGAATCAGTGCTGACGTCGGTAGCACAAGTGCTGACGATCATCGGTATGTTTACGGTGCTGATCTGGCTTAATTGGAAGCTGAGTTTGATCGCGCTGGCGACCTTGCCGATTCTGTTTTTTGCGCTCGCGTACATTTATCGCAAGATCAAAGTTTCGACGCGCCAGCAACGGGAACGCGAAGGCCGCATCGCCGCGCGTGTCAGCGAAGTGCTGTCGTCTGTCACCCTCGTCAAAGCCTTCGGACGCGAACAGTACGAACAAGAACGCTTCGATGAGGAAAGCGCGCAGACCTTAGAGGAAGGCATTCGCACCGAACGAATGGCGGCAGCGGCAACACGTACGGTCGAACTTATCAAAGCGTTCGGGATGTGGGCCACGGTGCTGTACGGCGCGCTGCTCGTGCTGAAAAACCAGATGACGCCGGGCGATGTGCTGGTGTTTACAGCGTATTTGAACGATATGTACAAACCGCTGCGCAACCTCGCCAAAATTTCGACGCGGCTTTCGCGGGCGGCGGTCAGCAAACAGCGTATCGCCGAAATCCTCGACACTGAGCCGGAAACGTGGGACAGCGAATCCGCTGTTGTCGTTTCACAGCTCAAAGGCGAAATCGTTTTCGACCGTGTCGCATTTGATTACGGCACCGGCAATGATGTGCTGCACGACGTGTCATTCAAGGTTGCGCCGGGCCATCACGTCGCCTTGGTCGGCATGTCAGGTTCGGGCAAGTCTACGATTGCGAATTTGATTCTGCGGTTCTATCACGCGAAGGCAGGGACCATCACAATTGACGGAGTGAATATTGAAAAATATCAACGCGAAACGTTGCGCCGCGAAATTGGGATTGTGATTCAGGATTCGCTGTTATTCGGCGCTTCGATCCGCGAAAACATTGCTTACGGTAAGCCGGATGCAACGACAGCAGAAATCGAAGCCGCCGCCCGCCAAGCCTATGCGCACGATTTTATCGCGGCGTTTCCACACGGTTACGACACAATCATTGGCGAGCGCGGTTCGACCTTATCGGGCGGGCAGCGACAACGGTTATGTCTGGCGCGCGCGATTATTACTCATCCTTCGATCCTGATTCTGGACGAACCAACGTCGGCGGTTGATCCTGAATCTGCAGCGCTGATTCATAAAGCGGTGGATCGGTTGCGGGAAGGCAAAACAACGCTCGTCATTGCACATCACTTTTCAGATTTGGACCGCTACGATCAGATTGTAGTGCTGCGCAATGGCCGCGTCATCGAACAAGGCACACACGCCGAATTGCTCCAACAACGCGGGGAGTATTATCAAATGTTCTGGCAGGATCGGATGAGCGCGTCACCATTTTAATGAGAGGAAACTTCTGACCAATGAAAACGATTCTTGTGACCGGTGGAGCAGGCTTTATTGGCAGCCATCTCGTTGATCGCTTGCTCGCAACCACGGAAGCCCGCGTCGTCGTCGTAGACAACTTCAGCGATTTTTATGCCCCCGAAATCAAACGCGCGAACGTGCGCGCCCATCTGGAAAATCCGCGCTACCAATTGATTGAAGCTGACATTCGAGAGTTCGAGCGGTTGCGATCCATTTTTTCTGAAACTCCGTTCGACGCGATTGTGCATTTAGCCGCTTGCACTGGCGTGCGGCCTTCGCTCGAACAGGCCATTGACTACGAACAAACCAACGTCACCGGAACCCTGCATTTACTGGAATTGGCGCGCGAATTTAGCATCAGGAAATTCGTCTTCGGCTCGTCGAGTTCAATCTACGGCGCAAACCCGAACGCGCCCTTCAAAGAAGAGTTTTTGCCGCTGCCGATTTCACCCTATGCTGCAAGCAAAGCCGCAGGCGAAATGTTCGCCTACACCTACAGCCACCTCTATCAAATCCAAACCGTCTGCCTGCGTTTTTTCACCGTATACGGCCCGCGCCAGCGCCCCGATTTAGCGATTCACAAATTTGCGCGGCTGATGACCGCAGGCAAACCAATTCCGCTTTACGGCGACGGCACAACGGAACGCGATTACACCTTCGTCAGCGACATCGTGAGCGGTATCATCGCCGCGTTGCAGTACAACCAAACGCCATTTGAAGCGATCAACCTTGGCTGTTCAGAAATGGTTCCTCTCAAACGTCTGGTCGAAATGCTGGAAACTGCACTTGGCGTCAAAGCCAATATTGACCGGCTTCCCATGCATCCCGGCGATTTGGAACGCACGCACGCCGACATCAACAAAGCTGAACAGTTGCTGGGCTATGTGCCGACGACGACGATTGAAACCGGCATCAGTAAATTTGTGGAATGGTTTCGCTCTCGCGGTTAGAGTGCTACAGTCACGCGCTGAAAGGTATGAGCAAAGAAGAAATCCAAGCCTTATTGCGCCGCAACCTCACGCCCGACAAGCAATCTATTTCGACAGAAGAAGGGTTGGAAGTGGCAAAAGCAGCGGGCCAAGCGGCACGCGAACAAGGTATCGTCTGCGCGATGGCGGGTGGTTTAGCGATGCACCTGTACGGCTTTACGCGCGCGACCACAGATGTAGATTTCATTGCTGACAAACCGCTCGGCTGGGCAGCCAAAGATAAATTGAGCTTTGGCGGCGAAACATACCCCGCTTCGACAGGCAAACGTGAGATTGATTTGGATTGGATTGTCCGCGACGATTTTTTCCGCGAGTTTTACGAAGCGGCTTTGCGCGATGCTGTCGAAACCGACGAAGGACTTTTTGTTGTCAGCCCTGAATGGATGGTGATTCTGAAATACATCGCGGGGCGCGGCAAAGATCAGATTGATTTGCTGTGGCTGCTGCAACAACCCAACCTGGTGAATCGGGATGAAGTGCGAGGGTACCTCACAGCAGTTATGGGCGAAAAGGCTGCGGCATTGCCCTTGCGCGAACTAGAACGATTATTTTTACAAGCGGACATCTCACGCACAGAGTAATCGCACATTTAGTTGAAATAGAATCATGCAAAAAACACTCATCGGTACAGTCAAAGGCCCCGGCGAATTTCCGCATCAATACACGTTCATCACCAGCGACAACAAACGCACGCGCATCGGCGAATTTGTCTTTTACATTGCGGACACGGGCGACGACCAAGGCAAGCTCAACATCGTCGGCACGATCACCGAACGCGCTCTCGTGCGCAGTTTGCCGGACAGCTTTTTGTCTGATCCGAACACGCCGCCGTCATTGGTTGCGAGCTTGATTGGCTTGCCGGACGAAGATGTCGAGTTGTACGAAATCACTGTCGAAGCGATTGGCTATTTCAACGAAGGCCTGAGCGATTTCATCAATCCGCGCATTCCACCGATGCCAGGGCAAGGCGTGTATGTTGCTTCCAACGAAATGTTGTCGCGGATGTTGTCGCCCAAACAAAAAGGGCAATACGGCGGCGCGCATATTGGCTCGCTGCTGACGCGCAAACGCGATGAAGTGCCGATTGTGCTTTCGGTCAAAGACGTGGTTTCGACGCACTTGGCGGTGTTGGCGAGCACGGGCGCGGGCAAAAGCTATACGGCCAGCGTGCTGATCGAAGAGTTGATGATGCCGCACAATCGCGCGGCGGTGCTGATTGTTGATCCGCACGGCGAATATCACACGCTGACGGAATTGCACAAACACCCTGATTTTAAAGGCGCGGACGGCTATGCACCGGAAGTCAAAATCTTCACACCGGACAAAATTCGCGTGCGGATTTCTTCGTTGACCGAAGCGGACATTATCTACCTGTTGCCGGAAATGACCGAAAAGATGAAATCCATTTTGTCGCCCGCATATCGTTCGATTATGAATAGTCCGAACGGCGAGCGCGGCACGTGGGGCTTTCTGGATTTGCTTGATGCGGTGCTGGGGCAAAAGTACGAAGATGAGAAGGGCAAAGGCGGCGGCAACTCTTCGACGATTGACGCCCTTGAATGGCGCTTGCGACGACGCTTCGAGCAAAGCAAAACGTTTTCGGATCACGAACACATTGAATTGACCGATATGCTGAAGCCCGGTCAATGCACGGTGTTGCAGCTTTCCGACATTGAAGAAAGCGAACAACAAGTCATCGTTGGCACACTGCTTCGACGCTTAAATAAAGCGCGCGTGGCGACAGTGCGCGGGCAGGCAAACACAGGCGATGAGAGTTATTTACCGTATCCGGTGTTCGTGCTGCTGGAAGAATCGCATCGGTACGCGCCCGCCGGAACGCAAGTCGTTTCGACCAACATCCTGAAAACGATTTTGTCCGAAGGCCGCAAATTCGGCGTCGGCATCGGCTTGATTACGCAGCGTCCCGGCAAACTCGATCAGGACGTACTGTCGCAATGCATGACGCAATTCATTATGCGCATTGTGAACCCGATAGATCAGCAAACGATTGCTTCATCGGTCGAAGGCGCGGGGCGACGGCTGCTCGACGAATTGCCAGCGTTGACAAAAGGGCAAGTGATTGTTTCCGGCGTGGCGATCAACACGCCTGTGCTGGCACAGGTGCGCCCACGCGTCACCCGTCACGGCGGCGAAACGATTGATGCTCCGGCAGAATGGGAAAAGTATTTTGCCAAAAGCGCCAAAGCCTCACGCGAACGTGAAGAAGCAAAACTGGTGAAGCCGAAGCCGAAAGACACGTACATGAAAGACGGGTGGGATTTATAAAACGGTGGTCGGTGCTGGCTACCTGACAATTTGAGATTTGAAATTTGAAATTTGAGATTTGAGATTTGGAGTATGACGGTTGCTGATTGCAGTTTCATTGCAGTTTCGGCGTACCGATAATTTTCAGAAAAAATGAACAGGCAAAAAAATAACTACCGAACATCAATGACCGATCATCGCCCCTCAACTACATTTTGCTGGAAGTTAACGCTTGAGTACGACGGTACGAAATATCACGGGTGGCAGGAACAAACGAACGCCAAAACCATCCAAGGTGAATTGCAAAAAGCGGCTGAAGATTTTTTCGGCACGCGTGTTGAGGTCGGCGGGGCTGGTCGCACAGACGCTGGCGTTCATGCACTGGCACAAGTTGCACACCTAAAACTTCGTCCACGCGGACAGATGAACCTGCGCCCCAAAGAAATTCTGTATGGACTGAATGATCGGTTGCCTGCGGATATTTGCTTGCTGGATGTAGCGGAAGCGCATCCCAATTTTCACGCGCGACACGACGCAGGAACGCGATCCTACGTCTATCAAATTTCGACCCGCAAAACAGCCTTTGCGAAAAAACAGGTCTGGTGGGTGAAAGACAAGCTGGATGTCGCAGCAATGGCAAAATGTACAGAATTATTAGTGGGTCGTCACGATTTTGCCGCCTTCAGCAAACAGGACCCGAGTCGCCCGGATGAATCCACAATTGTGGTGGTCAAATCCGCAGAAATTACGACCGATGCTCACTTGATTCGGTTTCGGATTACAGCCTCTCATTTTTTATGGAATATGGTGCGACGCATTGTCGGCACGCTGGTTGAAGTGGGCCGGCACAATTTGACTGTTGAAGAGTTTGCGGCTCAATTGCGTGGGGAATCACGAAAGATCGTTGCGTTGACGGCCCCACCGTCGGGTCTCTTTCTGGAGCAAATCACCTATCCAAAGATTTTTCGCACTAAAGAAAATAGTTGACAAGATTCGGCAACCAGAAATAATGATCCCGTAATTTTTGCTGGCCCACCAAGACTTCCCCATCATCCCTGGAGAAAAGCCCTAACAACCCGAGCGAAACGAGCCTTTCGGCTCCACATCACTAGGAGTTCACATGCTTTTCTCATCGAATAACCAACGTTCGCAAACTGGATTTTCTTTAGTTGAGTTGTTACTCGTCGTCGCCATCATTGGCATTTTGGCGGCAGTCGTGGCCCCCATGCTTCACGACGCAAGAGTGGCTTCCAAAAAGGCCTCGGCCATTTCCAATCTGCGCTTGATGTATACCGCTGAACATAACTATTTCATGCAAAATTCCCGGTATGCGAATTTGACTGAGTTGAATTCATTTCAGGGGGGCGGTTTGGGGGCAATGACCTCTGCCACAGCATTGTTCAGTAATGGGTTCACTTACCAAATGGTTCCGCTGTCCCCCAGTACCACCAGTTTGCAAACCAACTTCACAATTGAATCGGACGGTTATACAAGCGATGGCTCACCTGCCAAATATATGGTTGTGGCAAATGGCTCGTTGCAAGAAGTGTTGCCTTCATCTCGGTATTTAGTGCGATTCAACTAACGCGTTCCCGCCTTCTGCCGACGGAAGCACCACAACTGTAACTGGCCCGCTAACCAATAACCCCTCGCGCTTAGTGAAGGAATAAAGGTATGACAACATCTGCAACCTCTACAGCTTCGACCAAAAGCATTGCACCGCAAGCACAAAAGGCATTGGCCTATTTGCGCCGCGCGATTGAAAAAATGAAAGCGTTGCAGGCCGCCGAACGCGTGATGTCCAGCCTCGAACGTGTGATGCTCAACCGTATCCCCGACAAGTTGGATTTCGCACCGCTGGTGGCCTCCATCAATGACCTCAATATAGCCCTCCGGGGGGTGGACGAAGACAAAATTCGAGAGGCAGTATGTATCGTCAATCAGGAGATGGAAATCGTGTTTCAAGTGCTGGTTGCACGCGATGCCGCGATTATGCCGTATCATCTACGGCGATTCTGTGAAGAGGAAACAACGTCACTGGATTTGAATGCTTTGGCGGCACTCACCAGTTTTTATCGGGCACTTCCGCACACTGACGCCAATCGGGGCAAATACGATTTTGTGGTCACACGGCTGTTCAGCAATATAGACCCTGGTCATTCCACGCGCCATCGTCACCTTCGAATCAGTCGTGAACAATTAGCCAAACGATTAACCGAAATGTGTTTGGCGTGGGGGGAAACAATTGTGAGTGATCCGGCGGACGCCCATCGGATCAGCCAAAGTATCCAGCAATTCGACGAATTTATTGCCGAAGCGAAACAAATTAACCGCTTCGAGGAATTGGTGAACCGGACTTTTTTTCAACGCGTCCGTGATTTGAAAACACAGGTTGGATCATTGCTCTATCTGCCCGAAGTGACAGCAGCATCGGTTGAATCCAATGTCATCATTAATAATCGCTTTTTGACCCTGCTCGAAATTGAAAGTGCGGAGCTGCAAGCGGCTTCGCCGTCATTGCAATCTCTGACCAACGCCTTCAGCGACACTTACTCCAACGAACCGGACGAAATTTCCTCAATCCTGCGCGAATTGCAAACCCATGCGCAAAATGACAACCTAGCGCAAGAACGCGTTTCACGACTTACACACCTGCTGCAAATCTCTCCTCCAGTCATTGAAAGAGAGGCAACTCTTTCCAACCCTTCATTATTAGTGCCATTTGCAAACGGATTTCATCCATCGCCTGAGACATTGCCAGAATCTGTAGTTAGTCTGGAGCCAGAAGTAGCTGTCGAAATGGACGAACAACTACAGGCGCTCGCCGCCGATCCAGAAAATCAATTACTGGTGACAGCCTATCTCCACGCTTCTGCCGAAACTCGCAAACTGGATTTGCACAGCTTTCTCTCCCCTCTGCCAGATGGCGATCACACAGAATTAGAGGGTGAAGGAAAGATCCGGCGCGCAACGCTGGGGTTGATCTTCCAGGCTGACCAAATCGTCCAGATGGAGTTGGGAAAAGATTGTGATCCCAGTGCAGATATCGAAGCCCGTATAGAAAAACTTTTCGATCAATTGGGAGAGTTGTCGGATAAAGTGCGGGACTATATCAAGGTTACAGCCAAGCATGAGCAAAACGCCAACTACGAGGTCTTACTGCAAGTATACAACCAGCTCATGACTGTACGGCTGCGTCTGCAATCCGCTATCGTACGGCGAACGACAACTGAGGCCTCCGACACGGTTGCGCCCACAGAAATACACGCCTCCCCATCTCGCGTACAAGAAGCGCCGCTCACACCTGAAAAGACCAGGCGTCTGAAACCTGGCTCTCAAAACAATTTGCGGAAATGGTTGGTGGTCGCCATCATTATCCTGTTAGCCGTCGCCCTTGGGACAAATTTTTTGCGGAGCCGTAAACAAGAGGCTAAAGACGATACCGATGTCACTCGACTGGATCGAAGCCAAATGCCACACGGAGCGTTCTTCACCGAGGTCAAACTCCATCAGGATTTGATGATTTGCCTGGTGACACAACAGTGGCTGGAACTAGCGGCGAGCGAACAAAAAGTGAAGTTGCGAGAAATATTTACTTACGGACAAGGACAGGGCGCACAACGAATCATGCTCGTCAATCTTAAAGGGACCACCGTGGGGTTTGTCTCTAAAGATGACGTCTTTGTCAATTGACCTTGCGAGCACGCTTCTGAGCGGTAAGAATGTCGCTCAATGAACCTGTTACGATCTGAAGACATCAAGCAAAAGGCGCGCGACCTGGGTTTCCCAAAAATTGGCATCGTACCCGCCACCGCGCTGACAGAAGAAGGCGCGCGACTTCAGGAATGGCTGGCGCAAAACTTTCACGGGACAATGCACTACCTTGCACGGGACCCCGAAAAACGTAGCGACCCGCGCCTGCTTCTCCCCTCTGCCAAATCTATCATCTGTGTCGCGTTGAATTATTATCGTCCCGAAAAACAGCCGGAAACCGCCAAAATATCGCGGTATGCCTGGGGAGATGATTATCACGATGTGTTGCAGGAGAAGCTTAAATCTCTGCGCGCGTGGATGCTGGAACAAGTGCCCGACATTGAAGCCAAAATTTGCGTAGACACGGCACCAATCATGGACAAAGCGTGGGCCGTGCGCGCCGGCCTTGGCTGGCTTGGTAAACATACGAATGTGATTACGCGCGAATTTGGATCGTGGGTCTTTTTAGGCGAAATATTGGTTTCGGTCGAGTTGGAATATGACAGCTTCATCGAAAAAGATCACTGTGGCAAATGCACTGCCTGTATTGATGCCTGTCCGACCCAGGCGATTGTAGCGCCGTACAAACTGGACGCCACGCGCTGCATTTCTTACGGCACCATTGAATTGCGTAGCGAAGAATTGCCCGAAGCAATGCGCGAAAAATTAGAAGGCTGGGTTTTTGGTTGTGATATTTGCCAGGACGTCTGTCCCTGGTCACGATTCTCAAAACCAACCGAAGAGACTCGTTTTGCGCCTCGCCCCGGCATTATAGAAATCAATCTCCAAAACCTTCTGACAATGTCGCAAGAAGAATTTTCCACACGCTTTCGCGGCAGCGCCATCAAGCGCGCAAAGGTTTCAGGGTTACGACGCAATGCCCAAACACTGATTCAAATCACAAGCAAACAGGTTGGCGATAAAAATTGAATTTCCACAGCTTGGAAAACCTCGCCCAATCACCCGCAGCGAAGATAAAACCCTTGCTATCAATATTTTAACCACTTATCGCTCTTGTCGCCGTGAAACCATCCGCAGCGTTTTCCACAGGTTTTCCACATAAAGAAAGTGAAGTCAGCCTGCTTTTCACCTAAAATCCTCAATTAGCTTGGCTGACTTCTTCTTTTTTCTTTAGCGACTTCACCTAAACTACTGTGATCGTTAAGACTTTTCTTTTATCGCGCTTATCAGGGCTGAACGCTAGGCCCCCAATGCCTGCTTGCAATAAGCCAGACATTTCTTCATTTCCGCAACGGTATCCGCACCTTTGTATTCGTATTCGATGTTGGCCGGAATTTTCCATTTGTTTTTCTTAAGTAGCTCCAGCACAGGTTTGATCGGAGTGTCACCTTCGCCAAAAACCACGTTATCGCCCTGGTTTTTCTTACGATCTTTGATGTGTAAGGTCACAATGCGGTCGTGATGTTTGCCCAAATAATCAACGGGGTCGAAATTCGCAGCGGTGAAATGACCTATATCCAGGTTGATGCAGATATATTCGGACATCCCGCTCATCGCGTTTGCAAAATCATCTGGCGTCGCAAATTCGTTCGCAACAATTCTTGAGTGGTTGTGCATCCCGACGCGGATTTTGTATTTCTTTGCAAATGGATCAACCCGCTTGGCAGTCGAAACATTGGAGGATGCGGTGATAACCTTCACGCCCATTGCCTGTGCGATTTTGAAGCCACGTTCGATTTCTTCGTCAGTAAAATTTTCGCGGAAGCTGTAATTAAAGGCATAAAGCTGAATGCCCGCCACATCGAATTTTTTGCGCACGGCTTTAAATTCGTCGAGTGAAACGTTCAAGCGCCATTTGCGGAGGTCATCTGGTTTCAAGCCCTTTGGCTCAATGTGGCCCGACCACATTTCGCAACTGCTGAGGCCGACTTCGACATAGCCTTTGATCGCGTCGTCCAGTGACCGATCCCGAAAGCTGTAACTTTGCGCGCCGATTTGCACGCCCATAAATCTTGAATTCGGCTTGGCAGCGGCGAAGAGATGATGGCTTGGCAAAACAGTCGCGGCGACGCTGCCAAGCATGAGTTTGTTCCAGTCTCTACGAGTCAAATCAGGCATGTGATAGCTCCTTGTTGATGGTTGAATAAAGGGTACAAAAGCAGCGTAATTGTACGCCCAAATGAAGGACTGCAACAAATGGGCAGGGCGCACCTTGAATTTACTTTACCACGCAGCTCGGCGTATACTTCGCCTTGCCCGCCCCCCGAATTTTGCAGCCGCTATGGAAACGCTTTTCGATCCGTCTCCCAAAAAATCTGGCTTCTTTGCACGCCCGCGCGCCGTGCGATTAGCGGTGTATTTACCGCTGTTCCCCGTGTTGTTCTTCGGTTGGATTCGTTTGCTGGAATGGAAGATGACGCATCATCCGGTCAGCTATGACGGCAGCGCGGAATGGACATTGCCCGCCAACGCCGAAGACGTGTGGTTCACAACTACGGACGGCGTGAAGTTACACGGATGGTTTTTACGAGCACAACAACCATCGGCCAAAAGCACGGTGTTATATTCCCACGGCAACGGCGGCAATATCACTTATTTCAAAGGCGTCGCACTGGATTTAGCCAAACGCGGAATGGATGTATTGGTTTATGACTATCGTGGCTATGGTCGCAGCGAAGGCTCTGCGCCAAGCGAAACTGAACTCTACGCTGACGTTGATGCGGCGTATGACTTTTTGACGAAGACACGCGGTGTGAAGATTGAGAAGCTGGCGATTTATGGGTTGTCGCTTGGCACAACCGTGTCAACGGATTTGGCGGCACGAAAGCCTTGTGGCGTTTTGGTGTTGGAAGCTCCTCTCAGTTCTGCCAGCGATATGGCCGCAGCCACCTTGCCGATCATTCCGCGCCGACTACACTGGATTCTCAAGAATCGTTTTGAATCCGCGCAAAAAATCGCCAGCGTGAACTGCCCCGTCCTCATCACACACGGCGACGCCGATGAGATCATCCCGACAGAACAAGGCCATAAGGTCTTTGCCGCTGCTAACGAGCCGAAGAAACTATTGATTGTTCCAAACGGCTCGCATTGGTTGCCAAGCCAGAACGGCTACCTTGATACGGTTGTGGAATTCATCAGCACGCACTTGCCAACAAACAACGAATCAAAAGGGAAAATCTGAAATGAGAAAAGTAACGTCTATTTTTTTACTTCTCTTTGCTTTCTGCCTGCCCGTTATGGCGCAGGAAGAAACGCCTGAAGCCATCGCCAAAGCCTATATCGCGGCGTCGCAAGCCAGTGATTGGGCAAAAGCTGCAACGTATTTGCATCCTGAGGCGTTGGGGTCGCTCAAACGGACTTTTGCTGAAATCCTCAAACTCGACAAAAAAGACGAAGCGGGCAAACAGCTTTTTGGATTGAAAAACAACGCAGAGTTCGAACAGCTCAGTCCCTCCGCTGTATTTGAGCGGATGATTGTGATGCTGACGGCTTCGACGCCGCAAATAAAAGACATTCTCAGTCAGGCACAATCCAGCGTGATTGGCAAAGTCCCTGAAGCCCCCGACATTATGCACGTCGTTTATCGAACAGAACTCAAACTGGCAGATGCCCCCTTCGCCAAAGTAGAAGTGATGTCGCTGAAAAAATCCGGCGACACTTGGCGGTTGTTATTGTCGGGCGATCTGGAAGCCGCGTTTGCCAGCGTTTCCAAAGCCCTTGAAGCCGAGATGAAAAACCCGGAGCCAACACCACCCCAAGCGGCTCCCGCCAAACGCCCAGTTCGTAAACGATGAGCCGAATAATCCGCATCACATCGCATCGCCGACCACGAAGATGAACAGCGAGCCATAAGTTTTTTTGCCCAGGAATTGTTCATCCCTTCCTGGCAATTGCAGTAGAATGTGGGCCCCTTTTGCCCTTGGTTTCGATTTGTAAGACATGACGCTCGAACGCTACTTCAGACTTTCTTCGTACACGTTGCTAACGACCAGCTTTTTGATGCTGGTGGCGACGCGACAATTGGATTGGCCTTCGATTCTATTGTTCAGTGGCGTGTTGTTATTTGGGTGGCAAGTAGACGCTGGGAGGATCAAATGGCAACTTCCAACGACGCTCGTGAGCGTGTTGATGCTGGTGTTTTTGCCATTCCCGTTTGTTGATTGGTTAGTATTGCAAACGCCGCCCATTGTTGCGTTGGTGCATTTCATTTTTTTTGCCTCCGGGATGAAGTTGATTCAGGCCAAGCGCAGCCGGGATTGGTTGTGGCTGTACGTTGTCGCGTTTTTCCAGATGTTGTTGGCCGCTGGCATGATGATTGACACGACCTTCTTTGGGCTCTTGATCATGTTCTTGTTTAGCGCAATTTCGACGCTCGTGAGTTTTGAAATGCGGCGCGCACAGCAAGTCCTGGAGGAATCACAACAACCGCAGGAAATCAGCGAATTTGAATTTTGGCGCGAAACACCCACACTGAGAAAACCGCTCGCGCAACCACGTTGGCGCAGTGTCACGCTCTTTGCCACCGTGTCTCTCATTGTCATTCTGTTGCTTGCCACGCCGCTGTTTTTGGCGATGCCGCGTTTGGCACTACGCAACTCCGGGGCCGGTTGGATGCAGGGCGCGTCGTTGTCCGGCTTCAGCGACACGGTTCGATTGGGCGATGTCGGGCAACTCAAATTAAATCCCAAGCTTGTGATGCGTGTGCGCGTCAATCAACCACCAGATCAATACCGTTCCAGCTTGCGATGGCGCGGCGTGACGCTGGATTTTTACGACGGCAGCAGTTGGCGCGATTCGTTGAGCCTGCGCAGCAACCGCCGACTCGGTGCGCGCCCCGTCACAAAACGCGGCAACACGTTTTGGGTAGATGAAACCGCCCAATCACGGCGCGCCGAACACCTGTCCACAATCACGCGGCAAACGTTTTACCTCGAACCGCTTGATACACCGACCATCTTCGCCGCCCCCAAACCATTATGGGTGGAAGGGCTGCCCTCGCTCTGGCGTGATGAAAGCGATGGCTTGTGGACGAGCAATCACGCGCTGAATCGTCTGGTTTATCAGGTTGAATCCGACACGCGTTTACCAAACGACAAAGAGATACGCGAGAATAATTCCACTGACTACGAAGTGGACATCCACGTGCGCTACACACAATTGCCCAAAGGCTTCGATCCGCGCGTCGGACAATTAACCGCAGGCATCACCAACGGTGCAACCGCGACCATTGATGCCGCGCGCCGCATCGAAAGCCATTTGCGCAGCAATTACAGTTATACGCTCAACCTCAAACGCACCAACGATGGCGAGCCAGTTGCGGATTTTCTGTTCAATGTTCGTGCGGGACATTGCGAATACTTTGCCTCGGCGATGACGTTGATGTTACGCACACAAGGCATTCCCGCGCGCCTTGTGAACGGCTTTCAGATGGGCGAGTACAGCGAGATTTCCGACTTCTATACTGTTCGTCAATCCGACGCGCATTCGTGGGTAGAAGTGTATTTTCCAAAGTACGGTTGGCTCGCGTTTGATCCCACACCGGCGGCGGGATTAAGCCAATATGAGAACAATTGGTTAGCAACGCTCAGACATTTCAGCGAATCCATTGAAATGCTCTGGCTGGAACACGTCATCGGCTTCAGCGCGAATGAACAGGCTTCGATGGCCTTTCGTATGCAGCGCCTGGTGTCCGATTCGCAAGGCGAGATTTCACTCAAGATTGCTGACTGGAAGTTGCGATTGATGAATTTGCTGCACACCATACGAGAGGAATTGCCAGCACGCAGTTCAAGCGGATGGGCGACCACAATTTTTACGCACCCGGCGATGCTGACGTTATTTGCTTTTGGATTGTTGATCGTTGGGTTCGTTTTTTACCGCAAACACACGCAATCGTGGCGGCGACGAATCAAACAGGAACCAGTGGCTTCGGCAATTGCGTTTTATCAGGAAATGCTGGATACGTTAGCGCGCGCCGGGCATCAGCGTTCGCCCGAACAAACGCCTCAGGAATTTGCGCAACACGTCGGATTGGCAAGTGTGATAGATATTACGACGTTTTATCAACAGGTACGCTTTGGCGCAAAACAGTTGAACGATGCCGATATTCAACGCCTCGAAGCGGCTCTCAACGAATTACAAGCACTAACACGCCGCTAAAATTCTGCTACCACTTCCCCTCTAAATCTTCTTCGCCTTCGCCAAACGGTCGGCTTGTTTACGCAAAACTTCCGGCACATTGCGATTGCCAGCCACGCCTTTGAGGTCCTTCGGAAATAGGCGATTTAAAAGCGGCAAACTCGTTGCGACAGGCGTACGCGCATTGCGCACAAGGTTGTGGACAATTGGGTAATTGCGAATCCATTGGCGATTGAGCGCGATCAAACGCAAGGCTTCTTCGGGTAAGGTCTTCATCGCCGAAATCGCTTCGACCTCGGACTCGGTGATGCGCGAATTGCCCAGCACGCCGAGGATCACGGATTTGCTGGAATCGCGGCGCAGAATGTTGCGGGCCTCGCGGTTGCCTTTGAGTGCCAATTGCACGCGCGCTTTGGTCGTCATCCGCGCAATCTTTTGCATAATGGTCAATCGTTCCGGCGTCGCTTCTTCGCCATCGGCTTTCATCTGGTTGAGAATTTCGTTGACGGCCTGTTGAGTTTGCAGATCAACATCTGCCATTGGTTCTGTTGGCGTTTCGGCCACAGCATTGGTTGGATCGCTCACGGGCGACTCTCTGACAGGCTCCGGCTCGGCCTGTACGCGCTGAACTTCATCCCGAATTGCTTTGAGAAATTCCGGCCCGATCTTCGGATCATCATCTTTGCCGAGAGCCGTTTCCAGCTTTAAGTCTTCGGCGGAAATATCTTCATCAATCAACTCGACCAATGATTCTTCGACGTAGCGCAAACCAAGGGCTGCGGAAGCGGCGGCGGCGCGGGCGCGACGTTCTTCTTCAATGCGTTTTGCCCCAAGCTCTTTCTCGAAGAATTCAACGCGGACTTCGGTCGCGCGTCGCACGGCTTCGGGTGTGCTGGCCTTGTTTTCAATCAGCGCGCTGATGATGTCGGGATAACGAATCATGCGCTCCTGATTGATTGCAATGAGTTCCAGCACTGAACCATCCTTGTTCCAACGCCCCAGTTCGGTGATGCCTTGATCCGGGGTCGCATCATTCAGGATCAACGCCTCATACACTTCCCGCTTGCCGCCACGCCACGTACAAAGGTGTTGCAAGACATCGCGCGCTGTTTCTTTGAGTGACACGACCTGTCTCATTCGCTCTGTATCGAATTCGTTGAGCGACTTCGTGGCGGTCGCGCTGAGTTCGGCATCTTCATCCTGAGCGAGCACGACGAGGACTTCGAGCATATCTTCGGGCGGCAAGGGTAAAGCAGCCCTCGCCGCTGCCATTTTTGCAGGCGCAGGCGCGGAGCCGCTGCGAATAGCAGTTACAACTGGACTAGGCATAAGACTTCAACTGGATCGGGGCGAGGGGATTCAGGTTACTAGACGAGGCAGTGTAGCAAGTTGGAGTAAGCAAGCAAAGGAAAAAGCTCTTTGACCGCACGACAACTTGCCATCAAAGAGCTTTCTTTCTTGCAAACAGGCGGACCTAACAATCGTTAGGCCTTGGCCTGCACTTGAATCGGGCGATCTGTCACACGTTCGTTGCGTTCATCGAAGTATAAAACTTTGCCCTGGCGATAGGATTCGACGGCCATGCCGATGGTCGTCATCGCACGATAGGCGGTCGGCGCATCCAGCACGGTTTTTTCGCGTGTGCGCACGCAACGCAGGAAGTTTGTCATATGATCTTCGCGCGTTCTGTCGGTTTCCAATTTGACTTCGTTGCTACCAAATTTGGCGACGAATTTGTCTTTGAATTGGCGCTCGGCAGTGGCGGTGATGTAATCCACTTTGCCTTCAAACTGGCCGTGCGGAACCATCATGATCGTGCCTTCGTGTCCGCGAATTAAGCCTGGAATATGTTGGCTATTCGCCATCGAAGAACTCAACACCAATGAATGACCTTTCGGGAATTCGGCGATTAAGTGGAACGTGTCCGGCACTTCGCGTCCGTCTTTGAAAACATAAGTGCCGCCCGACGCCATAACTTTATGCGGGAACTGCGCCTCACCCCAGCAAATATTCAGCGGCGCAACAACGTGATAGAACAGGTCGGTCGCAATGCCGCCGGAATAATCCCAATATTTGCGGAAGCGGAAAAAGCGCTCGGCACTAAACGGACGCTTCGTCGCAGAACCGAGCCACATGTTCCAGTCAATGAAATCATCGCCTTTGCCATTTGGTCCCGCAGCCTGATCAATCTTGTAGTTCCATTCACCTTCGATGGAATTGCGATGGTACGATCCCTGGCTCATCAGCAATTCACCAATCATTCCGTCCTGAATAGCCTTGCGTGCTTTCCACCATTGATCGCTGGACGTGGTTTGTGAACCGATTTGTACGATGCGATTTGTGGCTTTGGCTACCTCGGTAAATTTTTTGGCTTCTTCGACCGTTTTGGTCATTGGCTTTTCGCAATAGACATCTTTGCCCGCGCGCATCGCGTCAATTGCAATCGGCGCGTGCCAGTGATCCGGCGTCGCAATGATAACCGCATCAATATCCTTACGCGCGACCAGTTCTCGATAATCAAGGGTCGCCGTTTCGGCCTTGCTAATTTGCTGTGCATTGCTCAACCGTTTGCGATACACATCACACACAGCAACGACCTGTGCGGGCTGTGATTTTTGGCCAGTATCCATCGCCCATTTCATCACGCTTGTGCCTCGCCCACCAACGCCGATGGAAGCGAGGTTGATACGGTCATTCGCACCAAGAATGCGACTGGGAGCTAAAACATTTTTGATCTTCGTAGTTTGTGCGTAGGTTGGGATAGAAAGAAGGGCGCTACTGGCAACGGCTGCTGAGCCGGCCTGTTTGAGAAAGTCTCTGCGAGATTTTTTGTCAGCCATAAAGTCCTCCGAAAGCGAGTGAAAAGTGATGGATTAAATAAACGTAAAATTCTAGGGCACCAAGACCGCAAGCATACTCGCTCCCTTGACAGTTGGTCAAACCACTGGCAATAATTCGCGGTAAGCTGACGAGATCAATTAAGAATCACAATTGCCATCACCCTAAAATTCCACACGATGGCAGACTCAGTCGGCACCGCTGGGCTGAAAATACAATCCTCGAACTTGTTATTACAAATTTGAAAAGGCTGTGAAACTGTATTCTGGACAGTCTAGGTCTAGGGTTTATTTTCGCAGTAAGTTCCGCCGTAACCTAATGCGTTACGGTCATTCTCAGAGGAGTACATCAATGTTGACCCATAAAACAAAAATGCTCACGCAACTGTTGAGCATTGGGTTGTGCCTGGCGCTGAGTTCGCTACTCGCCTTTGCGCAATCCGACAACACAACACTTTCCGGTACGGTCAAAGACCAATCCGGCGCGGTTATCGCCAATGCGAAAGTCACCGTCAAAAACGAGACGCGAGACTTCGAGCGATCAACCGTTTCCAATTCTGATGGCTATTATGTCATCACCTCTCTCCCCTCCGGGATTTATACGGTGACGATTGAGGCCAGTGGATTTAAGCTGTACAGAGAAACCAGCAAAAAGCTTGATCCGAACGTCCCGGCCCGCGTAGATGCCGATTTGCAAACAGGCGCAGTTACAGAAACCGTGACGGTGACGGCCTCGACCGCACAAGTCCAAACGGAATCGGCCACTGTCGGCAAATTGGTCGAAACCAAACAGGTCGAGTATCTCCAGATGAACGGACGCAATCCGCTCTTCCTGGCGCAACTCAAACCCGGCGTGCAAGGTGGTGCCCTCGGCGGTAATAGCTTCGGCTTAACCACAGGCGGACTCGTTATCAATGGTGCGCGCACCCAGGACACGCTCGTCACATTTGACGGCGCAGTCGGTGTGCGTACTCGTTCCAACGGCACCAGTATCGGTGCAGCAGACGTGGAAGCTACGCAAGAAGTCCAAATTCTGACGGCAAATTATAACGCCGAATATGGTCGTTCGGCTGGTGGTCAGGTACGCATCGTGACGAAATCAGGCAGCAAAGATTTTCACGGTACGTTCTATGAATTTATGCGTAATGCGGCGTTCAATACCAATACGTGGGGACGCAACCGCAATACGCCCGCGAATCAACCCTGCGACAATCCAGCTTTTGAGAAAGCTGCGCATTGCCGCCCAAATCCGTTCCGTTATAACCAGTTTGGGTACAGCTTGAGTGGCCCGGTGGTTATTCCTGGCACAGAATTCAACAAAGACCGCAGCAAACTCTTCTGGTTATGGGGACAAGAATGGGTGAAACAACGCGCAACCGGCAACACCACGATTCGCGTGCCAACGGCGAAGATGCGCACTGGCGACTTCAGCGAATTAACGGATGCCAATAACCCGCTGCGTGTGGTTCGTTTCATCAAAGACCCGCTCCTGACGGGGAACTGTAACGCCACCGATCAAACGGCTTGTTTCCGTGATGGCGGTATCGTCAACAAGATTCCCGCCAGCCGTCTCAGCGCCAATGGATTGGCTTTGCTGAAAGCCTTCCCGGACCCGATTGCTGGTTTCTATACTTCCAGTGGTCAGAATTATTTCCAGGATCGCCCGACGCAAACCGATCAACGGAAAGACACGCTTTCGATTGATTACTATCCCAACGAAAGAAATCAAATCAAAGGTCGTTTGTCCCTGTACCACTTCGTTGATGTCAGTGCCCATCGCGGAGGTACTGACCGCGCACCACAGATCATTGATCGTCCGAACCAAACGATTTCGATCAACTGGACGTGGTCTCTATCCTCGACCTGGATCAGTGAAACCTTGCTGGCGGGCAGCCGCGACCAGGTGTTCATTGCTGTGGACACACGCGGAGATCGCTTCAAACGCAGCAACTACGGCATCAACTATCCTTATCTCTTCCCGGATAACAAAGAAATCCTGGACAAAATCCCCACCGTGGATGGTATTGACCAGTTCGCCAGCTTAGACGGTGGTCCATATCCGGCCAGCTCCACCGGCCCGATTTATCAGGCCAGCAATAACTGGACGAACATTCGTGGCAACCATACGATCAAATTCGGTGGCTATTTTGAACGCGCCGGACAGAATGACTTTGACCAAATCAACGTTTCGGGTACGCCCGGCGGCACAAACAATCAAAACGGTCGCTTCGTGTTCAACAACTCTACGCCAGGTGGTACCGGTGTAGCTATCGGCAACGTAGCGATTGGCAGATTCGACACCTACGCCGAAATCGGCAAACGTTCATTCACGCCCTATCGCGGTCACATGTTTGAGTGGTTCGCACAGGATTCGTGGAAAATGACGCCGAAGCTGCGCGTCGAAGCAGGGTTGCGGCACAGCATCATTCAGCCGTACTACAGCCTGTGGCGCAACATGACGGTTTTTGATCCAACCTTCTACAATCCCAGCAGAGCTGTTACCCAGGATCCTGCAACCGGTTTCATCACGTCCAACCCGAATGATTTGCAAGCCCGCTACAACGGTCTTGTGATCCCAGGCGATGGTTGGCCGGATGCAGCGAAAGGACCGGGTCGTATTCCGATTGCGACAACGGGTGAGTTCGACTTCCTCTTCCGTGGTGTCAGTAAGGAATATTCAAAAATCCATAAGAACAACTTCCAACCGCGTTTTGGCTTGGCGTATGCCTTTAACGACAAAACCGTGCTGCGCGCAGGCGTGGGACGTTTCTTCACGCGTTTAGGCGTGAGCGACTCCGTCTTCCTCGGTGGAAATCCGCCGCTGCAACCGACCGTTTCGATTGCTAATGGTAACGTTGACAATCCAGGCGGTACGGCAGGACGCGTCTTCCCGTTGGTCGTCACGACACAAGACCCGATCTTCAAAAACCCTGAAGCGTGGACCTGGAATACCACGTTTGAGCGCGAAGTTGGGTTCGATACCATCGTTGAAGTCAGCTATGTTGGACGTCGCGGCTTGCATCAACAACGTGAACGGAACATCAATCAATTGCAACCCGGTACAGTACAGGCGAATCCCGGTGTGAACCCTGACTTCCTGCGTCCATTCAAGGGTTATGGAATTATTCGCGTAACCAATAACGATGCAAATTCGCAGTATCATGGATTGCAATTTGGTGCCAATCGCCGCTTCAACAACGGCTTCTTGTTTGGCTTGGCTTATACCTTGTCGAAATCACAAGATGATGGCTCCGCCCAACGCGACGTGGTTCCGAATGCCTTCAACGTCAGCAACCTGTATGGCCCATCCACCTTTGACCGCCGTCACGTGATGGTTGTCAATGCGGTGTATCAGCTACCGATTTTCAAAGATGCCTCGAACTGGAAGGGCAAGTTGTTAGGTGGGTGGACGATCAGCGCCATTTCGCAATGGCAGAGCGGTACCCCTGGCACCATCGCCACAGGTGACGACTTTGCAGGCGTTGGACCGGGTAGTGGTTCGCAGCTTTGGATCGTTAATGGACCAATCAATCTGACGAAACAATTCGCAAGCAATGCAGCGGATCCGAACTACTGGTTCCAAGTCAGCTTGCCAGGTAAAACCTGCACCCCCAACAGCACCTCAACCAGCGGTGGTACAAACGATCCGACGTCTTGCTTGTACACGCAACCGACGCCAGGAACATTTTCCACGCAAAAATCACGCGGGATTATTTATGTGCCTGGATTCCAGAATCACAATTTCACGCTCTTCAAAGACTTCCGCATTACAGAATCCCAAAAGATTCAGTTCCGCGCAGAGGCCTATAACTGGCCGAATCATCCGAACTGGGATGGCCCGGATGGCAATCCGCGCAGCCCAACGTTTGGTAAGATTCAGACCAAGAGCAGCGAACGCCAATTACAATTCGCGTTGCGCTATCAGTTCTAGGCTTACGGCTTAGTAACAACTCAAAAGCTCGTCCAGTATTTTCACTGGGCGAGCTTTTCTTTTTTCTTTCTTTGTCAGCAGGAGTAAGATGGTTTCCAGAATCTCTCCACATCAGAAAGGAATAACTTATGCGATGTTTGTTGTCCAGATCGCTGTTCATTTTAGCCTGTGTAGCGGGTCTTTCGTTCCCTGTGGTGTCTCAATCTTTTCCCCAGCCAACGCCAGCGCCAAGCAAGCCTGCCGTCGAAATAATCAGCTTCAAGATCGGTAACAATTATTACCCGTTGCTGGATCGTCAACCCTCCAGCTTTTCTGCCGAAGCTGTCGAAATCCCACAAACCGAAGCCGAGAAAGTTGCGCGTCGCAATGCTCAATCAACTCGTGGGAACTCAACCTACAATCAAGCAACGCCACGTGGAGTGATTGCACCCGAAGACCGCCGCACACGAGGCCGATTGCAATCTACAATTCGCGTCATTGACCTGGCAGAATGGATCAGTGTTTCAGTTAAGAACCTCTCAAACAAAGGCATCAAGTCCATCGAATGGGATTTCGCGTTCCCCCGCTATGAAAATGACAAGTTGATTTTACGCTTTGAGGTAAGCACCAAAACGGACATCAAACCGGGCGGCAAAAAGACCCTTAAGCAACCGCTTCCAGGAGGTGCAATGAGGTGCAAAGTAGTGACGATTAGCCAAGGGAAAACCTTCGAATCGGTATGCAGTAAAAGCTTTCAGGACCCATCACAATTTCCGCAGGAGCCTGTTTCAATCAAGAAAATTGAGTACGCCGATGGAAGCATCTGGCCACAGTTGTGATTTTTTTAGAAGTGACCCGACAGAGCCTGTAGCTCATTTTGTAGGAACTGTGCGATAACCCAAGCGTACAAGAAATATCTTCTCAGACTAAATTCCCTGGTTTCTCCTAGCAATCTATCTGAAGAGCCGTTCAATATTCCACGCTTTTCCATTGCTAATGCATAAAGAAACATCTCGAACAGGGTTGCATTTTTTTCGTTCTCTGAGTATAACTCTCCACTCATTAGTTGAGCGTTTTCTGAAAAGTTGAATGTCCTTGATATGTGACGTGTCACTAGATAGCTACTATCTCTTCGAAATCGCATACTATTAAGGCCAGGTAGCTCAGTTGGTAGAGCAACGGACTGAAAATCCGTGTGTCGGGGGTTCGACTCCCTCCCTGGCCACCAATCTTTTCAATAACTTACGGGCATTTATTCAATTTTACTCTCACATCAAAAGTCTTATCCAAACTCTCGCCACTCTTTTTCACTTTTTCCCCTGCCTCTACAGATCGGGGTGACCCTGGATAAGGCAATTTGCTTGGTCAGCTCAAAAATTCACAATGCTTTCCAACGCCGCTTTATTTTGGATGTAGAGGCTGGAACCGTTCAGCCCAATCACACGTTTGTTACGCAAATCGCCCAAGAGTCGTGTGACCGTTTCGCGTGAAGCGCCGATCATTTGCGCGATTTCTCCGTGCGTCAGCGAAAGCTTCAGATGAATTCCGTGCTCTGTTTCCTTCCCTTCACTCGCACACCAGTCGAGTAATAACTTGGCTAATTTTTCACCGACGGAATCCGAAAGCGCCAACGAGCGCACCTGATCGCAAACGGTAGAATAGGCACGGCTCAACAATTTGGCGACGTGCAAACTGGCTTCGCCATGCTCCTGTAAAAATTGCAGAAACACTTCCCGCTGAACAAATTTCACCTGTCCATCGTGGAGCATCTCCGCCGAAACCTCATACGGTGCACCTGAAATCACCGCACTTAAGCCGAGAATTTCCCCCGGATCCGTCACTCGCATCAGCGATTTTCCATTCCCTGAGCTAAAAGAGAGTTTGGCGCGCCCACTGCAAAGAATAAACACGCCGCGCGAGGGTTGCCCTTCCAAAAACAATAACGTTCCTTGGGGATAAAAATGTGAATGAACAATTTGCTCAAAGGCCTGAAGCGGCGCGGGCGACATCGCACAAAAAGATTGCGGGAAATAGCCTTTACAACTATGGCAACGCTTGATGATTGCTGCATGGTAGACAAAATTCATAAAGTCACTTAGCAAAGAATTACTAATCCATCGGCAACTGAGTTTTTATAAAGGCAACCTATATGCCGTGGCTGAATCGGTCCTGGGAAATGAGTATTACCGGATTAAGAGAGTGATTCTGCACGGTTGCTGCGCAAACTCCCCCAATAGCCCAAATGATCCTTTGTTCAAGACACAAAAATTTTCCCCAAATGTCTTTCAACAGACACAGGCATGCGGATTGCAACAGGTATTATTTGGAATGGTACAGAAAGTGTTGCGTAAGCTTTCGCAGCCTTTGATGCACCTTGGCACTAATAATTTTATCTATGAAGTAACGGCGGCGAAGCTAAAAGGAGATACGAACTATGTCACGACCAACACATATGCTCAAACACGAACATCGCATTATTGAACAAGCGTTACGCGCTCTTGATGGCGTTTGCACGCGCCTGGAACTGAACGAAGAGGTTCCCATCGAAGCGCTCGTTCAGGCACTGGATTTTGTGCAAATTTACGCAGACCGATTTCATCACGAAAAGGAAGAAATGTATCTTTTCCCAGCCCTCCAGCAAAGTGGCATGCTGGTCGAAGGTGGTCCCCTTGGCTTCCTCAAACATGAACATCAGGTCGAACGGCAATTATTGATTGATCTTGGTGCGGCGGTTACGGATTACCGAAATGGAGATGCTGCGGCCAAACATCGAATCATTGACCATGCGCGCATTTACAGCCGACATCTGTCGAGCCACATGCGCCGCGAGGATTCGATTTTGTTTATGCTGGCGGAAGAGATACTGGATGAGCCAGCGAAGGCCGCGATCAATTATGCCTTTGCCAAAGCTGAGTATGGCTTAGGTGAAAAGTCCGTCGAGCATTATGAAGACTTAGCAGCGGAGTTAGAAAAAACGTGGGCAGTGTAAAAGCCTAGCGATCCCGCAAGGAGAATGAGTATGAACCCAGCACACTGGCATTTGCTGTTAAATCATGTACCTGTAATTGGAATGATGATAGGAGTGTTATTGCTGCTGTGGGCGGTCCTGCGCAGCAGCGAGGAACTCAAAAAAACCAGCCTTGGTGTTTTGGTCATCGCAGCCGCCTTTGCCATCCCAGCCTATCTCACTGGCGAACCCGCCGAAGAGGTCGCAGAGTACTTGCCCGGCGTCACGCACGCGTTGATTGAACGGCATGAAGACTTTGCCAAAATCGCTCTGGTTGTCGCAGGATTAACAGGCCTTATTGCCCTGGGAGCCTGGTTGTTTCAGCATCGGGCGAAATGGTTGGTTCCAATGACGCTGGTGTTTGGATTGGTAGCGACAGGTTTGCTGGGATATGCCGCCAATTTGGGTGGGCAAATTCGGCACACGGAAATTCGTGCCAACGCAACCGCCGCAGGCGAAGCAATGACCACCGAAGGTCAGAAGTCGTCGGAAAAAAAGAAAGAGAATGACCATTGAAGCGTAACTTACGGCAGGCCAAACAATCGCTTCAGATTGCCTCCCAAAATAGCTTGTGCCTGTTCTTCGCTGACGCCGATTTTGAGCAGCGCATCCACCTGCGCATAAAACACGTCCGACACCCAGCCACGCGGGAAAAACGAGGAATCTGAACCAAACAGCAATCGCTCGTGTCCCACTACTTGTAACGCTTGTTGGAGGATGGTCGCTAAGTTCGTTGGCGACGGCTCATACTGCATCCACTTGTTACTACTTGATGTATCCAGAAACACGTTCGGGCATAAATCCGCCAGCATCATCGCTTCTCGAAACATCCCGCCACCAAAATGCGGGACAATGAAATTCGCGCGGGGAAACTCTGCCGCGAGTTTGTAAATCTCCAACGGGTTTGAGTAACGTAGATCAAATTTACTCAGCAAACCAAGCTTTTTGCGTACTCCTACCGAAAGCGCACCGCAATGCACGAAAATCGCTGTACCGGGACGCTCGCTGATCAAAGCAACAACCGCGCGCGCACCTTCGTTTTCCGCCATTGAGAAATGAAACATTGCCGGAAACAAGCACGCCACGCGCAGATGCAATTCATCAAACGCCCGTTTGGCACGGGTTTCAGCATCCGGTTTGGTAGGGTCAAGAAAGAAACCGCCAATGATACGGTTCGGAAATGTGGCGACAGCCGTGGCAATGGACTCTTCATCATTCGGCACATTCGCCATCATCATCGCCGCAGAGAGTTGATGCCGATCCAACTCAGACTGCCACGTCGCGGCCAGCTCCGCCGGATTCCTCGGTGGCATTGTCCATCCCGTGATTTCGCCCACGCGCGCCATTGAATCCGCTTCTTTGCTCAACGCAGGCGATTGACTAATGAGAGTTTGAAAAAATCGGTGTGAAAAGAAATGGGTGTGTGCATCCAAAACTTCAATTGCGCCAAACGGGGTCGTCTTTTTCATGCGTGCCTCCAAGTAGATTTCGCCGCAATTGTCCTCGGATTACAGCATCATCACAAGCCTGACCGTTTGGTCAGCGAGGTTTCGTCGCACGCGCCAGCACCGCATATAACAAGAATAGCAAGGCCGGCGAAGTAAACGCCCCAAACGCCCAGCCAGTTGGCAAATGCCCGTTCGCCACCAAGGCGTGAACCAGATAAAAGCTCAGCAATCCGCCGATAGCGATGGTTCCGCCCAGCCATTCATTACGCCACGCCATCATCAGGCCAACCACAACCGTAAAGGGAAAACACAAAAATAACGCCCATTCCTGTAACGAAATTTTGGTCGGGTTGAATCCTTCGCCAATAAAAAATAACGCGACGATCCCAATGCTGATCGCACTCATGGCTCGCGCGGCCCAACGCAAGACAGTTATCAAATCCAGTGCCAGCGTGTTTGGATAGCTCATAACTTCCTCTTCAATGATTGACCTTTTTCCCCAAGTCTTCTCTGGCCCTCATCGCCAGGGCAAAGGCCTCGTCGGCTTTCTTTTGCGTCGCTTCCAAGGCAAAGGAATGCCAACTGAATTTGGCATCTTTGAGCAAGCCCTGAGCGGCTGAGACCTGTAGACGTTCGGTCGCAATAGACAATCGCTTCAGTTCAGCTTCGCGCAGCAAACTTGATGCCCAGGAAACAGCGACATCCGCCCGGTTCAGCGATTGCATCACGGCCTCGGCTTTCTCGCGGATGTCCGGGCGCGGCGGTAAGGCACCATTCACAGTGTCGTGGCAATACGCACAGAGCGTAGAGATTTGTTGCGGCGATAACACTACCTCAGAAGCCATGTGGGCATGACAATTCGAGCAACTCGGCCCCAATCCGGTCGTTTTCAGATTTTGATAATGCTTGCTCTCGACAAAGGTGTTGACGATGCCCTGATGACACGACTGACAGGTAACAGGCAAATTCCGAAAATGAATCCGGCTCTCGGGATTGGCATAGGGATAGATTCCAACGTGTGCTTTGGCCTTATCCGCAGTCGCAGGATTGCCACCATGACATTTTTCGCAAGACACTCCGACATCCCGGTGGGCGGATGAATGCCACTCGAAATAGCGATTACTCAGGGCCACTGGCTGTGTCAACTGGGCGTGGCAAGTGATGCAATTATTATTGCGATAATCGGTTTCCCACTTTTGCGGAGAAACGGTTGACTGATTGTTCTGTGCCCAGACCACAGAAAATACAGCGAATGTCAGAATACAAAAACTTGTCTTTAGCCGACGAATGGTCTTCATAATTTCAACAGCACTCCTTTTACCTCATTTGGGAGCAACCGATATGCCAGTTGAATGGGGACCTCTTTTCAAGCTGAAGGGGGAAGAGTTCGCGGTGCAATGAGGAAAGTTCCTCATTAGTTGTGGGAAATCACGCGTTTAGATGGTGCCAAAACGCATAAATCCCCCTTAAATCAGGGCGAAAGGCTTTGGCATCCAGATTGCTGTCTAAAGAGCAGTGTCTCCAGGAAAGACGAGAGAGCCGGGCCTTTAGCAACCAAACTTCCTCAGCGGCTCTCTCGTGCTTATTCAGGTAATTTCTTCCAAACGCCATCTTTTACAACGGTCGCCTGACGAAAGACTTCATCTACAGTTTGGCGTGAATCTGTCAGGTTGAACGCGTGCCATTGCGTTTTCGCGTCTTTCAGGGACTTCTCAAATTTTTGCAACTGAATTTCTTCTGCTTTGAAAGAGAGTTTTTTCTGTTTGCCTTCGCGGATCAATTCTCTGGCCCATTCGACAATGCCATCAGCGCGACTGAAAGCAGCAATCGTTTCTCCGGCCCGGGTTGGCACTTTTGCGGATTGCGAAGCCACGCCGCCCGCCTGATGACATTTCGCACAAAGCGCCGCCGTATCCGGCGGCCACGTAATCACGGACGTCGCCATGTGATGGTGGCAATTGGTGCAACTGGGAGCGGCATTAGATTCCTGGAGTTTTTGATAATGCGTGCTTTTGACAAAGGCGTTGACCACATCCTGATGACAGGCGCTACAAGTGGTCGCCAAATTCTTCGGATGCAATTTGCTTTGTGCGAAGGTCGGCGCAAGAACCCCTTCGTGCGCTGTGGTGAGACTTTTCGAGGTCGGATCGCCTCCATGACATTTCTCGCAACTAACGCCACGTTTTTCATGCTTCGAGTTTCGCCATTCGTAAAAATGCGCGCTCACCCCAACCGGTTCGACCAAACTTGCGTGACAAATCACGCAATTATTTTCGCGGTAGACCGCAGACACTGTACGACTTGGCTGGCGGGAAGATTTTTGCGCGACCGCCACCACCAACAATAAACTGACCGTACTAAAGGCAATCACTAATCCAAGTTTAATTCTTCGCATAACACTCCTTTTGGGGACTTTGGGGCAGTTAGAATTTTTTCCCATCTGAGCAAGGTCAATGCCACAGCCTTTTGTGCGAAAAGTTTCGCAAACATCGGGGGAAATCCCACTTTTGCGACCGTGAAATCGTAAGGAACACCACTTGCTGGATAAGAGTACAGTTAGTTTTAGCCCTGAGAGAGGAAAAGCAATATGGTTTCCATCGAAACAACATTTAGCGCACATCTACAATATCAAGTGATTCCGTCGCAACCAGCGTGGAATCGAATTTTTCATCCGACAGATTTTTCAGAGACCAGTGCGGTAGCCTTTGCCCACGCCCTAAAATTTGCCACATTGGAACATGGGCAATTAACGATCCTACACACTGAGACAGATCAAAGTAATCGGCATTGGAGCGAATTTCCGCGCGTCAGAACGACGCTGGAAAGATGGGACATGTTACCGCCGAATGCGCCGAAAGAGGCTTTTGCCGACATCGGCTTGAAGATCGAAAAAATTTCGGCCTCTCATAAAAACACAGAAGAATCTATCTTACATTATCTGCACAAACATCCACACGACCTGATTGTACTGGCAACACATCAATACAGGGGATTGGAACGCCTGACGCATAAAACGATTGCGGAATCTGTCGCGCGGCGTTCTGGTGAAATGACGTTGTTCATCCCAGAGGGGGTCGAAGGATTTGTTTCACTGGCGGACGGCGCAGTCAATCTGAAGCACATTTTGATTCCGGTGGATCATGCGCCACAACCACAAATCGCAATTAACGCGGCAGCTTCAATTGCCGAATTGCTCGGCTGCACGGACGTCTTGTTTACCGTGTTGCATATCGGGCCATCCAGAAGTTTTCCGGCTATCAAAACCTACGCTGGCGAGCATTGGAAATGGGAAGCCTCGTTGGAGTATGGCGACATCGAAGAACAAGTTTTGCGCGCGGCGGAACATGGCAACGCGGATTTGATTGTGATGGCAACGGAGGGCCATCACGGGTTCCTGGATGCGCTACGCGGCAGTACGACTGAGCGCATTGTGCGCGCGGCTGATTGCCCGGTGTTAGCGGTTCCCGCTCTCGACAATCCCCCCAATTCCTTTCAGGAAATTCCCGTTTGGTCGTCCGCCGAATAACAGACGACAGGACAAATGATGGAGATTGCTATGCAAGAGTACGACACGATTCGACAACAATTAACCTCGCGTTTCGCAGCGATTCAAACACGCCTGCAAAAAATTTCGCGCGATGTACAACACGCCAACGAACCACTAAACGCGGACTTTGCCGAGCAGGCGGTTCAACGCGAAAACGACGAAGTGCTGGATGCGCTGGACAATTCGATTCGTACCGAGATCGAACAGATTCAACTAACCCTGCGACGCTTGGATGAAGGAATCTATGGCGTTTGTGAAAGCTGTGGGAAACCGATTCCACTCAAACGGCTCGAAGCCTTACCGCACGCCAGCCGATGTGTAACCTGTGCTGAAAAAGCGCAGGCTTGAGATGACTATTTTTTAAAGGAGCAATCATTGTGATTCAAGAAGTGACCGGGGATATTTTACTAACTACAGCACAGGCCATCGCGCACGGCATTGCGCCGAATGATCATTTTTCTTCGGGCTTGGCATTGGCGTTACGCGAACAATGGCCGGCCATGTATCAGGACTTTCGTCACTACTGCCACGTGTCACATCCCAAGCCCGGCAGCGCGTGGGTTTGGGGCGGCACCGACGGCAAACGGCTGGTCAATTTATTGACACAGGAAGCACCGCAAAACCATCAGGCAAATCCGGGCAAAGCGTCCATTCACAATGTCAGTCACGCGCTCAAAGAACTACGGCACTTGATCGAAAAAGAGGAATTTACCAGCGTCGCGCTGCCTCGTCTGGCGACCGGCGTGGGAGGGTTGAATTGGGAAGACGTGTATCCGCTGGTCAAAAAACATTTAGGCGATTTGAAAACTCCGATCTTCGTGTATGTCACCTATCACGCGGGTGAACAAGCCCGCGAAACCGTTTGACCTGACATCGTTCCAAACAAGGCGATCACCTATGATGACTTTAGAGAAAATCTTTTGCCCTACCGATTTACATTCATCGCACGATGAATCGCTGAGCTATGGCCTGGCATTAGCGAAAGATCACGAAGCCAAACTGTATGTGTGCCACGTGGCGGAGGCTGAAGAACTATCCGACGAAATGATGGGTGAGTGGCGCGCTCGGTTAACAGAAGCAGTGCAACAGCATTGCTATCAAGACGATTCAGGCCGTCCGGGCGTGCCGGATTGGGAACCAATCATCGGGCGTGGGGATGCGGCGGAGGTCATTCCCCGCCTGGCCGCAGAACAACACGCAGACCTACTCGTGATGCACTCGCGGCGACAAACCTATGCGGCGACTCTGCTGGGATCAACTGCCGAAACGGTGAGCCGCTCCGCTCCGTGTCCAGTGCTAATTACACATCCCTATGAACACGATTGGGTCAATGCGGATACGGGAGAAATCCGGCTCAAAAACATCTTGATGGCATATGATTTTACGAACGATTCGGAATTGGCGCTCAGCCTGGCGCTACTGTTCGCCGAGCAATATCAGGCTGCGCTACATTTGCTCCACGTAATCCCGACCAGCGGTGACGCGGGATTGTCCTCCAGTGGTGAATTGGAAGCCATCGCGCTCGAATTGCAGAATGCCATTCCCGAAGAAGCGCAACTTTGGTGCGAGGTCAATGCGACGGTGCGTGAAGGTGTTCCGTATCGAGAGATTTTAGAATACGCCGACGAACACGAAATTGATCTGATCTGTCTGGGCGTCAGCGGAACGGGTGGCGAATTGCAATCCAGCTCTCACATTGAGCCGATTTTACGGCAGTCTTCGTGCCCGGTATTAATCGCGCGCCCCGTGAAAGCCGCGAGCTTGGTTTTAGCAGAAAGCAAAACCTCACCCGTAGAAACTCAAGCTGGGTTGGAGAGCTGAACGCAGCGAACTGTATCGCGCGCAATCAATAATTCCTCGTCGGTGGGAATCACGTAGGCGGCGAGGCGAGAGTCGTCAGTGCTAATTAGCCCCTCGCGGAGATATGCAATTTCTGCATTGCGTTCAGCGCTTAATTGCAATCCGAAGCACTCTAATCCGGCACAAATTTGTGCGCGGATCTCAGCGGAGTTTTCGCCGATTCCCCCAGCAAACACTATCGCATCCGCGCCATTCATGGCCGCCAAATATGCGCCGAGGTATTTGCGCACACGGTAGCAAAAAATCTGGATTGCCAGCAACGCGCGGCGATCTTTGTTTTCGTGCGCTTCGTCCAACAAATCGCGCATATCGTGTGTCAGGCCAGAGATGCCCAAAAGCCCGGATTGTTTGTTCAGCAAGCTTTCGACTTCGCGTGCGGATAAGCCCTCTTTCAGGCTGACAAAATCCACGATGGACGGGTCCAGGTCGCCTGACCGAGTCCCCATCATAAGTCCTTCCAGTGGCGTCATCCCCATCGAAGTATCTATCGAATTGCCGCCCTTAATTGCGGCGGCGGAACAGCCATTGCCAAGGTGTAGTGTAATGATGTTCACATCTTCGCGGCTGAGATTGCGAAGATGACGATACCGATACGCGATGTAACGATGCGAGGTGCCGTGAAACCCGTAGCGTCGAATGCGATGCCGCCGATACAATTGATAGGGCAGCGCGTACAGATAGGCGTGTTCCGGTAATGTTTGATGAAACGCCGTATCGAAGACGGCAACCTGTGGCAGCCCCGCACCGAGCAATTCGCGCACCGCAAGAATGCCTTTGATATTGGCAGGATTGTGCAATGGTGCGAGGTCAATACAATCTTCGATCCCGCGCAGAACCTCATCGGTAATCAAGGCCGATTGAATAAATCGTTCGCCGCCGTGGACCACACGATGCCCAACGGCTTGAATATCGGTAACGCTCTGAATTTCTGTCAGGCCAGAGGCTTCTGAACAAGCCCAGCGAATAATGTAATCTGTGGCGGCACGGATGTCGTGCAACAAGGCGGTTGCGCGTTGTACAGTCTGTCCTTCGACCTGCAAGGTCAAAACAGCTTCGCCGCCAATGCGTTCAATGACGCCGCGCGCCAATCGACGATCTGTGTTTTGCTCAATTGCGTTCAGGTCTGTTGCAATCAATTGAAATTTAATCGTGGAACTACCACAGTTCAAAACTAAAATGTTCATGGGCAAACTATACTGCAAGCACAAGGCCAGCACGAAAAGGCATTTTTCTTCGACGTTGGTCGCGTAAAATTTTTCACCTTCATTAAAGAGTTCAAGTAGCATTGAACGTGCTACTTATCACAGCGAGGAAAACCAGATGAACCGAATCGCAGTCTTAACCAGTGGTGGCGACGCCCCCGGCATGAACGCCGCCATTCGCGCGGTTGTCCGCACCGCTCTTGATCAGGGATGGGAAACCTTTGGCATTCGACACGGTTTTGCAGGCTTGATCGGCGGTGATTTTATTCAGCTTGGACGCCGAGATGTTGGCGGCATCATTCAACGTGGCGGCACCATGTTGGGCAGTGCGCGATGTCCAGAGATGAAAACTGAAGAAGGGCAGCTCAAGGCGTTGCATCAGCTTCGAGAACGCGCCGTAGATGCGCTTGTCGTGATTGGCGGCAATGGTTCGCAACAGGGCGCGCATGCCTTGTCGCAACTTGGCTTTTCAGTGGTAGGAATCGCCTCGACGATTGATAACGATTTGTATGGATCAGAAATTACGATTGGTGTGGATACGGCGCTGAATATTGCCCTCGAAGCGATTGATCGTCTGAAAGTCACAGCCTCTTCACATCAACGCGCCTTTTTGATCGAAACGATGGGTCGCAACTGCGGCTACATCGCATTGATGACCGGTATTGCGGGCGGCGCAGAAGCCATTGTAATTCCTGAAATTGATACGGACCCTGAAGTCATTGCCGAAGATATTCGCCAGGCGTACGAACGCGGCAAGCCCCACGCTATCGTCGTGGTCGCCGAGGGTGCGAAATATAATGCAGAAGAGTTAGTCAAATATTTCAAGGAGCATCAGGAACGCCTCGGCTTTGATTTGCGTGCCACCACGCTTGGGCATGTGCAACGCGGCGGAGCACCGGGTGTGTTTGATCGAATGCTGGCAACCCGGTTGGGCGCAGGCGCTGTAGAGGCATTATTGCGCGGCGAAGAAGGAGTGCTGGTAGGACTGCAAAAAGGAGAAATTACTACGCTCTCCTTGAGCGAAGTCGTGTCGAAAGAAAAAGCGCTGGATGTAACGTTGTTGGATTTAGCGAGGGCGTTAGCGCAATAAAGTGCGCTACTTGCGACGGGCGAAAAGCTGTGTCAGGTAAATGCGGCCTTTGGCATCCACTGCCACGCCGATGCCTGTTTCGGTCAGGTCCTGATCCAGAATATTCTGACGGTGAGCGGGGCTATTTAACCAACCTCTCACGGCAACGGTAGCTGGATCGTTGTGTCCATAATTCATAGCGATGTTTTCGGCCAGACGATTCCAGTTCGTAATTCCGAAGCCGAGTACCCGCTTGCGCATGGTATTTCCATCCGGGCTGATATGATCGAAATAACTGCGAGTCGCCATATCCTGACTGTGAAAACGGGCGACACTGCTTAAATCCTTCGCCATTGACAGGGGCGAGAGATGCTGTTCCTCACGGAAGTGATTGATCGCGGAAAAGACTTGCTCTTCAATGCTGGCGGATGTAGCAACAAGGGGGACGACAGTTGCAGTCGACTCATTCGCAACCGCTTTAATTGGGGAAGTAATCACGTCAGACGCCAACAAAACAGACGCCAGACAGAGAACAAAACACATCACGCGATACATCTCGTAGCTCCTGTCAAAATGTGACGAAGGATTGGTCGGGGGCCGGTAGTCGCAAAAACTATTATTTTTCGGTGTACTAACTAAGTGAGTTGATCTGTCGTTTTTTATTTTTCAGAAAAGGATGATTGTGAAGACTGACCGCTATTCAGTCATCGAATCGGGCGGGATTATGCCTGACGAAAAGAAATTTGGCAACCCTCAAGTCGCAAATAGTTTTGAATAAATTTATTGCTATTGTGTCCCTTTGATTTTGTCGCGCAGGCGCGCAATAACACCCGCCTCAATGGAGTATTCCAAAGCAGCCTCCCAATTGCGCCGGGCTTCCTGCATTCGGCCTAGATCGCGCAAGACATCACCAAGATGTTCGTAGATGTTTGCATTGCGGCGCGCATACAAGGCCGCTTTTTCCAAATGACCTCGCGCTTCCTGTAAGCGCCCCAATTTGTG
Organism: Blastocatellia bacterium; assembly: GCA_016789725.1. Classification (GTDB taxonomy): domain Bacteria; phylum Acidobacteriota; class Blastocatellia; order RBC074; family RBC074; genus JAFDVL01. Next base: position 26,313 of record JAEUQN010000002.1, on the reverse strand, counting down.
CTGGACCCAACCCAGGCTATCAAGAAAACTTCCATTCAATGGCTCAATGCTGACGGCCTTTTCGATCAGGGGCAACGCTTCGTTATAGCGAGCATTACGCTCTGCCAGGTAATACCCCAGATTATTCAATGCAGTGGCGTTGTCAGGCTCGCGTTGCAAAACTATTCGCAAGGTTTTTTCAGCTTCAGCGCGTTGCCCGGCACGATCCTGAATCGAACCGAGTTGAATCAGCAAATCCATGTCATTCGGATCTATCTCTAAGGCTTTGCGAATCGTCTCTTCAGCGTCTTTGAGCTGCCCGCTTTGTAATTGAATATTGCTCATGATGGTCAACAATGTCGTATCCCCCACTGTCTGTTCTTTGAGCATTGCACGCAAGGCATTCAAACTTTCATTGTAATTGCGCAGATCACCAAGGATCATCGCTTCTGTCAATTTCAGCGCGCGATCTGTTGGGTAACGATTTATGGCGGCGCGAGTGGCTTCCAGCGCTTCGCGGTATTTGCCGTCCTCGCGCAATCCATCAATCAACAATGAACTGAGCATAGGATTATTTTCACCCAGCAACTGTTGTGTGCGCGCGAAAACAGCCTGGGCTTTTTTCTTATCGCCTTGCCGATTGTAGGTACGCGTAATCCGTCCGACTACCGTTGTCAGCGTTTCAGTGCTGGAAGCATCCAGCTTGGTTTTGGCCGTAAGCTCGTTAAAAACACCTTCGTAATACGCGACTGCATCGTCAGGGCGTCCGAGTTCTTCATACGTCTCGCCCAGAAGCAGATTCAGCTTTTGGCGTGCGCCCGGCTCCAGACTGGCAATGCCTTGTTTCAGCGTTTCGACAGCTTCTGCGCGCTTGCCAGAGCGGCGCTGGGCAACCGCCAGCAATTCAATCACGCCGACATTGGTCGGGTCAGATTTTTGCAATTCGCGCAATTTCGTAATCGCTTCACTGTAGCGTCCAGCGCGCACCAGCGCCGCGCTATATCCAATTTGCAGTACTGGCAGATCGAAGCGTTTTAGCAAACGGTAATACGTTTGCAACTCCTCCTCACCGTTGCTTGACAGGCGCAGCATATTCATCAGATTGCGCGCATTGACAGCCGAGTCAGGATCGCCCTCGAACGCGCGGCGCGCGGCTTCGATAGCCTGTGGATGCTTGCCTTGTGAAAGGTAAAGCTGTGAAAGCTGATACCAGGCTTGATCCGGCGAGATGTCCGTATTCATGACTTGGCGATAAAATACCGTCTCTGTCGGAGCACCAATCGCCGTGAGCTTTTCAAGGGCTTTCGTCTGACGCACCGGATCATTTTTCATCTGGTATAAATCGGCCAGAAAGGCCCACGCTTCGGCATTGATCTGATCAATCCGCGCGACTTGTTCATAGGCCCGCACAGCGCGATCAATCTGCGCGGGCTGCGCTTCTTTCTCAAAGCGCACCGTAATCATATACAACCGCGCCAGCCATTTGTGTCCGTTCAGGCAATCGGGATCGAGGCGAATCGCTTCTTTGGCCTCGCGTTCCATCGCGTCAGTTTGTCGTAAGTAGAAATAAATCTCGCTCAAATCAGCATGAGGATCGGCGGCGGTGGGATCAAGCTGGATAATCTCTTTGTAAATCGTGACCAGATCACCCAGTTTGGTGGTCCGTAATGACTTCATTCTTTGCGCTTCGATGTAGCGCAGATATGCCTGCTTTCGATTCTGTTTTACCTCAACGGATTCGACCTGTGGTGAAGCAGCAACTGTCTGACCTGTGGTCACGGGCGTTGGTGCAGCTTGCGCGGCCCAGACAGTGGGCAACGAAAAAAGCATGCTGACGCTGGTGATTGCGATGAAGTGTTTCCAGTTTGATTTCATTTGACGGCTCCTCCCAAGATCACCTAAAGGATTTTACGTGTGGTATAACAAAACGACCCTGCTGCTATTGAAGCTCGCTCAGCCCCAGTTTGATTTGCTCTGCGGCTGTCGTGACGCCTGCGCTGTTGTTCTTTTCCAATTCCATCCCAGCCACTGCGCGCGACCATTCATTGCGACGTGGGAAGCTGTACGCAATCATCAACAAGGCCGCGAGGCCAAGTCGCCAACTATACTCGCGGTTGCTCGTCACCAGACTCGCCACGACGCCTAATATCCCGACCACGTCGCCCAGCACTGCACCGATCAGCGAACAAAGATACAGTTGACTGAGCAGGGTGTTGATGCCCTTCTGTCCGGCTTTGTACAACCGCGCAGGCGAGAGGTAAAAACGACGAAGAAAAACAACCACCAGGGCAATGACCGCCACCAACCCGACAATGACGTAATGACTATTGGTTAGCCATTGGTAACTCACACGAGGCATCGCTGGAGCAAAAGCCCAGCCGATGACGACATACAAGACGGTGCTGATGCCGAGCGCCGCGACAATCAGCGCCGTCAACCGATACCGCGCGCTCAAAACAGTTTGATTGGCACTGGAAATATACATCAGCGTTTCTCTACGATCAGGTCGTCGCCCGTGCCAGCCTGCAAATCAGGGCCAGAGGAACTCAGGCGATAGTCATTCGCGGTGCCGCGATACAACAATGGTTGCTCCCACAAATCAAAGCGCACAGGCATCGGCAAATAGCGCGGCGCAAGCTGTTCCAATAGTTGATCGAAATTATCGGCCACAACGTAACCGCCGCGATCCTCCTTGTGCGCTTCAAGGGCTTTGGTCAAGCGTTGGAACAGCTCCTCCGTGCGCCGAATCTTTTCACGGCGAATCGCCTCAGTGACCAATTCAACCGATTCCCAATGCTGATCGCCGAGCCGAATATCCACCACTTTCCATTCGCCCTTTTCCTGCTTGAAACGAACTGCTGTTTCAACCTGTGCCTCGGCGATAGCGTTTCCGCCAAAGCCATTGCTGATGGTTTTGATACGTACCTGATTGGGTTTCAAGTCCGCGCCGCCAAGTTTCCGAATCAACTCGCGCGCGTGTTTGGCCGTCAATCCGCCTGCGGCCCAGACGGCAACACCAATGGTTAAGATCGTGATGGCAAAAATGAATCGTGGGATCATACAACAATGCGTTCGTCGTCGCGCGAGCGATGGTAACAAAACTCCCAGCGGAACGCGAGAGAGGCCATTGGTTTGCTTGATTCGCCTTGAGTATCAGCAGGCCCGACGCACCCGGAAGAAAATTATCCCTTGAGAAACAAACTTTCCAGCTCGATGCTCGTACACAGCGCATGGCATCACATTGGAATCCATTGTAGAATGCCGGGTCGTCGCGGGTGACGGGGTGGGTGGTCAAGACTGGAGCGGGAAGTGGGTATGAGTTGCTGTCATCATTGCCAGAATGAAAATTTGACGGGCGCAGAGTTTTGCGACGAATGTGGTGCGCGCCTGCAAGGCTTGCTGGCACCATCTTTTGTTCCACCACCGCCGCCGAGCTTTTTGCGGGAAGATTTGAAACCCAGTCAGGCGCGCCCGATTTCTCCGATTAGCAGATTGTTTGAAGATGAAGAAGAAACGTCGCTGGCCCTAACTGTCAATGCCCGATTGGTTTTAATGGTGGCCGGACGCACGGGCAAAGAGTTTTCGATCAGTAAAGCAGAAATGCTGATTGGCCGGTGGGATGCGGCGCGCGGCATTTTCCCCGATGTGGATTTGGATGATGCCGATCAGGAAACTAAAGTTTCGCGGCGGCATGCGCGGATCTTTAGTCAAAACAATCAATTCTGGATTGAAGATTTAGGCAGCCTCAACGGCACGGTTATCAATCGCCAACATCGTTTACAGCGCGGCAAACCATATTTGCTCAAAGACGGAGACGAAATCATCGTTGGCAAAACATTTCTGAAGTTCAGCCTTGTGTAGCATATGCCTTACTGCTCTCATTGCGGCAATCAAACAGGAAATGGAGACCCTTACTGCGGCGAATGCGGCGCGCGGCAGGAAGCTGTGCCATTGGGTTCGACGCCGTTGGTCGTCCCGCCAAAACCGACCGGCGTCGCCAATAACGCCCCCATGAATTTCCAGCTTGCCCCCGGTACAGTGCTGGCAGATCGCTATCAGATTCAACAACGTGTAGGCGGCGGCGGCATGGGATCGGTATACAAAGCGACGGATCGCAATTTGGCGCATCGCGTGGTCGCCATCAAAGAAATGCTCGAACTCTTTGCCGATCAAACGGCGCGCGCCAAAGCGATTGAAGATTTCAAACGCGAATCTGAATTGCTGGCCCGATTGGAGCATCCCTCAATCCCGACGATTTACGATTACTTCTTTGACCTGACGCGAGGCCGATATTACCTCGTGATGAAGTTCATTGATGGCGGTGATTTGGCGACTTATCACCAAGCCGCAGGTGGCGTCGTGGATGAAATAACCGTCACCCGATGGGCAGTGCAAATTTGCGATGTGATGGACTACATTCATTCGCAAAAACCACCGCTGATCTACCGAGACTTGAAACCCGCGAACCTGATGCTTGACGCACGCACGCAACGAGTGATGCTGGTGGATTTTGGCATTGCGCGATTCGTGGCACCAACGCAAAAAGGCGTTACGGCGGTGGGGACGATGGGCTATGCTCCGCCGGAGTTGTTCGCGGGCAAGGCAACGCCCGCCTCTGACCTGTATTCATTGGGCGCAACGATGTTTCACCTCTTGACGGGTAAAGACCCGCAAGACAATCCGCTGTTGATTTTTGATTTCACCAAAAACCCTTCGCCGCGCCAGATCAACCCTGCCCTGACGGAGCGAATGGAACAAATCATTTGCCGTGCCGTTGAACATGAAGCCACCCAGCGTTTCCCTACAGCTCGTGCTTTTGGAATGGAATTGGAAGCGCACCTGAATGATCTCAAGGCAGGCAATATTACCAGTGACGTTCCAGCAATTGTCCCAGCAATTGCTCCGGTAGCCACCCCGATCATTGAAAGACGGGTTGAGAGCGAACAATCAGCGGTGCCGCCATCACTGACTTGCGTTACCTGCGGCGAAGCGATTAGTCTAGGCGATGTGTTCTGCGCGTATTGCGGAACGCCATTGCAAAGCGGTCAACGAAGCACCAACACAGCCCGACTGATAGTTTTAGGTACGAATGAAATTGCAGCGCAATTCCCGCTCAACGCAGAAGGCGAACTTTTGATCGGTCGCCCCGATCCGAATAACGGTGTGGTTCCCGCCGTAGACCTTTCTCGTTACGATAAAGTGGGCGGTGTTTCGCGGCGGCATGCGCGGATTATTACGCGTGGTCAGCAATTTATCATCGAAGATTTAGGTAGTAGTAATGGGACGTTCATCAACGACAAAATCCGGCTCGGCCCCTCGACGCAACATGTGTTGCAGAGTGGAGACCTGGTTCGATTGGGTAGTACGTCTTTACGATTTATGATTAATTGATCGTCGGATTTTCGGATTTTCGGGAGCGGTTTTCAAACCGCCCATTTCAAATCTCGAATCCTGGTAGCCCCAAAACACGATGGAGACTTCATCAGAAACCGTATTCACAGTTCCGCAAACGGCGCGCGAAAATCCGTTTGTCCAAAAAATCCCGGCGCGGACAAACGCCCCGGCCAGTCTTGGCTTACGCGCAGCAGCTTTTTTGGTGGACTATATTTTGACCTTGCTGATTCTCGGCGTAGCAATCTCGGTAGCGATGATTTTCAAGAGCGCATTCCCCTCTGTAGCAACTTGGATCATCAATCTCGGTTATGTCGGAGTGCTGGGTTTTGTGGTGTGGAACTGGGGATATTTGAATGTTCGGGACGGACAACGCATCGGACAACGCCTGGTCGGAATCAAAACCATCTGTGCCAATGGCAGCCCCCTCGGGTATCGCACCATTGTCTTACGCCATTTGTTGGGCTATCCGCTCTCACTGCTTTGTGTCGGGCTGGGTTTTTTATGGATCATTTTCGACCCGAAGCAGCGAGGTTGGCACGACCGGCTGGCCGGAACGTTGATTGTCAAAAGTTAGCAGTGACGGATGAGAACATCTCATCACCCGCTGTTTGAGGTAACGAGTATGCTCAATTGTGGGAAATGTGGAGCATCGGTAACGGAAACGGCGATTTATTGTTCAATGTGCGGTCAGAAATTGGCGGCCAGTGCTTCGTCGGAGTCAGTTCCCAAATCAGACTCTCCCTTGACCAAAGCAGCCAGCGCCCTGGCAAAAGCTTCGGGGTTAGCCAAATCTCAACCAAACCCACGCTTTGGTTTATTAGTGCGCGGTCTTTCCATTGTGGCTGGCATCATTCTGGCGTTTAGTGCCTATCTGGTCTATCGCAGTCAGAGTTCGGCAGGCACCGTCCCCACGCTCAATATTGTGGCCCCGCTGGATAAATTCAATCGTCTCGTGCAAGCTGGAAAACTCAGCGCACAACAAGGAGATTTTAAAGCTGCCATCACGAATTTTGAGGAGGCAGAAAAACTGTTTCCCAATGACACGGATGTTATTAAGAATCTCGCCGATTTTTACAGCACAGAAGGACAAGTAGATAACGCGATTGTCAAATACTCACGCATTGTCGAGCTTGATCCCAAGAACGTTGAGGCCCGATATCAGCGGGCGGAAATCCACATGACGCGGGGGTTTTGGAAGGAAGCGGTGGAAGACCTTCAATATCTGGTCATCAATGCCGCACATACTGAACAGGGCAACCTCGCCCGGCAGATTCTTGGCGGCAGCTTCACCGTCAAACGTGCGATTGAGTCATTGCCTGAAAAACATGGTTTGCTTGGAAAACGCGGCAAACGGGGCCTGCAATTACCTGAAGTGGATAATACTCCGCCTCAACTAGCACTCACCTTACCGGAATTGGTCAATGGGACGCCCGTGCCTGCTCTTCCTTCGTCATCTTCTTCAGAGGAATTCAGTCGTGCCAGCACTCTGGCTAAACAACATCGCACCAAAGGGGAAAATTACCTCAATGCCAGAATGTATTATTCAGCGATCAAAGAGTTACAAAGTGCGCGCCAATTGTCCGCGAATGACAGCGATCTGAACTACCTGCTGGGACAAGCGCACGATGGACTGAAGCAATACTCGCAGGCGCGCAAATACTATGAGCAATGCGCGAGCGGCGTCTATGTCCAGGTTGCACGGGGAGCCGCCGAACAAGCGCGAAAAAACGAACAAAAACAAGCCAGGAAAGCTCGGAAAGAAGATAATTCCGACGATTGAATTGGTAATCTGTGGTGAGTGATTGAGGGCCGATTGTCAGTTATAACACCAGACCTGAGGAAACAATAACAGGCAACGGCATTACTAATCACTAGCCATCCACCACCAATCACGAACACTATGCCACGCCTCCTCGTCAAAGCAACTTCCGCCAACGCTGATTCGATTATTGAATTACAACGCCTGCGCACGACCATCGGGCGTTCGGTGCGTAACGATCTTTGGACAGATGATCCGTTCACCTCTCGCCTGCACGCGGAAATTCGCCAACGAGGTGATGGCTTTTGGCTCTCCGATTCAGGCAGTGCCAACGGCACGTATTTGAATGGAGTCCGGCTGACAGCTCCTGTTATGTTGCGGGATCGAGATGTGTTTCGCGTCGGAGAAACAGAGATCGTGTACGTCGAGCGCGACGAAACCGCTCCACTCAAGGGACAAACCGGCGTTTTGATTGCGCCCGCGTCAGAAGCCACAGCGATCAAACCGGAAGCCACGATTGTCGCCAGCGCCAAAACCTCGGTGACGGCGGTGTCCAAGGTACTATCGGCCATTGACATCAACCAAACAACCGTCAGCGGCATACAACACGTGGCCGACACTTCTGCCGATATGTTGGCCGTCATCAGCCGCGTGAGTGTGGCCTTGCTTTCCTCGATCTCGCTCGACGAAACTTTGCACCAGGTTTTGGACTTCGTCTTTGAAGCTTTACCCGCAGATCGCGGTTATTTGATGTTGTTTGAGAAAGCCACCGCCCACGCGGAACCAGAGCTGATTTGCAAAACGATGAAGACGCGCAAACCATTGCCCGCGTCTGAGCAGCCGGAAGTCAAACTCAGTCATTCTATTTCTGAGCAGGTTCTCAAACAGGGCAGTTCCGTTTTGACATCGGACGCTCAACACGATCCGCGCTTCCAACAAAATCAATCCATCGTGCTGAGCGGGATTCGTTCAGTCATGGCCGTGCCGCTGGCAATTGAAGGCCGTATTCTGGGAATGATTTATGTAGACAGTTCATTTGGCACAAACCGTTTTACCGAACCACAGCTACAATTGCTCACCCTGATTGCCGGTGTCGCGGCGATTCGCATTGAAAATGCGCGGCTCCTGGACGTCCAGGTCGAGCAAAAGCGACTGGCAAAAGAATTGTCCGTCGCCAGCGAAATTCAATTGCGCTTACATCCCGCCAATCCTCCCCGGATTCCCGGTTACGATATGGTTGGCGTAAGTTTTCCCTGCTACGAAGTTGGAGGGGATTATTTCGATTTTATCGAACGCAAAAACAAGCAGTATGCGATTGCGCTCGGCGATGTGTCAGGCAAAGGTACAGGCGCGGCGCTGTTGATGACCTCCTTGCACGCGGCAGTGCGCGCGTATGCCACCACCCCAGCATCTGCGCCTGAGGTCGTGTCACAAATCAATCAGTACATTTACGATAACACGCCATCGAATCGCTACATTACATTTTTCTATAGTGAACTTGATCCCCAGACGCACCAGTTGACCTATGTGAATGCCGGGCATAATCCGCCCATGCTGGTGCGCACCTCAGGCGAGATTGAGCTATTGGAAATTGGAGGCTTTCCGGTCGGGATTATGCCGTTTGGCGAATATCACAAAGCGACCGTGCCGTTGTATCCCGGCGATGTCATGATTGTTTATTCCGATGGCGTGACTGAAAGCGTCAACGAAAATGACGACGAGTTTGGCGAGCAGCGGTTGATCGAAGTCATGCAAAAAAATCGCACCCGCACGGCGGCGGGTATTCGTGATCGCATTGATGAAGCGCTCACACGCTTTGTCGGCAAAGCAAAATCTGTTGATGACCTGACGATGGTGATTGTGAAGCGAGAGTAAAGAACGTCCAGAAAAGTCAGGAGAAGATGGGCTTTGATGTTGCCATCTTCTCCTGATTTTTCGAGACTTCGCCCGACTTCCCCAGACTTTTCATGCTGACCTCCTACGTTCTGATTCCCCTACTCTCTCTTGCGCCTTGTGTTCTGTGGCTGTGGTATTTCTATAGCCGCAGCATTTACAAGCGCCCATCTTTGCGCGTCATTACCATCACATTTTTGCTAGGCAGTGTGGCAACACTGATTGCCATTCCGCTGAATTTGCTGGGACAGGCATTCTTCCTAAGTTTATTCGGTCCTGGGGTGTGGACGCGAGTGGGGGTCATTTTTTTAGTTGTCGGTCCAGTTGAAGAGTTATGCAAATTACTGGCGGTTGCACTTTATGCCTATCGTCGCCGCGAGTTCGACGAGCCGTTAGATGGCGTAGTTTATAGCGCGTCGGCAGCCCTCGGTTTCGCCGCCATTGAAAACGTCATTTATCTTTCTCAAAGCAATCCCCTGCTTGTGCTGTTGCGCGGCCCATTGTCCAATCCGGGACACGCGTTGTTTTCGTCGTTCTGGGGTTTAAGTTTGAGTCGGTCAAAATCTGCGCCCAATTTGGTATCGCAACGATTTCCGATCATCCTGCGCGGATGGGTGATCGCTTCGCTGCTGCACAGTGTTTTCGATGCGTTGTTACTGGCCTCAGAGCGCATTAGCATCATCCTGTTTTATGTCGTCATCGCGGCCCTGCTTGCACTGTTTTTCTGGGTGCGAAAACAGATTCGATTTCACCGGGACACTTCGCCGCACCGCGAAGGTACGATGCTTCTGCAAATCACCAATCTCTGTGAGAATTGCGGAACCAAAGGCATCGCCGGTGAACCATGTGTGAAATGTCAGCGCGCCGTTCCGGCTCCCCCGGAATCATCTGTTTGCCCGGTTTGCGCCTCAATCAATCGAGGGGACGCCAATTTCTGTTTGCGGTGCGGGGCGAATTTGAAACTAACGGCGGCGGAAAATCTGGATCGTCGTCCCCATTTGATTGCGGTCGCCACAACCGGAGAAGAATCTCTCGCCTGCATTCTCAATCGCGGTGAAATTTTGATCGGGCGCACATTGAACAACGACTTCGTCATCGAGCATCCATCCGTTTCCAAACGACATGCCCAAATCAATACCAGCAATGGCAGTCATATCGTCAAGGATTTGGGTAGTAGCAACGGGACGTTCATCAACGGACAGCGGATTACGGCAGCGACTAAACTTGAAGATGGGTGCGAAGTTCGCTTCGGACGCGCCCGCTATGTCTACCGGCAAAATCGAAGTTAGAAACAGTGGTCGCCGCGTCCCTCTTTCTCTCACGTGCGCGCGCTGCTACAATGCGCCACTGATCCCCGAACTCCAATGGAATTTATGCTGCCGTTGAAATATGTGACTGACCAGGACAAGCGCGCGTTGACGTTGTACTTTGCCATCGCACTCATCAGCGCCGCTTCTGTCGCGTTTGTGATGCTATACCAATCAGATTTTCGCGCCGGCAAAAAAGCGGAGACTGAACAGTCGCCAATGCCTACAACCAAACCAACGCCTCGTAATCACTAATGACCATCGAACTCCGCCGCTTTTCTCCGTGGCTCGCCGCCATTATCTCAGGAGCTTTGTTAGTTCTTTCTTTTCCCAAATTTGAATTCAGCTTTCTGGCCTGGATTGCGCTTGCGCCGCTGTTATTTGTGATTACGCAACCGGAACAAACTTTGCGGCGTGCCTTTGCCTTGGGTTGGGTAACGGGCTTTGTGTTTTTCTTTTTCTCCTGTAATTGGATCACACATTCGATGATTCAGTATGGCGGGATGAATGTGATTTTGGCCTACGCCGCCGCCGCCTTATTCACCGCGATTACGGGATTCTTTCCGGCCCTGTTTGCGCTGGCGATAACACGTGTGCAGAAGGTCTTCGGTCTTTGGGCCTTAGGGCTGGCTCCGGCGCTTTGGGTAACAACGGAATGGCTGCGTGGAGTGGTAACGGGCGTGACGTGGAACGCGCTGGGCGTGTCGCAAGTGAATCAACCCACCATCGCACATTTCGCGCAAATCGGAGGAACCTGGTTAATTAGCTCTGGCCTCGTTGCCAGCAGTGCCACAATAGTCTTGCTGATTCATCGCAAAACTCCGGCCACAAGACGAATCTTCATCGTGTTTTTATTGATGTTGTTGATCCTGGTGTTGGTAGATTTGAGCTACACGCCTTCCTCATTAACCAAGGCAAATCCAACGGAAGTTACAGTGGCAGGCATTCAACCCAACATCCCGGTTGACATCCTGACGAACCCCAGTGAGTTTTCGCAACGCAACACCAATGGGTTGGAAACGAATCTCAAGCTCACACGCGAGGCGATCACGCAATCACCTCGCAAAAAAGCGGATATCGTCGTCTGGGCTGAATCACCGCTGGTGCTGAATTACGAACAGGACGAAGCCGCGCGCAACAAGCTCAATGCGCTGGCGCAAGAACACCACGCCTATTTGATTTTCAGCGCGCTGGGGCACGAAGGGGAAAACGTTTACAACAGCGTGCAAACCATCTCGCCCGATGGGAAAGCCTTGAAGCGTTACGACAAAATGCGCCTTGTACCGTTTGGGGAATACGTCCCGTTTCGCGCAATGCTGGGGGCGTTTGTGCCTGCTATGGTGGGCGATTTCACACCCGGCAAAACGGCAACGATCAATTCGCTCAAACTGGCATCCGAATTGGCTATCGTCCAAAGTGAAAGTGAAACGCAGGGCGAAGTGGCACTTGAACGCACGACGGACTTCGTCAAGACAGGCACTTTCATTTGCTACGAAGCGGCTTATCCTAATCTCGTACGCCAATTCGTCATCAACGGGGCCTCACTGCTGATCAACGTTTCCGACGATGCGTGGTTTGGAAACTCGGCAGGCGCACAGCAACATTTGAATCACGCTCGAATGCGCGCTATTGAAACGAACCGCGACATTGTGCGTGTTACTAACAGTGGGATTTCGGCCTTGATTAAGGCCGATGGCAGTGTGGTTGACCCCTTGCCTACGTTCACAACAACGAGCAAAGTTTGGACCGCAGAAAAACGAGCCAGCGTTACGCTGTATACCCGACGCAGCGATTGGATCGTAATTCTTTGCACGATCATTTCGGCTATCGCCATCGGAGCCAGCTTCGTTTATTATTCGCGCGCCCCTGAGAAATCTCAGATTTGAAATTGACGATTAGAGGCAGTTCCACTTTGCGTCTCAAGTTTCAAATCTCAAGTCCTGTATGCCGTTGCTCGAAGTCAAAAATCTAAAAACCTATTTTGCGACCGCGCGCGGTGAAGTGCGTTCGGTGGATGACGTGTCGTTCACGCTCAACAGCAGCGAAACGCTCTGCGTGGTCGGCGAATCCGGCTGCGGCAAATCCGTCACAGCGCTTTCGATTATGCGGCTCGTCGCCTCGCCCGGTTACATTGCAGGCGGCGAAATTTTGTTCGAGGGACGCGACCTGCTCAAACTCAGCGAAGACGAAATGCGCCAGATGCGCGGCGACGACATTGCGATGATTTTCCAGGACCCGATGACGTCGCTGAATCCGGTCTACACCGTCGGTGAACAAATTGCCGAGGCCATTCGATTGCATCGCGGCGTGTCGAAAAAAGAAGCCTGGAATCAAGCCATCGAAGGCATGCGCGACGTCGCCATTCCGTCGCCTGAGTCCCGCGCCAAAACCTATCCACACGAAATGTCGGGCGGCATGCGCCAACGCGTGATGATTGCAATGGCGCTCGCGTGCGATCCGAAATTGTTGATTGCGGACGAACCGACGACTGCGCTGGACGTGACAATTCAAGCCCAGATTTTGCAGGAACTCGCCGAATTGCAAACCAAACGTCAACTCGGTTTATTGCTCATCACACACGACCTCGGCGTCGTCGCCGAAACCGCTGACCGCGTGGCCGTGATGTATGCGGGCAAAATCGTCGAAGAGGCTCCAGTCCGCGAAATCTTTGCCCGCCCGCGTCATCCGTACACCGAAGGCCTGCTCCGTGCGGTTCCGCAACTTGGTGCCAAAGGCCATCAGACGCGACTGCGCACGATTGAAGGCGTCGTGCCAAACCCATTAGAATTACCGCCTGGCTGCCGCTTTGCACCGCGCTGTCAACACGCGCAGGACCAATGTCGCACGGGCGAAATTCCGTTGCTGAACGCAGGCGCAGCGCATCTATCGCGGTGTGTGCGTGTCAATGAGATTTACTGAGGTATGATAAGAAGGACCACTGATTGCGAAAGGCAGTATTTATGCAGGTTCTAAGTACATCTCCACTCGTCAAAACCTATACGCTCAAAGAATTCTGGAAACTACCTGAACCGAAAGACGGCTCGAAATATGAACTGATTGCCGGAGTATTGTATATGACCCCGCCCCCGAATTTCGATCACAATTCTTCGTCCGCTACATTGATGCGCTTATTCATTTTGCATCTGGCAGCTATTGGCGATGAAGGTGTGGTTTTTACGCCGCGCGCTGCTTTATGGACGGAGGCCGATACCTATGTAGAGCCTGATCTGTTTTATTTATCCGCTGCCTCTTTTCGCCGCATTGAGCCAGATCATATCAACACGGCGGACATTGTGGTGGAAGTAATTTCATCAAGTACGGCGCTGTATGATCGCAACACAAAGGCAGACACTTATGCGGCACTGAAAGTGAAAGAATTGTGGCTGGTAGACCCGCTAACGAAAACGGTGGAAGTGCGCAACCTGAAAGGCCGCAGCAAGGTTTATGGCCCCGGCGTGTTTTTCAAGCAGGGCGAAAATATTGTCTCGCAAGTGCTGCCCAAATTCTCTCCGTCGGTTAGCGAAGTTTGTAAGCGACTCCAAAAATGACTGCATCAACTCTCGTCGAAATCAAACACCTGAAGAAATACTTCCCGGCAGCGCGCGGACAATCCGTGCGGGCGGTGGATGACGTTTCCTTCAATATTCATCGAGGTGAGACGCTCGGACTCGTCGGTGAATCAGGCTGCGGCAAAACGACTGTCGGGCGCTGCTTACTGCGGCTGATTGAACCAACGAGTGGTGAAATTAAATTCGACCATCAAGACCTGCTCGGCCTTGGCAAAAGTGAAATGCGCACCTTGCGACGACGGATGCAAATCGTGTTTCAAGACCCGTATTCGTCGCTTAATCCGCGTATGAAAGTCGGTGACATCATTGGTGAACCGCTCATCGTTCACGGCATCGGCAACAAACAGGAACGTCAAGATCGCGTCGCCGAATTGCTGAAGGTCGTCAAGCTTGACCCCGATTACGCGAATCGTTATCCGCATCAATTCAGCGGCGGGCAACGCCAACGCATTGGCATCGCGCGGGCGCTGGCGCTCAACCCGGATTTCATTGTGGCGGATGAACCGGTGTCGGCGCTGGACGTTTCGGTGCAGGCCCAGGTGGTGAATTTGTTACAGGATTTGCAAGAGCAATTCGGCTTGACCTATCTGTTTATCTCGCACGGTCTGGCGGTCGTCGAGCATATTTCGACGCGGGTGGGCGTGATGTATTTGGGCAAGATTGTCGAGTTAGCACCGGCGCTGGAACTATACCAATCGCCCAAGCATCCGTACACGCAAGCGTTATTGGCTTCGATTCCGTTGCCCAACCCGGAACAAACGCGCGACCGTGAGCGTATTGCCTTGCGTGGCGAAGTTCCAACGCCCCTGAATCCGCCGTCGGGCTGTCGTTTTCACACGCGCTGCCCGCACGCAATGGAAAAATGCAAAACAACTGAACCTGAATTTAAAGAAATTGCACCCGGTCACTTTGCCGCGTGCTTTTTGAATGAGTAGACAGTAGTCAGTAGCGGCCCCTTTCGTAACTGCTGTTCTTTCGCAAGCCTTCCTACCGATTACTGCCTCCCTTCCACTGACATAAGGAGGCTTGATGACATCCGAAAATATTATCGACACACCTGCTACCCAAAACTTTATTGGACGGTTGATGGGAGTATTTTTTTCTCCCGGCGAAACATTCAAAGAAATCGGCCTGGCTCCTAAAATTGTCATGCCGCTGATTGTTCTGGCGTTACTAGGCGCACTGATTGGAATTGCGATGGCAGAGCGATTGGACGCCGTGAAAATTGCCTCAATGGGCATAGAAAAAGCGGTCGCTGACGGCAAAATGACCCAGGAACAAGCGGCCCCTCAGCTTGAGGCTATGAAAAAAAATGCGACCCTCATTAAAGCTACCTTTCCGATCTTCGGGGTCTTGGGCACCATTGTTACAGTCTTTGCAGTTGCCGGTATTTTCAAACTGGCAAGCCTGATTCTTGGGACTGAAAACACCTTTATGCCAATTCTTGGAGTAACGATTTATGCTTACCTGGCCATCTCCATCGTTTCATCAGTGGTTTTACTCGCGCTCCTGTTTCTGAAAAGCCCGGACGAATTTGATATACAAAACCCCATCGGTTCCAACCTTGGGGCCTTGCTGACTATTTTCTTTAGCAAGGAGAGTTTGCCAAAATTCGTTCTCGCTTTTGCAAATTGGATTGACGTGTTTTCGATCTGGCGGCTGTCCTTATTGGCTATTGGCTATGCTGCTGTCTCAAAACGACTGAAAACCGGAACTGCCGCGATGGTCCTGGTTGTGCTGTATCTGGGGGCGGCGCTGATTGCTTCCACTTGGGCAACCATCTTCGGCTAAAAGCTTGAGAAAAAGGGCAGAACCCACGACCTGTTGAGTTCTGCCCCTTATTCCATTACAAGTCTTTTCCACTCTCAAATTGCATAACTTCGTCCACACTCAATCTTGGTTTGCGCGGCCAATTTCCAGGAGCGGCGTATCCAACTGTTAACAGCATCACGGGAACATATTGGTCAGAGATGCCGAATGCTTGTTTCACCCCTTCGGGATCGAAGCCAATCATCGGGCCGCTCACCAAGCCTTTTGCTTCTGCGGCTAACATTAACGTCATCGCCGCCAAGGATGCACCACGAATCGCTTCGTCACGGGCAAGCTGTGGGTTGCTGTACATTTGCGCTGTGGTTTGTACCCATCCGTCGGCCATTCCCTGCGGCATGTTCCCGGATGCAACGAAAGGTTGGAGGATTTCGCCCAACTTTTCGTGACCGCGTAAATCGCCCAATACAATGAACGTGACCGCCGCATCAGCCACTTTTTGCTGATTGTAGGCAACAGCTTTCAGACGCTCTTTCTCCTCCGGCTTCGTCACCGCGACAAAGCGCCAGTGCTGAATATTGAACGCGGAAGGAGCGTGCGCGGCATACGCCACGAGGTCTTTAATTTCGTCTTCGCTCAGCGATTTGCTGGTGTCGAATTTATTCGCAGAAATGCGATGTTTGATCATTTCGAGAGTATCCATTTTCTACCTCCAAAGATGATGAGTTTATGACACGGATTCAGTTACGGCAGATCAATCAAAATGATTTCACTGTCGGCAGTAGCTTCAAGATTGATGCCTGATTCGCCGACGATTCGCGCCTGATCGCCAATATTGAACGGCTCACCGTTGAGGTTGACCGCGCCTTCGATCACATACAAAAACGCGCGGCGGCCCTCGGCCAATTGATGCGTGACCTGATCGCCCGTACTCAACCGCGAGACGTAAAACGTCACATCCTGATGAACTTTGACTGCGCCTGGCATATCCTGCCCGGAAGCAATGGGCAACAATTTGCCAGCGCGCTCTTCGGTCGTGAATTGCTTCTGCTCATACGACGGCGTTAACCCCACACGCTCCGGCAGCACCCACATTTGTAGCAGCTTTGCGACTTCCGTTTCCGAAGCATTGAACTCGGAATGCGCCACGCCTGTTCCCGCTGTCATGCGCTGTACTTCGCCCGGACGAATAAAGCCCACACCGCCTGTGCTGTCCTTGTGCGCGAGCGCGCCTTGCAAAACGTACGTCACGATTTCCATCTCTCGATGCGGGTGCGTCGGAAAGCCAGCGCCTCCCTTGATCGTGTCGTGATTGAAAACGCGCAGCGGACCAAATGCCATGTTGTTGGGATCGTAGTAACGATCAAAACTGAACAACCAATAAGCCGAAAGCCAGTCGCTTTCGATACGATACCGATCTTGCGCTGCAATTTTCTGAATCATAAATGTACCTCGCTAAATTTGTTTCCTAATTAACTGTCAACCTGTTAACAAAATAGGTAAAAAAAAGACAGTGGCTAATGCAGCAATTTGTCCAGTAACTCGCTCAGCGTTTTCTGCTCTGTTTTGGTCAGCGGTTTTAATGAAAGTTCCGCTGCCTCCAAAATTTGCCTGAGCGTCTCTCCCAGGAATTTCGCGCCGACCTCAGTCAATGCAATCAACTTCACGCGCCGATCTTCGCAATTCAAACGATTGACGAATTTCTTTTCTTCCAGCAGATCAATCAGCTTCGTCACGTTGGCGCGGGATGAAAGCATTCGGCGTCCAATCTCAATCTGCGAAATTGGTTCGCCCGCGCCATTCAGGATGCGCAGCACGTTGTAATGATTGTCCGTCAAGCCCCATTGCCCAAATCGTTCGTCTGATTCGCGCCAGAGTCTGTCGCCGACGCGCATCAACTTAATGAGCGCCTGTTCTGCCGTGTTATTTGGAATTTTGACTTTTGGCATCTTCGATCTCCCTGTCAACGCCTGCGAATATAATCATTCTCCGACAAATTGTCAACAGGGAAACAATCTATCAAGAAACAATACTCCAGTGCGAGGTGAAGGAATGAGCTGAACTGTACCAATCTGGTGCGCTTTGCTTTAGTATCCCTTCCCACACAGATTAACCATCAACCCAAAGGAGAATCGAATGTCTGACGCAGTAATTCTGACTCACATCGAAAACAAAGTCGCCACCTTAACCTTCAATCGCCCGGACAAGCTCAACGCGCTGAGCCGCGATTTAATTGGGCAAGCTCTCGACTTGCTCAAACAATGGAGCCGCGATCCTGACATTGGCGCGATTGTCTTGACGGGCACGGGACGCGCATTTTGTGCGGGGGGCGATGTTTCTAACATGGCCAAAGAGAATGCGCAGCCGGAGTCATTGGAGCAACAAATTGACGGCTTGCGGCAAGCTCAGGAATTGTCATGGCAGCTTTATAACAGCCCCAAAGTCACGATTGCCGCCGTGAATGGGTTTGCGATGGGCGCAGGGCTGGGCATTTGTTTGTCCTGTGATTTGCGGGTCGCATCGGAGCAAGCGAAATTCGGAACGGCGTATGCCAAAGTTGGTTTCGGGGGCGACTTCGGCACCACCTGGACCCTGGCGCGCTACGTCGGCGCGGCAAAGGCGAAAGAGATGTTCTTTCTTGCGGACATCATTGACGCCACTGAAGCCTATCGCCTCGGCTTAATCAATCGCGTTGTCGCGCACGAGGATTTGATGACACAGGTCAGTGAAGTCGCGGCTCGCATTGCGCACGGTCCGTTAACGAGCTATCGCTATATGAAAGCTAATATCAACCTCGCACAAAACACCGACTTTCGGACGTTGCTCGACCGCGAAGCCGAAACGCATTTGCGCTGTGGGATGACCGAAGATCACAAGGAAGGCGTGCGCGCATTTATGGAAAAACGCGCGCCGAACTTCACCGGAAAATAACTTTCCACGAGGCCGCACGAAGAGGCACGAAGGAGCCAGGAAAAATCAAAAGGCAAAAGGCAAATATCAAAAATCAAAAGGTCGGAAGATGATTTTCTTAATCTGTAAATCAAAAGTAAGTGCCGCCCTTTTGCCCTTTGCCTTTTGATTTTGTTGATTCCTTCGTGATTCTTCGTGTGGCTCCGTAGATGAAGAGGAAAAGCAAATGGACTTTCAGCAAATCCTTTACGCCAAAGAAAATCACGTCGCCACGATCACCTTGAATCGTCCGACCAAACTCAATGCTTATTCAGAAGTGATGGTGCATGAAATCGTCGCGGCTTTGGCCGATGCGCGCGATGATGATCAAGTGCGTGCGGTCATCATCACCGGAGCGGGGCGAGGCTTTTGTTCGGGCGGCGACATCAGCACAGACTTCCAATACCCAGCGCGCTATCGCGGGCATCGAATGGAATCCTTGCTCGAAATGCGCGAGAACATGCATCAACTGGTGACGATGCTACGCCGCTTTGACAAGCCAACGATTGCGGCAGTCAATGGCCCGGCAGTCGCGGGTGGATTGACGCTCGCCTTGTGTTGCGACTTTCGTATCGCAGCGGAAAGCGCTCGGGTCGGCGATACAAGTTTGAAGTTTGCGTTGATCCCTGATGAAGGTGGCGCGTATTTGTTTCCGAAATATATGGGCTTACAAAATGCCCTGAAAATGTCGCTGTTTTCCGAAGTCTATCCGGCGGCGCAAGCCAAAGAATTAGGACTGGTGACAGAAGTCGTGCCGGACACAGATTTGATGCCAACGGCACAGGCGTGGGCTATCGCGTTGGCCGAAGGGCCGCCGATTGCGATTCGCCTGACAAAACGAATGATGTACAAACAGCAGGCGATGGATTTGGAAAATGCATTGGAAGATGCGGCAATGGCAACGCTCGTGTCGAATTACTGTGAAGACGTAAAAGAAGGTACCGCAGCGTTTCACGAAAAGCGCAAGCCCCATTTCAAAGGACGCTAACCATTTAATGAGTCTGGCCCACTCGTTGGCGATAGACGTATGCTAACAATTCGGCCACCGCGCGAAACAGTTCAGCCGGAATCACTCGCCCAATTTCGACCGTGCGATATAGCGAACGTGCCAGCGGTGGGTTTTCGATGATAGGAACATTATTTGCTCGTGCAATTTCACGGATGCGCTTTGCCATGTCATCCGCGCCTTTCGCCACCACGATGGGAGCGGCGTGATGCTCGTGGTCATAGCGCAGCGCGACCGCAAAGTGCGTTGGGTTGGTGACCACAACGTCCGCTTTCGGCACTTCCGTGGCAATATGACGTTGCAACATAGCCCGTGCCATCCGGCGGCGCTGGCCCTTGACCATCGGATCGCCTTCTTGCTGGCGGTATTCGTCTTTGATCTCCTGCTTCGTCATCTTCAAGGATTTCTCGTGCCGATACCAACCGTAGGCATAATCCAGGATTGCAACCGCCAGGACGACCATTCCTGCACGCAATCCTAACCGATACAGTAAATCGCCAACCGTCATCAGAATGTGCGGTGCGGGTGCGCCCACCAGGGATGGCGATTCGCCCATTGCCTGCCTCATCGTGCTATAGCACACAGCCGTTAGCACACCAACCACCAAAACGCCTTTGGCAAATTGAACAGCGCCGTTCATTCCAAGAGCATTTTGCAGATTTTTGATGGGATTGAAGCGATCTCCTTTGGGCTTGAGTGCTTCTGGCGTAAAGCTCAATCCGCCTTGTGCAAAATTGCTGGCGATGGTCGCCACGAGAATTGCCGCGATGATCGGCAGTGACAGGACAGCCAAACGGGCAAAAGCACTCATCAACAGGTTCGTTGCAACCAGCGGCGTCAGCGTGAAATCACTGCTCGCCTTCAACATCGTACCCGTCATAAAAACGGTGATGTTTTGCAGAATATGCTCACTCAGCATTCGTAACATCAGCAACGCCGCCAGGAAGCCAATGGCCGCAGCCAGTTCCGGGCGGCGGGCTATTTGCCCTTTTTTCCGCGCATCCTCGCGGCGTTTAGGAGTCGGTTTTTCAGTACGATTTGATGCCATGAAAAATCTATGGACTTACATCACACCCAACAAACGAGTGACCGTGTGGCGCAGCGTTGTAAAGGCCGTACGGATCGCGCCAGGCAGGAAGAAAACGGAGGCCCCAATCAGCCAGAGCCCGACGCCGATTTTGAGGGGGAAACCAAGAATCAGAACTTCCAATTTAGGGGCAACGCGTCCGGCGATGGCGAGCAAACTTTCCAAGGATAACAGCACGATGATGGCTGGAGATGCGAGCGCAACCCCAACAGCAAAGGCGTCCGCAGAAAGCCGGAGCATCATTTCGGCCATAGAACCGTTCATGGCGAAGCCGCCCGGTGATACAACCTGAAAACTACGAACCGTAATTTCCAACATCCAATGATGCCCGTCCGCCGACAACATCACCATTAGTCCAAGCATCTGCGCCAAAATACCGAGCGCAGCGGTTTGCGCCTGCGTTGCCGGATCAATCGTGCTCGCCAGTGACAGGCCCATTTGAAAGCCAACCAGACTCGCTGCCATTTCCAAGGCGCTGAAGACCAGGCGTCCAGCAAAACCCAGAATAAAGCCGATCATCAATTCTCCACCGAGCAACAAAACCAGATTCAGTACTTCGGTTGGTGGCGTTGGCACGTGCGGCATCAATACGGGCGTGAGAATCAACGCGATCATCATTGCCAGCACAGCACGAATTTTGGCATTGACGGCTTTGTGATTCCAAAACGGCGCAAACGTCACCACACCACCCACGCGCGCAAGCACGACCATGAAGATCAGAATCGGACGCAGTGGGATGATGAAGGGTTCCATATCGGTGGGAATTGAAAATTGACTGCCAGTGATGCGGAACTATTAGCTGTCAAATTTCAATTACTTGATGTACTGCGTGAAATCGCCAAACAATGCGTTCGTGAAGGTCACCAGAATTTGCAAAATCCACGGAAATGTCAGCAAAAACACGCCGAAGATAGCGGCCACGCGCGGCGCGAAGGAAAACGTTTGGTCCTGAATCGAAGTGAGCGTTTGAATCAAACTCACGCCGATACCAACCACCACCGCCACGCCCAACATTGGCCCAATAACCGCCAGTAAAGTTTCCAACGCCCGCTGAATCAGCGTCATCACAAGTGCATCAGACATAGGCATCCTGCATTAAGAGTTGAGAATTAAAAATTGAAAAATGGCAGAGAGATTCCCATCCATCTCAAACCTAATTTCCAATTCTCAATTTTGTTAATAGAGGCTTTTGACCAGTGAACCAACTATCAAGTACCAACCATCCACCATTACGAACAGCAAAATCTTGAGCGGCATGGAGACCACGACTGGCGGCAATTGCATCATGCCCATTGACAACAAAACGGATGATACCGCCAGGTCAATCACCAGGAATGGGATGAACAACACAAAGCCGATTTGAAAGGCCGTTTTCAATTCGGAAATCATGTAGGCCGGAACTAATGTTGTGGTCGCTACATCATCCGGCGAATTCGGCATGGCGCTGTTCGAGATTTTGATAAAGAGCGCCAGGTCGCGTTCGCGCGTGTGTTTGAGCATGTACGCCCGCAACGGCACCAGCGCCCGCTCAATCGCCTGTGTTTGCGTGACCTGCCCGGCCAGCATGGGTTGCAACGCATCCTGATTGACGCGTGTCATCACCGGAGCCATCACAAACATGGTCAGAAATAATGAAAGGCCAATGATGACCTGATTATTCGGCGCTTCCTGTGTGCCGAGCGCCTGTCGCAAAAAGTGAAAGACGACGATCAAGCGCGTGAAGCAGGTCATCGAAATCAGGATCGCCGGGATGAAGCTCAACAACGTGAGCAACACCATAATTTGTACAGGCAATGATCCGCTCGTTTTGCTGAGATCAAGGCCCGGTACAGAGGCATCCTGCGCGATGGCGGTCGGCGCGATAAGTACCATCCAGAGGACGACCATTAGCACCGATTTCAGCTTGTAACGAAGAAGCATGGCGTTCATCGTTATTGCACTCTCCCGTCACTCCACGGGGTATTAATCAGTGAAGCCCGTGCCAGTTCCTGCTCAAACTGTGGTTGCCCGTTGACGTCCAGCAAATCGGTCACAGTACGAACTGGCGGCATAAAATTATTTGGCACTTCCACCTCATCGGCTTGCTCTGCCAACAAAGTCAGCCCTTGCGGAGTGGACCCGATGAGTAACGTTCGCTCACCAAACCTGACGATGGTCAGCGTACGACGATCACCGAGTTGCACCGTGTCCATGACCTTTAGCCCAGCCGCTTCGCCTTGTTGCTTGCCAAAGTTGATTAATCCGAAATAGCGTAAGCCCCAACCGGCAGCAGCGATAAAGCCAATAATCAATAACAATGCGCCGAATGTTCGCAACAACATCCCGCTCGCACTGGGTGTTTCGGTCGCCAATTCTGCTCGCTCATTCAGCTTGAATGGCAATACTTCTTCTTTCGTTTTCGCTTCTGGAACAGACGCTAAAGGTGGTGGTGGCGATGCCTTGACTTCCGGCTTAGACTCTTTGGCATTCTTGTCATTGGATGAAGAAGATGCCGATTTTGTTTTTTCGGACGAAGGATGCTCCTTCACAGAGGTCGCCCCATTTTTAGGAGCGGATGAAGAGGTCTCGGCCACCAAGACACGGGTTGCCGAAGAGTCTTCTTTCGACTGTGCCAAAATACAAAGACCGCAAAGTACGATCATTGAGGCAATGAGAAAACTATTGGTAAATGGGTTATTTATTTTCATTTTGGGTTGTGGGGAAAAACTAAGCAGCAGATCGCTCTTCAGCGATGATCTCGTTGATGCGAACGCCCGTATGGTCTTCAATCATGACGATCTCACCGCGTGCAATGCGACGGTCGCCAGCTAATACATCTACGCCGTCGCCCGTTGAACGCGAAAGTTGAATCACGCTGGACGGCTCCAGCTCCAGAATGGCGCGCGCGGTTAAAGTGGCGCGCCCAATTTCAATCGAAAGCGGCACTGGCAAATCGTTGAAATAACGCCAGGAGTCAATCTCGCTCTCATTTGCCGCACGCAACAATTCTTCGGTCATAAAGATTCCGGTCAATTACATCTGCACAATGAAATCCGTAATGTAAATCGCTTCGATATGAGGTTCTTCGATAGCCGCGCGCGCCGCTTTCAAAAGCTCTTTGCGCAAAATGGCTTTGCCTTCCGGGGTCAGGATTTCGTCGGCGGTTTTGGTGGTCAGGACCGCCAGCATCGCGTTACGCACGCGGGTCAGCAAAATCGGATCCGGTTTTTCTTCAGCGGTTTCACCGACTCCAATGCTGACACTCATGCGCAAATATCGAGAGTCTTCTCGGTCTGCTAAATTCACCACAAAGGGCTGCAGTTCAATTACCTTTTTGACATCCTTGTCGTCAGGCAAATCCAGTTTCTTGATGCTGAATTTTGATTTTGCAGTCTTCCCTTCTTTGCCGGATTCGGTGCTGGCCTGTTCTTCGTGGGCAGAGTCTTCTTCTTCCTCTTCGTCTTCATCCTTGGCTTTCTTTTTACCCTTTTCGGGCTTCTTTTCTTTTTCGGTCGTTTCACCCTCAGCCGCACTGCCGCGTTTGAGGAAGAAAAATGCACCGCCGCCACCCACCGCTAACACAACTACTGCGATGATGATTAGGAGTAATGGCTTTTTCTTTTTTGCGCTACCCTCTTCAGATGCTGCAGCGGGTGCTGGTGTATCAGACATAAAACCTCCAAATAACAGACCTCCGTTGAAGTCATTAGCGAGTTGCGTGCCGCACTTGGTCCTCACTTAGTTGGGTGCAAATCTCACGGATTTCTAAGGAGTTATCCAAGGTAGGCGGTAAACCGGATAGTTGTAGAGAACGGAAACTGACGAGACTCCGGTAGTCAAACACGGGATTCCGTCACCAGGAAGACGTTCTCGCCGACCTCGAAAACGGAACGGCATAGACGTCAGCCAAGGCACCCTGAAACGCTTATTTATGTGGCTTGGCTTTGGGTTCATCGCCTTCCGCCGTAACGACCGGTTTCGTGCGAGCGGATTTGGGCTTGGCGTGTTCTTTTTCACTGTCTTTCGGTTCCATATCAGACTCTTCCGCTTCTGCATTCTTTGTTGCTTTCGTTTTGCCTTTGCTTTCGACGCTTTCTGACGAGTTTTCTTCCTCATCTGTATTGCGCTCTTTTGGAGTCGTAGTTTCTTCTACGATCTTGGGCTTCTTGCCATCACTGGTTTTGGATGCGGTGTTTATCCGCAAAAGAGTGATATTGATGCGACGATTGGCGGCGGCCACAGGCTGATTTGGATACAACAATTCGGTGTCGGCATACCCGATGACACGGCGCATCTGCTCGGCTTTCACACAACCAGCCTCCAGCGCACGACGGGCCGCATTGGCGCGGTCGGCAGACAGTTCCCAATTGGTATATGATGATCCGGCGGGAAATAAATTCTTATCGGTGTGTCCACCAATGGCAATGGAGTTTTGCAACGGGCAGATGGCTTTCGCAATTTCAGCCAGTAGGACCTTAGCCTCTGGACTCAGTTCAGCACTCCCGGAAGCAAAGGTTACGCGGTCCGCTTTATCTATAATTTGAATCGTGAGACCTTCTTCCGTCAGGCTGATTTTGACGCGATCCTTGAACCCCGACAACTCGGCACTGCTGTTGACTCGCCTCTTCAATTCTTCGGCGACTTGGTTGAGCATCGTTTGCTCAATTGTGGCATCAGGTGAAGGGTCTTCGCTCACTTTTTTGGGACCGCCCAAAATGCCTCCGGCTTGTGTCTCAAACACCCCCGCCGAGCGAAAGTAATTAGCCACAGATGATTTCAGTTTGGTGTCGGCCTGCGACAATAACCACAGCACTAAAAACAACGCCATCATCGCGGTCACAAAATCGGCATAAGCCACTTTCCATGAACCACCGTGATGTCCACCGTGTCCCGCCACTTTCTTAATGCGGCGACGGGGTTTCTTTTCCGGTTCGTCTTTCTTGCCTTTTGTTGCGGCACTCATCGCGGTTTGATCTCCTTCAGTTGTGGTTCAAGCTCGGCAGTGGGCGGACGGTCAAAGCTGAAGATCGCCTTGCGCGCAAATTCAATCGCGGTCATCGGCGCAGCCCCATTGGCAAAGGCCGTCAGCCCCGTTTTGATGCAGGCGTAATACTTGGCCTCGTCGTGCGCCAGGTTTTCCAGGTTGGCCGAAATTGGCCCCAACATGCCGTACGACAACAACAAGCCGAGGAACGTGCCCACCAGCGCCGCGCCGATGTGATGGCCCAATTCTTCCGGTGGACCGTCCAAATGTTGCATCGTGACGACGATACCGAGCACGGCAGCGACAATGCCCAGGGCCGGCATCGAATCCGAGACGCGCGTCAGGATGCCCGGCACAATGGCGCTTTCGGCGTGATGCGTTTCGAGTTCGGTTTCCATGGACATTTCGATTTCTTCGGGCTGCGCTGCACCGTTGACCATCATTTTCAGCGCATCCGTCATAAAATCTACGGCGTGGTGATTCGCCAGAAAACTGGGATATTTCGAGAAAATCGAAGATGCCGCCGGATTGTTGACGTCTTCTTCAATCGAAAGCAGCCCGCCTTTTTTGGCGTTGATATAAATCTCGTATTGCAGCTTCAGCAATTCCGTATACGTCGCCTTGTTGTAGGGCGAACCTT